>CALGMO010000001.1 GCA_937961665.1 uncultured Fimbriimonadaceae bacterium
GGTCCGCCGCTGCCGTTCCAGCCGGCATCGTCGTTCATGTTCACCTGCAGACCGAGCCGATCGGCCTCTAGGCACGCGTGCCGGAACATCTCGCGCCAAAGCGGTCCGGCGAAGGACACCGGACCCGCTGGCGCTCCCTGATCGACCTCCATGAGGAGGACCCCGCCGATGCCCACCCTCGCCATCGCCTCGAGGTCCGCCGTAATCCCCTCCTTGGTCACGTTGCCGTTGAGCCAGAACCAGTACACCCATGGGCGGGCCGCAGGAGGAGGGTCCCCGAAGATCTTCGTCAAGCCGGGCGGGGCCGCGGAGGCCGCCGACGCGAGACCCAGCCACGCCAGCGCGAACAGCTTGAGCGGAATCCTCGCCTGCATGGGCGCATCCTACCCACGGGATGCCGGCCCAGCGACGCGGGGAGCCCGGCGCTCCGCCGGGCTCCCCGCCGTTGTGCGGACCGTTGGCGGTTTACCTGCCGCCCATCCGCTTGCCGCCGTTCCCGTTGCCGTTCCGGTTGCGGTTCTGGTTCTGCTGCTGGCCTCCGCCGCAGGTGCCGTCGCGCTTGCGCTCGCGGATCCGCTGGCCGTTGCCGTTGCCCTGCCCGTTGCCGGCCTGGAAGCGGTAGCCGCCGCCCTTGCCCGTGCCGTCGCAGATGCCGGTCCCGGGGCCCTGGGCGAAGGTGGTCGTCGCGAGAGCGAAGAGAACGAGAGTGGCGATCGTCGTGAGTTTCTTCATGGTGCCTCCTCCGCTTGGGAGATTCGCACTCAGGACGCCGCCCATCCGGCGGGGTTCCCGCGATTTTCCGCAATCTCGCCGGTCCCTTCGGGTATCCTATCCCGTTGACGGCGGCGGCGTCGGTTTGGTACAACCGAGACGCCTTCGTGGCGAACGTCGGGATGTGGCTCAGCTTGGTAGAGCGCTGCGTTCGGGACGCAGAGGTCGGAGGTTCAAATCCTCTCATCCCGACCACCCCCTTCTGAACAGGGGCCGGCCTGTCACCCGACCCGAGGGGTATCCTGAAGTCCCGTGGACCGGCTTGCGATCGCCATCGCGGGTGCAACCGCCTCGGGGAAGACGACCCTCGCGAGGGCGGTCGCGGATCTCCTCCCCTGCACCATCCTGAGAACGGACGACTACTATCGCCGTCTGGACCACCTCCCGTTCGAAGAGCGCTGCAAGGTGAACTTCGACCACCCGGATGCGATCGAGAGCGAGCTGCTCGTCCGGCACGTGGAGCTCCTCTTGGCCGGCCAGAGCGTGGAGGCTCCCCGCTACGACTTCACGCGCCACACGCGGTTCGCCGAGACGCACACGGTCGTTCCCAGCCCGTTCCTCATCGTGGAGGGGCTCTTCGCCCTGTGCCACCCGCAGGTTGTCGGTCTCTGCGACGTTCGGGTGTTCGTCGACACCCCGGAGGACGTTTGCCTCCAGAGGCGGCTGGCCCGAGACGTCCTGGAGCGCGGAAGAACTCCCGTTGAGGTCATCGAACGGTTCTCCGGTCACGTCGCGCCCATGTTCCGGCTGCACGTTCTGCCGACGATCCGCCTGGCGAACGTGGTGGTTCAGGGCACCGAGGACGTGGTGGCGTCCGCCGAGCGGGTCCTCTGCAAGGTCCGGGAGGTCCTGGGTGAGCGCGCTCAGCCGAGCAGAGGGTCCAGCGCCTCGCACAGCCTGGACACCTCGGCGGCCGTGTTGTAGTGCGCGAGGCTCACCCGCGTCACCCCCTCGTTCGGCTCCAAGCCCAAGGATTCCATCAGCCGGTAGGCGTAGAAGTGCCCGTGCTTGATCCCTAGGCCTGCCCTGGCCGCCGCATCCACCAGGTCGCGATTGGCGACGCGCCGCGAGACGAACGACACCGTGGGAAGCCGGCCCGGACCTAGGGAGCGCGGACCGACGATGGACACGCCCGGCCTCGCCTTCAGAAAGTCGAGCAGCAGCGCCATCGGCTCGGCCTCCAGGCGCCGGATCTCCTTGTAGGCGGCATCCAGGGCGGCCGCGTCGCAGACTTCCCGTCCGGCGAGGAAGGCCAGGTGTCCGGCCACCTCCAGCCATCCCGCGCAGGCTTCGTGGTCCACGCCGCCCAGCTCCCAGCGGTGGCTCACCGGCTCCTTGGGCAGAAAGAAGTGGTTCGGCCCGGCGAGGCCCTCCATCGCCTCGCGCCGGCCCCAGAGTGCGGCCAGATGCGGCCCGAACACCTTGTAGCAGGAGAAGGCGTAGAAGTCGGCGCCAGAGTCGGCCACCCGCATGCGCCGGTGCGGAGCGTACGCCACCCCGTCGGCGACGACGAGCGCTCCGGCGGCATGGGCTCGGGCGGCCGCCCCGGCCAGGTCCTCCTCCTCGCCGGGGATGTTCGAGGCGTGCGGCAGGGCGACCACCCTCGTCCGGTCGGTGAGCAGGCCGTCCAGGTCCTCGGCCCGCAACAGCCCGGTGTCCGGGTCCGGCTGCCACCAGACCACCTTCGCGCCGAGACGCTCCAGCCGCACCCAGGGTCCGATGTTCGCCTCGTGGTTCGATTCCGCAACCACGAGCTCGTCGCCCGGCCTCAGGGTGAGCCCGATGGCGTCGCCCAAGTGCCGCAAAAGGACCGAGGTCGACGGACCCAAGGCCACGACCCCGCCCTGTCCGCCCATGAGCATCGCGGTGAACTCCCGGGCTCGCTCGACCGTGTCGGTGGCCCGCAGGGACTGGGGATACCGGCCCCCAACCTGCACGTAGGTCTCCTCCATGTAGCGCCGCACGGCGTCCGCCACGGTGCCGGGCACCTGAGCCCCACCGGCGTTGTCCAGAAAGGCGAACCCTGCGGCGAGAGAGGGAAACCGGGCGCGGACCTCTTCGGGAGAAGGCATGGGCGGGTTATACCGATCCTTCCGGCAGGTCCGGAGGCCGTTGCTCCGGCTCTGGGAGCTTCCGCTCGAGGCGCCGCCAAGCCTCCCGCACGGGCTTCCATCGATGCCGGACGCCCTGCTTGAGGGCGCGGGCTTCCGCCTGGAACCAGCCGGAGAGAATGCCGAGGGCGAACGCGTGCTCCGGCAGATCGTTCTGGGCGGCCTTCAGCCAGCCCCTCGCCACCGCTCGGTCCTGCAACAGGCCGAGGTGGTCCTGCAGATCGGCCAGACGCTTGGCGCAGGCCCTAGACTCGGGTCCGAACACCGGCGCCAAGAACTCCATGGCGTACCGCGCCTTCTTCGCCGCGATGCGGGTGGCGTGGAACGACTCGTCGGGCTGGTCGGGGTCCAGGCCCTTCACGAGCCTCCGGACCCTTCGGTACCGCTTGCGGATCACGGCCGCCCCGGCCTCCTCGACCGGCGGCCCCTCGGCCGGAGCACCCTGGCGCACGAACGCGAGGGCCAGCTCGGCGAACCTCCTCCACCGGTCCGACGTCAGCTCCGACCGCAGGCGGCCGAACGCCTCCTCCCTCCCGGACGCGATCCAGCCGAGAAACGCCTCCGCGCCCGGCAGAACGTCCTCGGGCCAAGTGGGATGCAGACCCTTCAGCGATTCCAGCTGGACGTCGGCGTCCCTCACCGGACCGAGCACCGAGCCGAGCCAGCCCGCCTCCTCCCGCAGCCGCTCGGCCTCCTCCGGAAGCCACTGCCGAAAGAGACCCACCGCCGTGCGCAGCCTTCGGCAGGCGACGCGCATCTGGTGCAGCTCCTCGGGGTCCTCTCCCGCGAGAGTTCCCACGCGGCGCGCGAGGATCGCGGAGAGCTGCCCCCGAACCACGGCGCCGGCGGCCTGGGCGATCGTCTGCCCCGCCTCCACCCACGCGGGACCCAGAATGGGAGCCAGGCCGTCCATCGCTCAGCCCCCGTCCGCGGAGGGCCAGCCCCCCAGACGCTCCGCCTCCGCACGGATCGTTGCGACCGCCTCCTCAAAGGCCGAGAACCGGGACGACGAGATCGGGTTGTCGCGCCAAGAGTTGCCGGACCCGTCGTCCTTGAGCGTTCCGGGCGCCCACACCCGGTTCCCCTCCACGACGTTGCCCCGGGCGCCCCGATCCAGCCAGATCGGGTGGTTGCCGACCGCGCCGACGAGGCTCTGGATGGCGTTGCCGCGGATCGCGTTGCCCGACCCGCAGGACCAAGCGACGATCGCCCCGCCGGTGTCCAGCCGATCCATGGCCTCGACGATCCAGTTCCTTTCCACGACGTTCTGGGCCGTCGCCGCGAGGCCCGCCGCGCCGGCCGGCGAGGGAAGGGGCCTCGGGCGAATCCCCCATCGGTCGCGCCGAACGCCATAGGCGTCCGTCGTCTCGGCCGAGAGGCGGTTCGGGCCCGCGAGCGGCGGTCCCATCAGCGCCACCGCCGCCCAAGGCAGCCGTTCGAAGCGGTTGAGGGCGATCCTGCAGCCGGAACCGCCGTAGACCAGCACTCCGGGGCTCTGCCAGTAGCCGGAGGCTCCCGCACCGACGAACACGTTCCTCTCCACGGTGTGCCGGCCGTTCTCGCGCGAAGCCGCCGCCCCGGCCGACACGATGCGGATGCCCCCGCAACCAGTCCTGACGAAGGCGTTGCCCACAACGCGGCAGGCCATCGCCCGGCCCTCGAGCGCCAATCCCCAGCCGCCCGTGTCCTCGAACCGGCAACCCTCGACCGAGCACGACTCCACGCCGCTGAGGGCGACGGCGGCCTCGGCGGTGCCAGAGGTCGGGAGGATCCAGCCGTCCGGCCATCGGTTCTCCGGCGTTCGGTCGGTGCCACGAAAGACCACGCCGCTCCAGCGCACGTGCGACACCCATCGGCCCTTGGCTGCGTCGCCGACCATGCGGACTAGGGTGGCGAGGCGCGGGGCCGTCGCCCTCGTCGGCCGCGCAACGCCGGCGGGGGGCCACAGGTAGACCCTGCCCCTCAGGCTGTCGACGCACCACTCTCCCGGCTCGTTGAGCATCGGCAGCGCGTTCTCCAGGCGGTAGCGCCACTCCGCGGTGGGAAGCCCGGTCGGGTTCCTGCTGGCCAGGTTCGCGCGGGAAAGGATCGGGTCGACCTGCCGCAGAACGCCGATGGACGTGAAGCTGCCGTACGGATCGGCGAGCACCACCTCGCCGTCGCCGTTGACGGGAACGCCCTCCAGGGCGCCGGGCCGGAACTGGAGCTCTGTGCCGAGCTCTCCGGTGGCGCCGACGGAGCGCAGCGTCGGCCACCTCCTCCAGGCGTCCAGATCCGGCCAGGCGGCGCGCCGCAGCGGCTTGCCGTCCAAGAACAGGCTGCGAAAGCTCCAATCGGGGGGGATCGAGGCCACCCAGAGGCGCCCGCGGGCCTCGGACGAAGCCAGCGGCGGATCCTCCTCGGGTCGCCGCCAGCCCTCGATCGCCCGCTCCGAGGTTACGACGGCCTTGCCCGGCTCGATGGCCCTGTAGACGATCGGCTTGCCGGGCTCGCCGGAGTCTTCCGGCCCGAGCGAGAGCGGCTCCGCCAGCACGTGGCGCCCCGGCAGCAGAAAGACCGTCGCTCCACCCTCCGGCAAACCCCGAGAGAGCTTCAGCTCGCGAACCGCCCGCTGCGCCCGAGCCAGCGTGCGGAAGGGGGCCGAGCGGCTTCCCGGCGAGGCGTCGTCGCCGTTCGGGTCGACGTAGAACTCCGCGCCGATCGCGCCGACCAGCGCCAGCAGGGTGGCCAGAGTCATCGCGGCTTGCAGAAGCGCACGAGCCACTCCACAAGCTCCTGCGCGGTCACCACCCGCGTGCCCTCGGGCAGGCGCGGGATCAGCCTCCGCACGGCCTCCACCGGTCCGCCCTGGGAGCCGAAGGACCACGCGTGCACCGTCACCAAGGCGTAGGAGTCGGGGTTCGACGGGTCGGCCGGCATCGCCTCGATCGCCTTGAGAAGGTCCTCCGGGCCCCATCCCTCGATGCCCTCCCACAGGGGAAACCGGTAGGAGACGCAGGGCTTGCCGGCATGCCACCAAACCCTGCCGCCCAGCTTGTGATAGGGCGAATAGGCCTTGTACAGAACGGCGTCGACCTCGGGCAGCTCCAGCAGCGAGGCCACGCTCTCCATGGACCCGCTGTTGTCGTCGATGACCCCGACGATCCGCAGCCCGGTCTGACGCAGCAGACCGCTCGTCTGCCGGGCGTACAGGCTGCGTTGCGGGGCCAAGGCTGGGTACGCGTACCCCGGCGCGCCCGCGGCCACGAACCCGTCGCTTGGAGTGGCCTTGGCGTAGATCCAGTCGAGCACCCGGGGGGCGTAGCGGGCCAGTAGCGGAGACACCTCCCAAGTCATCTTGAACTCGCCGCGCCTCGGGTGGCCGTAGTAGGACGGGTGCAGCGGCATCCCCTGCGTGAGCCACTGGATGTTGTCGCCGTCGCTCAGCACGAACGCCACGACGCGCTCGCCCCGGACGGGGGGACGCTCGGCGCGCGGGCGTGGCGCAGGCCGCACGTCGCCGCCGGCGGCCTCCATCGCCGAGAGGTTCGCGCACCAGTCGGCGGCCACGCCCGACCCGGACCGTCGGCTGATGGCCTCGATCCAGCGGTACTCGTCCGGCCCCCAGCCGAGCACGTAGGCCCCGGGCTCCAGCCGCGCGACCTTCCGCTGGCGCTCGTCCTGGCGGTCGCCCGCCCAGTAGCACTCGGCCCGGTGCCGGATCGCGTAGTCCCGCAGGAATCCCGCCTTCTCCGGCGGTTGTTCGACCGCCAGGTCTCGCCGGAGGCGCGAGGGAGGCGGGGTCTCTCGCCGGGCGTCGCGCCGGATCCTCCACCCGCGCGCCTCCGCTTGGGCCCTCAGGCTCTCGTCGATCACCAGCAGGTCCTCGAGCCCGGCCCACGTCGCGGCGGCATTCAGGCTCTCGTCGGAGGCGTCGCACAGCACCCCGCCGCGGATCCGGCGTCGAAACGCCTCGGCCACCTCCCAAGGGTCCTTCGTCTCGCGGACCGACCATCCCTCGGCGCGAAGCTGGTCGATCAGCACGGTGGTCATGCCGCCGACCTTCTGCCAGACCAGTGGGCCGGAGCGGTTGGCCAAGCCTTGGACCGACTGCACCAGAGCCAGCCTCGGGGCGTCCATCCCGGTCGGATCGACCAGCCACAGCTCACGGCCCGCGACCAGCGCGGCGAACAAGGTCGCGATCATGCACGGGATTCTATCCGAGTCGGGCCATACTGGCCCCATGGACAAGGTTCGAATCGGACAGACCGGCTTTCACGCCTCCAAGCTCGCCTACGGGTGCATGCGGATCGCAGGCACCTGGAGCCCGAACGACATCGACGCCAACAAGCGCGAGGCCGCGCACCGCGCCATCCTCGCGGCCTACGAGGCCGGCTACACGCTCTTCGACCATGCGGACATCTACTGCGCGGGCGCCTGCGAGGCGCTGTACGGCGAGGTCCTGGACCAGGTGCCGGCGATGCGCCGGGAGTGCCTCGTCGCCACCAAGTGCGGCATCCGCTGGCAGGGCGACCCGGATCCCGACGCGCCGCACCGATACGACTTCAGCCGGGAGCACATCCTGTGGTCGTGCGAGCAGTCCCTCCGTCGCCTGCGCGTGGAGACGATCGACATCTACCAGCTCCACCGGCCCGACGTGCTGATGGACCCCGACGAGGTCGCCGAGGCGTTCCTCCAGCTGCACGCCAGCGGCAAGGTCCGGGCATTCGGAGTGTCCAACTTCCCGCCGAGCATGGTGTCGGCGCTGCAGAGCTCCCTGCCGTTCCCGCTGGTGGTCAACCAGGTCGAGATCCACCCCGGCCGGCTCGATTGCTTCGTGGACGGCACCCTGGACCAGTGCCTGGAGATGGGCATCACCCCGTTGGCCTGGAGCCCCGTCGGGGGCGGGCTGTTCGCCGAGGGCGGCGCCGTACGCCCCGACGACCCGCGGCGCGAGGGGCTGGAGAAGCTGCTGGCGGAGCTGGACCGGCTGGCCCAGAAGCACGGCGTGACCCGCACCGAGGCGACGCTGGCCTGGCTGATGCGCCATCCCAGCCAGATCGTGCCGATCGTGGGGAGCACCCGGCCGGAGAGGATCCGCCAGGCGGCCAAGGCGGCCGAGATCGAGGTCAGCCGAGAGGACTGGTACCGCGTGTACGTGGCTGCCCGGATGAGGCCCCTGCCCTAAGGAAACGGTGGAACCCATGGTCCTCGCAGCATCGCTCGCCGCGCTCGTCCTCGCCCCTCCGCCAGAACCGGACTGGGACGCCCTGCTGAAGCCCGCCGGCCTGAGCCTCCAGACAGCGGTGCTGGACCCGCAGGTCCTGCTGATGTTCGAGGGGGACGAGTTCGTTCTGCCCGCCTTCCAAGCCTACTGGGCCGCGCCGTTTCGAATTCCGGCCTTCGGGCGGTCCCTTCAGTCGTCGCTGGCCGGATCCGTCGACCAGCCGAACGAGGCGTTCGTCGCGGCGGGCCGCCTGCTGGGGTTTGGAACGCGGAGAACCCTGCTCGCCGACCCGCTGGTCCAGCCCCCCAAGAGCCTCGAGTCCGCTCTGGAAGCCCTCTTCCGCCGCGCGGGCAAGCCCAAGCCCGGCACCCTAGCCGCACGGTGCGCGGAGGCCGAGGCCCTGATCGGAACGGAGGGCTGCGCGAGGGTGGCCGCGGTCGTCGCCCAAGCGGCCTCCGCCTTGGACTGGCGGGACGCGGCGTTCCCCGGAGGACCGGAACCGCTCTTCACCCGGACGCAGGCGGCGGAGGACGAGGCCGGCGGACCGCGGGATCTGGCCAAGTGGCTCGGCGAGCTGCGGTCCATCGATCTGCGGCCCCTGCTGGCGGGGGCGCACGACCTGTTCCTCTCGTGCCATCGCGCGTGCGCGCAGCCGCTGGACGGCAAGCCGGGTCTGGTGGAGATTCCCACCCCGTACGGGGCGGTGGCCATCGGAGGGGGCGGCGCCAACGAGTACCCCTCCAAGGCGTATCTGCTCATCCTCGACGCCGGCGGCGACGACACGTACCTCGGCGGAGGTCGCAACGTATCCCCGGACAATCCCGCCTCGGTAGTGATCGACCTGGGCGGGAACGACCGGTATCTTTCCCACCCCGACCTGGCCAAGGCCTCGGTGGCCGACTGGGGACCGCGAAAGGCGTTGCGCCGTCCAGGACCTGGGCGCGCGGCCTGCGGCATCGCGGGGGTGTTCGATCGGACCGGGAACGACCGGTACGCCTCTTCGGGCCCTGGGATCGCCTCCGCGGACTTCGGAGCCGCGATGCTGTGGGACGGCGGGGGAGACGACGCCTACGACGGCTACGCCGACTGCGAAGCCAGCGCCCGCTTCGGCGTGGCTCTGCTGCTGGACCGTGGCGGGAACGATCGGTACGACGCGTTCGCCAACTCCCAGGGCTTCGGGGGAACGCACGGCGCCGGCGTCCTGCTGGACGCGGAAGGCAACGACCGGTACTCGGCCAACGACACCACGCTGGACTTCCCCTCGCCCCAGTCCGCCCAGCACAACGCCTCCTGCTCGCAGGGGGCGGCGTTCGGCCGCCGCGCGGACTACTCCGACGGGCACTCGATGGGCGGAGGGTTCGGCGTGCTGGCGGACCTGCAGGGCGACGACGCCTACTCGTGCGGGGTGTTCGGCCAGGGCGTCGGCTACTGGAAGGGCGTCGGCCTGTTGCTGGACGGCCAGGGCAACGACCGCTACGACGGCGTCTGGTACGTGCAGGGCGCATCGGCGCACTTCGCCGTCGGCGCGCTGCTGGACGGGTCGGGCGACGACCGTTACGGCTCGACCATGAACATGTCCGCGGGAGCGGGCCACGACTTCTCGATCGGCTGGCTCGAGGACCTCGCTGGCAACGACCAATACGTCGCCGCCACGCTCTCGCTGGGGGCCTCGAACGCCAACGGCATCGGGGTGTTCCGCGACGCCGCCGGGGACGACTCGTACTCCGCTCCGTCGGTGACCCTCGGCTGGGCGACCGACCCCGGCCCGGGCGGCCTCCGCACACTGGCGCTCGGCTTGGGCGTTTTCCTGGACCAGTCCGGGAACGACAGGTACCAAACGTCACAAACGTATCCGCAGAACGGCTCCTCCGCTGTAAACTGGACAACGAAGGTCGATCCTCCGCATGGAGGTCGCCTCGGTCTGTTTGTGGATTGGAGTCCGTGAAGGAGAGTCGAAGACCGCACGTTTACCAAGGCAGCCTCGTCGTGGAGCCCGCCGAGCACCGCGTCGGCGGCGGCTGGCGGCGTAGGACGTTCCACCTGTCCCATCCCGCGCTCCTGCCGGAGGAGCGGACGCTGGAGATCGAGGTGCCGGAGGCGCTCGCGCCGCCCCAGGAGGCCGTGTGGGGCGCCGCGGTCTGCGCGATTCTCGGACCCTTCGCCGACTTCCTGGAGGCCTCGCTGGAGTACCGCGGGACGGTCGAGGCCTCGTTCGAGGCCCATCACCCCACGTGGGCCAAGGCGTTCCAGTGCCTGCACGAGCGGCCCGGAGTGGTCGGCCTGCAGGCTTGGCGGGTCCAGCCCGTCGACCTCCCAACCCCCCGGAAGACGGCTTCCACGTTCACCGGAGGCATCGACAGCTGGTTCACCCTCCTTCGCCACAACGAGGATGGGATCGCGCCGAAAGTCGACCGGGTGATGTTCGTGCACGGCCTGGACTCCGACCACCGATCCTCGGAGGTCCGAGCCAAGGTGGAGGGCCTGCTGCGCGAAGCCGCGGGACCGATGGGCGTGCAGCCCGTCTTCCTCGCCACCAACTTTCGGAGGGACTTCCGCCGGGCGTCCTGGGGCCATCGGCTCCACGGCGCCTGCATCGCCGGTATGGCCTACCTCCTGTGCAACGAGGTGTCTCGGCTACTCCTGCCCTCCTCATCCTCCCTCGACGCTCTCCGGCCGTGGGGCTCGCACCCTCTGACCGACGCGCGCCTCTCGAACGACGTCCTAGCGGTGGAGCAGGACGGGAACGAGTTCACCCGTGCGGAGAAGGCCGCACGCGTGGCGGAGTCCGACCTCGCGCTGCGGCACCTGCGCGTGTGCTACTCGGGCGACGGCATGGGCAATTGCGGGAAGTGCGAGAAGTGCCTCCGAACCAAGATCCAGCTCGCCCTGGCCGGCGCTCTCGAGCGATGCCCGTCGCTCGGTGCGCTGGACCCGCGTACAGTCGCACGCATGTCCCTTCCGGAGGACTGGCAGCTGGAAACCTACGGCCGTCTGCGGAGGCAGTGCGCGGAGACGCCAGGCCTGCAGACGCTCGCGCGTGCGATCGGGCACGCCATGCGATGGCGGTGGCTGAACGTCGGCGCGCGCCGGATGCTCGGCCGCCCCGTGTGACGGCGGCGTGGAGCGAGTATGCTGGCTCCCATGCGAGCGCCAGCGTTCCTCCTCGCCGTCTGTTGCTTCGCGGTCGCCGCACGGGCGGGCGCGGAAATCCGGCTGCCGGACCTGTCCGTCAGTGCGGGCGCGTTCCTGCCCTCCGGCACCAAGGTGAGGAGCGCCGTCGGAGAGGCTTGGTTCAACGTGGGAATCTCCCCGAGCGCCCGGAGGGTGGGCGACCGGTGGACCCTGCAGGCCGACCTGGAGCTGATCAGCGGAAGCGGGAGCGGCGGGGAGGTGTTTCTGGCGCCCCTCACGATCGGTCTGGCGAGAGAGTTCCGAACCGGGGGCTCCGGGCCGGTGCCCTTCGTGGCCCTTCGGGTCGGATTGGCGTACATGGACTACGCGCTGGACACCTCGGGCGGCCGGCAGTCGGCCAAGCGGGTCGCTCCCACCGCGAACGCGGAGGTCGCGCTGCTGCTGAACGACCGAACCCGGCTCGGGCTGCGCTACGATCTGTTCCCGACGGTGGACGGCCTTCGGTTCGACGGCCTCACCGTGAGCCTGCAGTACAAGGCGATCAGCTTCGGCCGGCGGGACTGAGGGGGCGCCGCGCCCCGAGCAGCACCCCACCGTCGCGGGCCTCCTCCCATCGAACGCCCTCGAACGCAGGGACGAAGCGGGCGATCTGCTCCAGGATCTCCCGAGCCGAGAACGGCGGGGTCCTCGGCTGGGCGCGGACCATCACCTCGCTGAACACGCGCCAGGCGGGCTTGGCCTCGGCCGGCGGCACCACGGCCTGCTCGAACGCCTGCACGCGGCGCTCGACGTTGGTGAAGCTTCCGTCCGTCTCGCCCGGGGCGGCGATGGGCAGCACGACGCTGGCGTAGGCCGCGGCCTCCGACTCGAGGGCCGTCTGGACGACCAGGTACTCCACGTTCTCCAGCGCACGCTCGACCAAGCCGCGGTCGGGGTGGTCGCGGAGCGGGTCCACGCCGGCGAGCCACAGGGCCCGGATCCGACCGTCCGCGCAGGCCTCCAGAATCTCGGTGGTGCCCAGCCCCGGCCGATCGAACGCGTCCGGGCGGATGCCGATCTCCTCGGCGCCCTGGGCGTTGGCGCCCAGCGCCAGCACGTTCAGCGAGCATCCCAGCTTGGACGCCAGCTGCCGCAGGAGGCCGAGCACCTCCTCCGCGTTCGTCAGGTTCCAGACCGACTCGGTCGTGAGGATCGGCCCGCGCGTCTCCAGAAGCAACCGCGCGAGCTCCCCCTGCTCCGCATCCACGTCGCGCAGCAGGTTGCGAAGGAACTCGGCCTCGGTCCCGGGCTGGTAGCGCACGGAACACGCGGCGAAGGCGTCGGCGTCGTCCGGCGCGGGGGTGGCCACCGCCACCTTGGCACCCTCGCGGAACCACGCCTTGCGGACGCGCAGGTACACGATGGGCGATTCGTCCGACAGCGAGGCGCCGAACACGAACACGCCCTTCTCGTCCTCCAAGCCCTCGATCGTGAACGAGGGGGGATCCACCGGCGCGCCCTGCCTGCGGGTCATGCGGTAGTCCAGGTTCGGGCTCTCGAAGATCTCCGAGAACATCCTCCGCAACAGGAACAGATCCTCGTTCGACAGCATGGGTCCCGCGAGGCCCGCCACGCTGGATCCGCCTCCGCGGAACTGCTCCAGGATTTCCGCGTAGGCGTCGGCCCAGGAGGTCCGGACGAACGCGTCTCCGCGCCGGACCTTGACGGCCGAGGCCCTCCTTGAGTCGTTCAGCCAGTCCGTGCCGAACTTGCCCTTGTCGCACGTCCACTCCTCGTTGACCGCCTCGTTGGTGCGGCCGTTGACGCGGACCAGCTTGCCCTTGCGCCGGTCGTACCAAACGGAGCAGCCGTTCGAGCACATCGTGCAGATGCCAGGGGCGGTCTCGAGGTCCCACGGGCGCGCGCGGAAGCGGTAGTGGGACGAGGTCAGGGCTCCAACGGGACAGATCTCGATCGTGTTGCCGCTGAACTTCGAGGTGAACTCCCTCAGCTCGAAGGTCGCCGGCTGCATGTCGGCGCCCCGGTGCCGGAACGCCAGCTGGGCGTCTCCGCTGATCTCCTCGGTGAACCGCACGCACCGGCCGCACTGGATGCAGCGCTCCAGGTCTAGCGTGACGTGCGCGCTGAGCGGATAGGCCTTCACGGCGTGCCGCTTCATCTCCACGAACCGGCTGGTGGAGGGGCCGTAGAACAGCGTGTTGTTCTGCAGGGGGCACTCGCCGCCGCGGTCGCAGATCGGGCA
>CALGMO010000002.1 GCA_937961665.1 uncultured Fimbriimonadaceae bacterium
CTCGTCGAGGGTCGCGGGCTTCATCGGGGTTCCCTCCTGATCCGGGTGCCGGCCGCAACCGGTCGCCAATGCCGCGAGCGCCACGATGGCCAGAACTAGTCGCTCGACCACGACTTCCCCCAGAAGCGGAAGAGGTTGCGATGCTCCATCAGCGCGCAGTACTCCGCCACCGTCGCGGCCTCGGTCTTGGAGGAATCCAGGCGGCTGTAGCCGATGAACTTCTCCCGACCGAACTTGGCGGCGTGGCCGTCCGCATAGGCGCCGACCATCTTCGCATTCGGGTAGTCGCGGCGGGCATCCCAGATCAGCTGGTCCCAGCTCCAGCCGGTCGCGTACTCGTCGATGTACGGCCAGGAGGCGTTGCGGGCGAAGAACCGCATCCAAGAGTAGTTGAGGTTCGCGTAGCGGGTGGGGGCGATCGCCAGGCGCTCCGCCGGGCTCTCGATGGCCGTGAGGCTCCGAACGCCGTTCGCCTGACCCCAGTTGATCGACTGGCACGTTCCGCCCCAGCTGCGGGAGTAGCCGTCGGTGTTGAGGCTGAACATCGTGACCCACTGCCACTTGTACACGTAGCCGGGATAGAACGGATCGGCGAAGTCGTCCCCGCCGGGATCCTTCTTGAGCGGATCGAAGAAGATCTGCCGGTTCTTCACGTAGGGGAACACGTCCCCGACCCAGGTGTCGGTGTGCTGGTAGCTCGTGCCGTACTCGTAGACCGCCATGTCGTCGTAGTCCGTCGAGTACATCGGCAGAGCCAGGGCCAGCTGCTTGATCTGGCTGGTCGCCGTGGCGACCTTGGCAGAGGCCTTGGCCTGGGCGAAGACCGGGAAGAGGATCGCCGCGAGGATCGCGATGATCGCGATGACAACCAAGAGTTCAATGAGGGTGAAGGCTCGAAGCCGCATGTTGCACCTCCGAGCCTAGATTCCCATCCGCCGTTGAAGGGAAGGTTAACGCCTAGTCAAAGACTGGTTAAGTCTCTGGAGGATCTCGCCGAAGTCGGCGACGAGGTAGTTGCGCCCCTCGCTGTTCATCACTGCCAGCAGGCCCCGGGGAAAGCCCGGCAGGGGGCGCGAGGTGCAGTCCAGGCCGTCCGTGTCGTCGGCGCCGAGCCGGAGGCGGGCCAGAAGGGCGTGAGGGCTGCGACGGTCGTAGACCAGCACCTCGCTGCCGCCCTTGATCTGGTTGCTCGAGAGGAGGTACCCCCGCCCGCCGCCGAGGTCGTACACCGCGAGCCCCTCGCGGTCTCCCTGGTAGAAGCGGTGCCCGAACTCTGCGAGCTGCCTGCCGAACTCCGGGGAGTCCGGGTCTGCCGCGATCTTGCGGATCGAGTGGCCCTCGTCGGCATAGAACACGACGCCTGCGGCGTCGTCCACGACGATGGCCTCGATCTCCCCCTCGCCGCAGAACCGTCCGACGCGGGCGACGGGCACGCAATCCACCTTTCCGCCGCTGGGCTGGAGCCGGTACACCCCGAGGTACCCGTCGGTCGGCCCCTCCTTGGGCGAGACGAAGGCGAAGATCGCACCGTCGCGCGGTCGGCGGAAGAGGCCGATGCCCATGGGCGCTCCCCGCTCGCCCTGCTCGCCTTCGAACACGCCGGTCTTGCCGCTCACGTCGCGCAGCGTCCGCGTCTTGGGCTCGATGGCGAAAATCCGAAGGCGGCGCTGCAGGCGCTCCGTGGCCACGGCCACGTCCACAGGGCGGCCCTGCAGGCGCAGGCCGTACTCGACGTCCACGTTGTTCGGCCGGTCGATGCTGAGAAGCTTCTGCCGGACTCTGCCGTCGAGCCCGTACACGTGCAGCCCGCCCACGGGGGCGGCCGTCTTGTCGTTGCCGATCAGCAGGCTCAAGCCGGGATTGGTCGGGTGCACCCAGATGGCTGCGTCGTCGGCGTCCTCTTGGACGGGATCCAGCCGCAGGCGCACGGGAACGTCGAGAACGGGAGCTTGGCCCAAAGCCAAGGCGCAGACGATGGCGGTCAGCATGGAGGGTCTAGGGGAATCGGTGCGGACATGGAGCCGGGGCCGCGCGACTCGCGCGCGACCCCAAGCAGGAGGTTGGTGGACTGAGACAAGATCACTCGTCGAAGATCGGGGTCCAACCCTTCACTCGGACGCTGTCGCCGCCCCTGGTCGTGGGCGGGAACACCAGCAGCGGATTGCCGCGGCTGTCCACGCTGCACTCGCCGTCCGGGCCCCAAGAGGTCTTCCGCCACTTCGCGTGGCCGTCCAGGTAGGCGATGGTGGTGCCGCCGTTGTGGCCGCCCAGCGTCGGATCCGCGTTCGCGGGGTCCGGGTAGATGCCGGTGCAGTCCTTGGTGCGGCTGTACAGCTCGTCGAGCTCGTCGCCCTCGATCTCGGAGTCCGTCGCCTCCAGCAGGAGGAACGACTCGGCCGGAGACTGCCAAGCCGTCAGGTTTGCGCCGCCCGGGTAGTCGCCGATGTGCTCGTTGTAGGCGTAGGTCGTCCAATACTGGATGCTCCTGCAGCGCCCTCCGCTCAAGTTGGCGCAGGTCAGGCCCCACGATTGGGCAGGCTGCGGCCAGATGCAGGCCGCGCGTCCGCTCGAGAGCTCCTGCGGGTTGTTCTTGGGGGCGTTCGGGTTCCAGTAGAAGGCGTCGCTCGCCTTGGTCTTGTCCTGCGGCTGCTGCTTGATGTACGGCTGGAACAGCCACGGCCAATAGTAGTTGCCCCACCGGTCGATGTTGCCCACCGACATCGTCGGATCGGACGGGCAGTGGCGGACCAAGGGATCGTTGGGCAGCATGTCGTCGTAGTCGCTGGCGTACATCATCGCGGCCAGGCCGAGCTGCTTGAGGTTGGAGAGGTTCTGGGCCTGCTTGGCCGCGGCCTTGGCCTGGGCGAAGACCGGGAACAGGATCGCGGCGAGAATGGCGATGATGGCGATCACCACCAGAAGTTCGATGAGAGTGAAGGCTGAGCGTCGCATGGTATCCTCCGCCCCCATTGTCGCAGTCCGGTGTTAAGCTAGCGTTAATGGGTCCACCCGGACCGTTGGGCCGGCCGGAAGGAGCCTTGGCGGCGTCGGCGAACTCTATCCCAGCAGGAGCGACGAAAAGGCTATGAGAATCGAATCCGGACAGACCGTTCTCTTCCAGGGCGACAGCATCACCGACTGCGGCCGCGACCGCAACGATCCCGCCAGCCTCGGCACGGGCTATGCGATGATGGCGGCGGGCTGGGTCGGCGCCCTGTACCCCGATCGGGAGATCCGCTTCCTCAACCGGGGCGTCAGCGGCAACCGCGTCCGCGACCTGGAGGCCCGATGGGAGCAGGACGCCATCGAGCTTCGGCCCGACTGGCTGACCGTGCTGATCGGCATCAACGACACCTGGCGTCGGTACGACTCCAACTCACCGACCTCCCGGGCGGATTTCGAAGCCTCCTACCGCCGCATCCTGCAGCGGGCCGTGGACGCGAACATCCCCAACATCGTGCTGATGGAGCCGTTCGTGCTGCCCTACCCAGACGACCGGTGCGCCTGGAGAGAGGATCTGGACCCGAAGATCGACGCCGTCCGGTGTCTGGCCCGGGAGTTCGGGGCGACTCTGGTGCCGCTGGACGGGCTGTTCGCTTCGGTCGCGGCAGTGAGGGATCCCGCCTTCTGGGCCGCGGACGGCGTGCACCCCTCTCCGGCCGGCCACGCACTCATCGCGCAGGCGTGGCTCAGGGCCGTGGGCGCGATCTAGCGCGCCGGCAGGAACGCTCCGCGTCCGTGGCGAACGGGGAGGCATGATGTCGCTTCTCGCTCTCGGGTTGTTCGCCACGGTGCAGGCTTCCGAACAGGGGTTCGTGCTGCAGGCCGGCGGGGATTGGGTGCCCTTGCCCATGCCGATGGACGTCGCCCGCGGCTCCGCGCTGGATTGGGCTCCCCGAAGGCCCGAGCCGTGCGGCTCGCGCGGATGGCTGATCGTCAACCGGGAGGGCAAGTTCGCGTTCGAGAAGACCCCGGACCGCGAGGAGCGGTTCTACGGCGCGAACCTGTGCTTCTCCGCGATGTTCCTGGAGAAGCCGGAGGCCCAGAGGCTGGCCCGGCGCCTGGCGTCCATGGGCTACAACACGGTCCGGCTGCACCACTACGACGGCGAACTGACGAACGACGTCGACCCGAGGGACAGCACGAAGATCTCTGCCGAGAAGATCGATCGGCTCGACTACCTCGTCGGCCAGTTCAAGCGGCAGGGCCTCTACGTTGCCATCGACCTGTTCACCATCCGCCGGATCCGCCCGGGAGAGGTGCTGAGCGGGGACACGGGCATGGACGAGTACAAGGCTCTGCTGCTCGTCTCGGAGAAGGCCCGGGAGAACTGGTTCCGGTTCGCCAAGAACCTGCTGGAGCACAAGAACCCCTACACCGGGCTGGCGTGGAAGGACGACCCGACGATCGCCTGGATCTGCGTCGTCAACGAGAACAACTTCGGGAGCGCGGCCAGGAGCCTCTCGCCGGAGGCCAAGCGGCTGTTCGACGAGGCCTACCGGGCCGACGGCAACACCGGAGAGTGGCAGTGGGGCACGCAGGAGGGCGCCCTCTGGGCCGCGCGGAAGCACGTGGACGCCTATCGGTGGATGCGCGACCGTCTGCGCTCCATCGGGGTCCGGGCGCTCCTGACCGACAACAACGGCTGGTACAACCAGCAGGCGCTCCTCCTGAACCGCCGCCAGCTGGACTTCGTGGACGACCACTTCTACTGGGACCACCCCCGCTTCCTCGGCGACAGCTGGGGGTTGCCGTCCCAAGGCTGGCAGGTCGGCCGCAGCGCGATCCCCGAGGAGGGCGGGGGCCTGAGGACCATGGGCTTGACCCGGTACGCGGGCAAGCCGTTCGTCTGCACGGAGCTGAACTTCACGGCGCCCAACGCCCACCGGATCGAGGGAGGACTGCTCGGCGGAGCGATCGCCGCCCGCCAGGCTTGGGATGGCGTGTGGCGCTTCGCGTGGTCGCACAACGCCGAGAACGTGCGCCGGCCGCAACCGATCAACTACTTCGACGTGCAGGCCGACCCGCTGCAGCAGGCCAGCGAGAGGGCCTTGGTCGCGCTGTTCCTGAAGAGGCACCTTTCGCCCGCGCCCGCAGAGGCGGTGGTCCGTCTCGACCCGGTCGAGCACGCCCATTGGGTGTACGCGTCGCCGATCGTGGAGCAGGTGTTCACCCGCCGGTACTCCACATCGGCGGATGCCGGAGTGGAGGGCACGGTTCCGCCCAGCGGCACGCCGGCTCCGGTGACGGTCGACCGAGCGAAGGGCACTCTGACGGTCGCCTCGCCCCAGACGTGCGGCGTGGTCGGGCCCCATGGCAACCGGCTCTCGGCAGGCCCCCTCGAGGCGGAGCTGAGGGGGACTTTCGCCGCGCTGTGGGCGTCCTCGCTGACGGGCAAGCCTCTGGCGGAGACGGACCGAGCCCTGCTGGTCTACGCCACCGACGTGCAGAACACCGAGATGCGCTACCGCGCTCCCGATCGGCTCGTTCTCGAGGCTTGGGGCAAGGTGCCGCACCTGGCGCGCAGGGGATCGGCGCTCGTTCGGCTGGCCGTTCGCGAGCCGGAGAAGGCCGAGGTCTACCGCCTGGACATGGCGGGCCGACGGCAGGCCAAGCTGCCGACGCGGGTGGCGGGCGGTCGCCTGGAGTTCGAAGTGCGGATCGCGGAGGACTCGCCGACCTTCTACTACGAGCTGGTCCGACGCTAGCGGCCCTTGGATCTCAGCATCCGGTCGGTCTCCTCGAGGCGCAGGCGCACGCACAGGATGTACGGCTCCTCGCCGTCGTCCCAGTGGCCGTAGGTGACCGCCACGAGGGTGCCGTCCGGCAGCACCTCGAGGCCGGGGTAGCCGCAATCCCAGCTGTTGCGGTTGTCCTTGAGCCGCACGCGGTACTGGCCGGGCCCGCCGCGGACCAGGTCGTCGTACCGTCCGACCCACAGCATCCAGTCGCCCTTGGTCGGCCCCTCGGCCATGTCTCGGAAGGTGACCACCAGGCGGCCGTCCTTCGCGTACCGTGCCGTGTGGCGATCGCCGGTGAGGGACTTGGGCAGCTCCCTCGGTTGCGACCACGTCCTGGCCTCGTCGTCGCTGAACATGACGTGGCTGTTCTTGCGGCGGGAGTTCTCTCGGAGAAGGAGAGCGATCTGCCGGCCGTCCGGCGAGCGAACGGAGCCTGGCTCGCACAGGTGAACGTCCGCTCCGGACCAGATGGCGCGGGGCTCGGTCCAAGTCAGTCCACCGTCCGCTGACTCGGTCTGATAGAGGGTGAACGTTCCTGTGGCGCGGCCCTCGTTCCGGAAGAACCGGCGGTCGTCGTGGAACCAGGCGGCGTACCGCCCGTCCTTCAGCCGCTCCACGGAGCCCATCACGACGATGCCGCCCCAGTCCCCGACGGGTTCGAGCGGCGTCCAGGTTCGGCCGTCGTCCTCGCTGTGGGCCAGTCGCGCGGGATAGAGCCCCGACCACAGGATCAGCCGCTTCAGCCCGGTCTTCGGGTCGATCGTTCGGTGGATGGTGGGCGTCTCCAAAGATGTCTTCCAGTTCTCCGGCACGGGGAGACGGAACGACCAGGTCTTGCCGCCGTCGCGGCTCCTTTTGAGGACGATCGGCCCCCGGCCGTGGCCCATCGGGTAGGCGGCCAGGATGGTCTGTCCATCCTCGAGCAGCACCGTCGAGACGTGGCCCAGATATTGGCCGGTCTGTCGGTCGACCACGATCTGCCGGGACGCGTCGTTGTCTAGGTCGAGCAGCGGAATCTCCGGTTGGTTGCCTTCAAGCGAACAGAGCAGAAGCGACAGCATCACGGCCGGCTGAATACCCCATGGGCGCGGACCGCGTCCTTTGGCCCATGGACCTAGGATGCGGCACTCCCTGACCGCGCCGGGGGTAAGCACAGTCGGGATGATGTGGTCTTGGCTGGTATCGGCCTCGGTTCTTGCCTCGCTGGCCTCTTCGGGCGCCCTGCGCGGGACGTCGGCCCGGCCCATCGTCAAGGAGCCTGCGGCGATGACGGAACAGGAGTGGAGAGCGAAGTTGACCCCGGAGCAGTACGCCGTTCTCCGGGAGAAAGGCACCGAGCGTCCCTATTCGGGCAAGTACTGGGATTTCAAGGGCAAGGGAGACTACCACTGCGCGGGTTGCGGCCAGTTGCTGTTCCGGTCCACGACCAAGTTCGACAGCGGCTGCGGGTGGCCCAGCTTCTACGAGGCCGCGGAGCCCGGGTCGATCGAGTACCGCGAGGATCGGTCGCATGGGATGATCCGCACGGAGGTCGTGTGCAGCCGCTGCAAGGGGCACCTGGGGCACGTGTTCGACGACGGCCCGCCGCCGACGGGCAAGCGGTACTGCATCAACTCCGTCGCGATGGAGTTCCGCCCGATCCCAGGCAGCCGCTAGACGGCCACGGCTAGGAAGAGCCGCTCTCCTCGGGAGGCGGAGGACGACGGGTTCAGGCGCACCGGCGACTCGCTTCCGTCGGGGTGGCAGAGGACGCCGTCCTGCGGCCAGTCGGATCGGGATCCCGGCTTCGGCTTCACGACGCCGCGTTCCCATCCCTTGCCGAGAGAGTTGGCGTATACGACGCGCCCCTCTTCGTCGACCAAGGCGGCCGGGAGGGGAATGGCGTCGACGGAGAACACGGCTCCGTGGCGCGCGTCCGCTCGGTAGCAGAGGGTCACCTGCAGGGGTTGGGCCCTGTCGGACGCTTGGTACAGGGTGCGGGAGAGAACGACCGGCACCCACTCGCCGTTCGCCGCCAAGGCGGGGAAGACGATGCTCGCCGGATCGGAGCCGGTCTGCGCGAACTTCTCCCGGAAGCGCCCGAAGTGCCCGGGATGGACTCGCTCCTCTGGAAACCCCTTCGGCCCGATCGCACAAACCTCCAGGCCCTGCGGCGTGTGCTCGTAGAGCCTCTCGCCCGTTCCGGGATCCTCGACCGCGATCGCGAAGGCCCCGATCTCGGAGAGCACCGCAAGCACCGAGCTCGTGTCGGTCAGCCGCTTCAGCGCTTCGGTCTCGGCCGAGGCGTCCACAACGGCCCACAGGAAGCCGGTGATCGGCTCGTCGGCCCGGGCTTGGATCGGCCTCGCCGAAACGAGCGTCCTGGCGGGCTGGCCCTCGCGGCGCAGCATGGCAGCGGGCGCGATGAAGCCGTCTCGCTCCCGATCCAGGCATTCGCGCATCAGGGACTGCAGGACCGTCACGTCGCTCGGCTGGAAGAGCCCCATCCAAGGCTGGCGGATCAGCGCCGCCCGGGGAACCCCGGCGAGGTCCGCCAGTTTGTCGTTGGCCTCGACGATCGTGCCGTCCAGGTCCGTTGTCGCCAGGCCGATCAGGGGCATCTCGAAGTAGCTCCGGAACCTCCTTTCGTTGGCGCGCAGGATCGCGGCCGCCTGCGCCAGCTCCCGACGCCTCTGGGCGTGCTCAAGGGCCGCGCGGACGCTCGGACCGAGCATGGCGAGCTGGTCCTTCTGGACGTAGTCGTCCGCGCCCTGCTTCATCAGGTCCACGGCCGTCTGCAGCTCGATCTGTCCGGAGAGGATGATCAGCGGGATGTCGGGCCGGATCTCCCTGACCAAGCGGAGCGCCGAAGGCGCGTCGAAGCCGGGCATCTGGTGGTCGGAGGTCACCAGGTCCCACTCGCCGTGCTGCAGGGCGCTGCGGATCTCCTCGGGACGCGTGGTCTGGAGGTATTCGACGTAGAAGCCTTCGCGGCGCAGCTCCCGAACGACCAAGCGGGCGTCATCCTCATTGTCCTCAATGAGAAGCATACGAAGAAGCGTCCCGTTGCCCTCGCCGTGGTTCATGCAACCGCCCGTCGGCCTGTCTCTTCGGCACATTTTGGGATAGAGGCCGCGAAAGCCATAGACCTGGATTTGCGGATTTCCGGGCAAGGGTCGGCCATAAGCCTGTCTATAGGGCTATCTCCAGAAAAGATGCTGGAATGCCGATCCTCAGGAGTGCGGAAGAGGCATCCTATGGTCCATCGCAGAGTACGCGGGGCGCTGTTGGTCGACCTGCTGGTCGCCTTGGGCGTCATGCTGCTCGCGACCTTGGGCTTTCTGTCGCTGTTTCCCGTGGCCCATCGCGCGCAGGCTCTGTCGTCCGAGCGGTCGGTGGCGGCCAAGATCGCCAGCCGGATGATCGAGCATCTGCAGATGCTGCCGCGGCGGGACGTCAGCTACGCCTCGCTGCGTCAGCTGAACCTCATCGACGAGGCTCCGACGACCAGCCCGTTCTCGTTCACGCACCTGCCTCTCGATGACGGAGCGCAGTACAGCCCGGCCACGGCCCTGCCGCAGGGCACGGGCACCCTGACGGTCCAGCCTCTGGATCACGGCGCCGTGATGGCGGTGATCGAGATCCGGTGGACCTCCAGGTCGGGTCGGGAGGCGGTGTACCGGACAGGCACCGTGCTCGGGAGGTTCCGATGAGGCGGCGCGGGTTCTCGTTGACGGAGCTGCTGGTCTCCGTGGCTCTGCTCGGTCTGGTGGTCGGCGGGGCTTCGGCTCTGAGCATCGCCGGCCTCCGTCGGTATGCGAACACGCAGGCGGACGTGGACGCCACGCAGGAGGCCACGCTGGGAGCCCAGACCGTGGTGGAGGCCGTCCGCCAGGCCGTCTCCGTCCAGATTCAGGATGGCGGTTTCCGCCTCGCGTACGAGCTGCCCGCGCTCGCTCCGTCGATCGACCCGACGACGGGAGAGAGGGAGCTCGCCGACCCGCTGCGCTCCGACGGCGTCCCGAGATCGTTCTATGTGTCCGGCGACCGGCTCATCGACGGTGCGACCGGGCGGGTGGTCGCCGAGGGGCTGACGACCGTCGATCCCGACCCCGCCTCGACGCAATACGGGCAGACCGTAGCCCCGTTCCAGCTCACCACCATCGGCTCGCGGCGCGCGATCACCGTGAACCTGATCGGGCGGGTCGACACCCCGAGCGGACGCCGCTACGCCCGCTTTAAGACGACGTTCATCGTGAGGAACGTGCAATGAGAAGGCGCGGGTTCGTGTCTTGGATGGTGCTGGGCATCCTTTTCGTGCTGCTCACCCTCGGCTTGGGCCTGACCGCGACCACCACGAACACGCTCACCCGGGCCGTGAGGGAGGCCCGTCACCAGCACGCGTTCGACGTGGCGCAGGCCGGCCTCGAGTACGCCGTATCCCAGGCGTACGACGCCGCCGAGGACAACAACGGAGACTTCGTGTCGGCCGACCTGGACCTGACCTCCACGCTGGAGCCGCTCGGATTGCAGCCGGGAGACCAGGTGCAGGCGACCGTGCGCCCCGGGCCGGCCGGCTTTGTGGCGTGGGTCACGTGCACGGCGACCGTGAGGGGCTTCACGCGCAGCCTCCGAACCTCCGTGGCCACAAAGGACGTGTCCGTCTGGAACAACGCGATCTTCGCGGGGACGGGAGCCGCCGGACGAGCCATCAACGGCAACGTGGATATCCGTGGCAGCGTGCACATCCTGGGCGACGGGGAATACTACTCGGACCTGAACGGCAACGGCCGATGGGATGACGCCGAGCCGTTCACCGACACCAACCGGAACGGCGTGTGGGATCCCGGCGAGCCCTTCGTGGACGAGAACGGGGACGGAATCTGGAACTCGCCCGAGCCGTACAACGACACGAACGCGAACGGGATGTACGACCCGCCCCTGACGACGACCGAGCTGAGCACGTCGCTGGGCGGCACGGCCTACATCGGCAACAACTACAGCGGCATGCCGTCCGATCTGCGCGCCCTTGTTCCGGCGCCCCCGGTCGTGGGAGGCATCCAGACGCTGGGACCAGAGGTGCGGGTCAAGCACGGACGGGTGAGCATCAGCGGCAACGCGACGATCGGGACCAGCGAGGTCGTCGACGCAGGACTGAGCAAGAACACGGTGGACGGCGTGTACGTGAACGACGGCTTCACGGGCAACAAGGGCGCGTCGGCGGTGTACAGCGACAACGGAGCCTCGAACGCCTACGACCTGGGACACCTCGACATGGGCTTTCCGGTGGTCTCCGGCATCGGAGCCGAGCCGTACACCGACCCGGGCGGAACCGTCTGGAACACGCAGGAGGACTTCCTGGAGGCCCGCTCGCTCACCGTTCCCCTGACGACCATCAAGAGCTCCACTGCGGCGTTCGCCTACGGTCCTGACGCCTACGGCAACCGGATCAGCTTCACTCCGGCCTCCAAGACCACGCCGGCCGTCCTAGAGGTGTATGGGATCATCCGCTTCGCCGGAGATCTGCAGCTGGGGGAGAGCAAGAGCACGATCCTTTACCGCGGCAGCGGCACGCTCTACGCCCGGCGAGACATCAACGTGTCCTGCAACCTCCTCCCGGCGGCAGGTCAGGTCTTCCCGACCACGGCGCGCCTCGGACTGCTGGCGATGCGGAACATGGGATTGGCCACCGGGTCTGGCGATTCCCAGCTCAAGATGGCGGCCGCCTTCTACGCGCAGGGCAGCATCACCTCGGCCAAGCAGAACCAGATCGCGGGAACGTTCGTCGCGAACTTCTTCGACATGGGCACCAACGTGCCGAACATCTATCAGGTGCCCGAGCTGCGGAGGAACCTGCCTCCCGGCATGCCGGGGAACAAGCCGTACGTCACGCTGCGCATCCGAACTTGGCGGGAGAGGACGCCTTCCGCGCCAGCTCCGCTCAGTACTCCGACACTGTGACCGGCAGGCTGGCGCGCACGCCCAGCAGCTCCGCCTCGATCGAACCCTCGCCCGGGCGGGTTGCCACGAACCGGTTGCCTTCCAGCACCGATCCGACGCCGCCGGAGACCCACAGGCTCGGTTGCAGGCCCTCGACGCGCACGCCCTCGGCCACCACCTTGATCGGCACGGTCCGACCGACGGGGATGGGCCTCTCGTTGGCGAGCGAGATGCGAAGGGCCGTGCACGTCGCGCCGCTCTGCTTCGGGTGCAGGCGGGCGACAAAGAGGAGCCTCCGCTCCGGGCCCAGCACCAGCGGCATGTCGAGCCTGCTGCCGTCCGAGTCCTCCACCGAAAGGACGGCCTCGCCGTCGCTCAGCGACGGCGCGAACACCGTCCCGTCCGAGGCGACCGACAGGCTGCCCGACCAACCGCTGGAGTCCGTCGCCGAAACCACCGCCGGCAGCGGGCTCTTCAGCTTGCCGATGGGGATGTTGCCCTCGCCCTTGGAGCCGAGCGGTCCGGGTGCGTTCTGGCCGCCGCAACCGGCCAGCACGGCGACGACCAGCAAACCGATACCGAAAAGAAGACCTTTCATCCCTCTTGAGGGCGCTTGATCCGCTCGGGCGCGCCCAGTCCCTTGTACCATGTTTCGTCGTTGAGCGGTTCCACGGCGCATCGGCAACCGACGCTCCAAACCATCGTTTGGCCGGCCAGAGCCTTCTTCTGCTCCCGCAGGTGCGTGGCCGCGAGCTCGTCTCCGAGGTGCTCCAAGTGCCGCGCCAGGACGGCCTCGAGCGTCGCGGACCCGCAGGCGCGGGCGGAGCGCATCCCCTCGCGGAACTCCGGTGCCGCGGCCTCCGGGTCGCCGACCGCCCACAACCGCACGCCCTCAGCCAGACGCATCCAGGCCTCGCATTCCGCGGAAAGCTCCGAACGGCAGAGCTCCCGCAAGATCTCCAGCAGGCCATCGGCGTTCGTCGGCCGTCCTCCCGCGCAGGCGCCTGCCGCCGCGAGGGCGAGAAACACCGCCCGCCAAGCCGGATAGCGGTTCACCTCGCAGAACGCCGCGCCTTGGACGGCGTGCGCGTACGCGCCGGACCAGTCGCCCCGCCGGAAGGCTGTCTCGGCCAGAACCCTCAGGCTGAGGGCCTTGGAACGGGGCAGGCTGCGCTGGGTCGCCTCCGCGAGCGTCTGGGCGGCGGCGATGGCGGACTCCTCCAAGCGCCCAGCCTCCATCGTGAGGGTCGCCCGCACGCAGGAGCACCAGAGGCCCCGGGCCACGTCGCCGACCGTCTCCGCGATGTCGGAGGCTCTCATGAGCGCGACGGACGCTTCGGACAGGCGGCCGCGCGCCGAGAGAACGAGGGCACGGGCGGCGCTCACCTCCAGCAGCTGGTCCGTCAGGCCGAGGGAGTGGCACTGCTGCAAGGCCTCCTCGGTGGCCGGATCGGCTTCGGTGTACTCGCCCTTGGCCAGAAGCAGGTTGGCCTCGTTCGCCTTGATGTAGGCGACGGCCTCGGGATCGTCCGAGTGCTCGCGGAGAGCTTCGAGCAACAGGAAGAGCGCCTCGTCGAACCGGCCCTCGCGCTCGGCGAGCGCCGCCAAGGCTACCGAGGCCCGCCAGAGCTGATCCGGCTCGCCAACCTTGCGGGCGGCCTCGAAGCACCTCCGCGCCTCCTCCAGCTCCCCCAGGTTGGTGAGACAGAAGCCGAGCGACTGCAAGCTCGCTGCCATGCCCCGCCGCTCACGGAGCCGCTCGAAGGCCGCCGAGGCCTCGCGGAGCCGCTGCGAGGCCTGGTTGTAGCGGCCCTTGTGCAGCAGCGCCGTGCCGGCATGGTACGCGAGGCGCGCCAGGCGCTCCGGATCGCGCTCCAGGCCGGAAGCCAGCGCCTTGGAAGCCACGTCGACGGCCCGGTCCGGGTCGGGCGGCGAGAGCAACGCCTCGACGAGCGACAGCGAGTCGCCCTCGAGCAGCGGCGCCTCTCCGATGTCGAAGAAGTCCAGGCTGACCCCGGTCGCTTTGGCGATGGCCTCCAGGCGCTCGGGAGAGGCCATCAGGGTTCCGGCAGCGTAGGCATAGACGGTAGGACGGGCGACGCCGATCGCCTCGCCGAGCTGCCGCAGGCTCATCCCGGCCTGATTGGCGGCGACGCGGATTCGCCGGCCGACTTCGACGGCGCCAGCCCTCCTCACCATGAGTCCTTCATTGGATAGGACGAACCGAGCCTAGGTTTCGTCGCCAGCTCGGGTCTATTCGCGCGCCCCGAACGCGGCATCCTTGGCCACTCGGGGCGCGAACCGCCGCACCACACGGCCCACGCTCCACCAGTCGCCGGCGCCCTCGGGCTTGGTCGCGCCCTCCGGCGCGCTCAGAGCCGCGAGGAGCTGCTCCGGGCTCCCTCCCCACGAGGTGAACAGGTGTCCGAGCATCTTCGGGGTGGCCTTCCGGCGGGAATCCTCGAGGAACGCCTCGGTGGCCGCTTCGTTGCGCCAGCCGGCAGGCCAGACGCGGAAGCCCTTCTGCTGGAAGATCTCCAGCGACGGGTAGCCCGCTCGCGGCTCGTAGTGCCAGTCGCAGATCACGATGTCCTGCGGGATCCGATCGATGGCCGTGTGCGTGCCGTTCGTGGCCGCCTCCCACTCGCCGTAGCCGGTCGCCCTGCCGTCCAGCAGCCGGTCGCCCCACATCAGCATCGTGGCCCGCTTGGACTTCAGGTGCCGGTGCAGCCGCTTCACGGCGTTGGCGAACAGTTCGCCGGGATCCTTGCCCTTGCAGAGCGGGCAGGACTCGTGGCCGATGAGGAACACCTCGTCCATGCCGACGTGGAACGCGTCCGCCTGGAAGGCGTCCATGAGCTCGTCGATCAGGCGGAACACGACCTCGTACGACTTGGGGTTCGAGGTGCACCAGCTTCGGCAGTAGATGCCCTTGTTGCCGGGGAACTGCCCGGGGGTCTCGTCGATTTCCGGGAACGCCTTGAGGAGGCCGAGGGTGGTCTCCGCCCAGCTCTGGTGGCCGACGCAGTTCAACTGGGGGATCACCCGCACGCCCTGCGCGCGGCAGAAGGACGCCAGCTCCCGGGCCTCCTTCTTGCCGACGCCGCGGGCGTACGGCTTCAGCTCGGGCACCGACTGGTAGGCGAAGCTGTCGCTGGTGAACTCGAGGATCAGCGCGTTCACCCCCAGCGGCTTGAGCCCCTTGGCCACCAGGTCCTTGATCTGCAGGAACGACGCCGGGTCGGTTGGCGCGAACATATGGAAGCCCACCCAAGGCCGGGGCGGGTCGGCGGGCAACATCGAGCCGGAACCCAGAACGAGGAGCGCAGGCAACATCGGCTTCACCTCCGTTGGCGATGCTACCCGAGGGTGGGTAGGCTTCCAGGGTGGACAGCTTCGGCAGGCTCGCGCCCTACTACGACGAGCTGATGTCGGTCGTGCCGTACCGGATGTGGGTCGGCTACTTCCTGCTGCTGCTCAGCCAGCTGGACGTTCGGCCGCGGAGCATCCTCGACGTGTGTTGCGGCACCGGCACGATGTGCGAGATGCTGCACCAGGAGGGCTTCGAGATGACGGGCATCGACCTCTCCCCGCACATGATCGAGGTCGCCCGCCAGAAGGCCGCCCGCAAGGGCTACCCGATCCGCTACGAGACGATGGACGCCTGCACGTTCGACCTCGGGCGCACGTTCGGCGCGGCGCTCTCGTTCTTCGACAGCTTGAACAACATCCTCGAGCCGGAGCGCTTTCTGCAGGCGCTGCGGCGCGTGCACGCGCATCTGGAGCCCGGCGGGGCTTTCGTGTTCGACCTCAACACGGCCTACGCGTTCGAGCAGCGGCTGTTCGACCAGAGGAACCTGCGGCCGTCCGCTCGGCTCCGGTACGACTGGGTCGGCGACTACGACCCGCAGACGCGGATCATCACCGTGCACATGACGTTCTGGAAGGACGGCGAGGAGTTCCGCGAGGTG
Source organism: uncultured Fimbriimonadaceae bacterium (assembly GCA_937961665.1). GTDB lineage: Bacteria > Armatimonadota > Fimbriimonadia > Fimbriimonadales > Fimbriimonadaceae > UBA8783. Next base: position 15,632 of record CALGMO010000002.1, read on the forward strand.
CACCGGCAGAGGGCGTACACGGACGACGAGGTGCGCTCGATGCTTGAGGAGGCGGGGTTCGCGGACGTGCGGGGCTACACCAGCTACACGCTCGATCCGATCCGACGGAAGAGCGACCGCGTGCACTACGCGGCGGTCAAGCCCGGCTAGGACCGGTCGGCTTCGCGCACCGGCCCGCGGATCAGCACCACCCGGCAGGCCAGCCGGTGCAGAAGGGTCTTCATGACCTGCAGCGCGCGGTCGGTCTGCTCCGTCTTGCACGGCAGGGGGACGAAGACCCACTCGGCGCCGGTCCGCTCCGCGACGGCGGCGATGCCGGCGGCCAGGTCGCGAGCCTTCTCCATGTGGATCGTGGCGGCAAGCCGGCGCGACTTCAGGAGGGACTTGGCGCCCTCGAGCGTGCCGCGGGCGGCCTCCTCCTTGTCGGGAAGCGGGGCCTGCAGGGGGAGGTCGCGCGGCACCTCGATCACGGTCACCAGGTGCGGCGTGTGGTCGTGCTCCTGCACCTCGTCGGCGAAGAACTCCAGAGCGGCCTCGTCGCACTCGGTGCCGTACAGCGCCAGCAGCGACACGCCGAGCCGAACGCCCGAGCGCAGGGATGCGGCGCGCTCCTCGGGAGAGAGGTCCATCGAGCGCCTGGCCTCCTCGATGGTCGCGGCGATCGGCAGCTGGCTCCGGACCTCGGGGACGGTTCGAAGCACCTCCAGCATCTGCTTGGGCACCTCCGCGACGATGAAGCGGGACCCGTGCTTCTGGATGTAGTTCAGAGCGTCTCGGAACGTCTCGGCGCCCTCGGGCGTGCACTCCGTGATGCGGCTGCAGTCCAGGATGACCCCGCGGGGGTACTTCTTGAGCGTCAGCGAGATCGCCGTGTGGATCGTGTCCCAGAAGTTGGAGCGGAGCTCGCCGGAGAGGCGGATGACGTCCTCGTAGCTCTCGACGATCATGACAGGAAGTACCTCACGTTCGTGATGACGACGTTGCGCCGGCTTCCCAGCGCCAGCTTCAGGAGCGCGGCGACGTTGCTGTGCAGGATCGCCTGGTACCACTTGGGAGGCACTCCCTGCGGCACGATGACCGTGATCATCGCCTCGGGGTCGTCCTCGATGGCCTGATCGATGTACTCCAGCACCGGCTCGATCAGCGAGCGGTACGGCGACTCGAGGATGACCAGCGGCATGTTCACGCGCAACCGGTTCCACTCGCGCTTGATCGACTCGGCGCTCTCCGGGTCAAGGGTGACGTGCAGAGCGCGGCAGTCCTCCGTGAGGCTCTGGCTGTACGCGATCGCCTTGAGCGTTCCCTTGTGAAGCCTCGGGACCAGTAGGAGGGCCGTGGTGCGCACCGGCTCGATGCGGTCCTCCGGCGAGACCTCGAATTCCCGCTGGAGGAAGTCGTAATACTTGCGGATCTTGGCGAACAGGAAGAGCAGCGCGCCGATGGCCACGGTGACCAGCCAGGCGCCCTCCTCGAACTTCGTGATCAGCAGGATGATCGCAACCGCGAACGTGACCAGCGCCCCGAAGCCGCTGATGAACATGCGGTGGTCGTGGACCCCCTCGCGGAGCCACTTGGCCGTCATCCCGGCTTGGCTCAGCGTGAACGAGATGAACACGCCGAGCGCGTACAGCGGGATCAGGGAGTGGGTGTCCGCGTGGTACAGCACCAGCAGGAGGATCGCCACCAGCGCGAGCAGGATGATGCCGTTCTGGAAGACGAGGCGGTCCCCCACGTTCATCAGCTGCCGGGGCAGGTACTTGTCCTTGGCGATGAAGCTGGAGAGGCGGGGGAAGTCCGCGAAGGCGGTGTTGGCGGCCAGGAACAGGATCAGCGCCGTCGCGCCTTGCAGCACGTAGAAGAACCAGCTGCCCTCGCCGAACAGCTTGGTTCCCATCTGGGCGAGCAGGGTCTGGTACCCGGGCTGGGCGGTGCTCATCGGCACGATGCCGTAGTAGCTGGCCGTCCAGCTGATGCCGAGGAACATCGTCAGCATCAGCCCGATCATCATGAACAGGGTCTGTCCGGCGTTCTTGGCCTCCGGCGGACGGAAGGCTTGGACGCCGTCGGCGATCGCCTCGGTTCCCGTGAGGGCCGTGCAGGAGGCCGCGAACGCCCGCAGCACGAGCATCGGGCCGATCACCCACAGGTGGTCCGGCTGGGTGGGCAGAACCGCGGGCGGAGCGTGGGGCGGCTCGCTGAAGCTCCGGATGACGGCCGCGACGATCACGACGAGCACGGAGCCGACGAACGTGTAGGTCGGGATGGCGAACACGATGCCGCTCTCTCGGGCGCCCCGGAGGTTGACCATGCCGATCAGCGCCACCGCCCCGACCGCGATCAGAACCTTGTACGGTTGGAGCTGGGGGAACGCCGAGTAGATGGCCGCTGTGCCGGACGAGATGGACACCGCGACGGTGAGCACGTAGTCGATCAGCAGCGCCGCCCCGGCCACCCGACCGGGCCACGAGCCCAGGTTCTCGGACGAGACGAGGTAGGTGCCTCCACCCTTGGGGTACGCGTGGATCGTCTGGTAGTAGCTGAAGCCGACGATCAGCATCAGCGCGCCCAGCGCGTAGGTGATCGGCATCAGCAGATAGAGGGCGGCCACTCCGGCCAGCGCGAGAACCAGCAGAACCTCTTCGGTGGCATAGGCGACCGACGACAGGGCGTCGGAAGCGAACACGGGCAACCCGAAGATCTTCGGCAGGCGCTCGTGGTGGGCGTGCTTCGTGGCGATCGGAGGGCCGACCAAGATCCGGCGGAGTTTGGAGATCAGCGACATGGAGGCTTCCCGAACCCAGCGAGCATTATGGCACCGACGGTTTCAGCCAGTGCCGAGGAGCTTCGAGGCGAACAGCCCCGCCTCCCGCCGCACCGCACCGGCCAGCTCCAGCTCCGTGAGCTCCGCCAGCAGGTCGCTGGTGGAGAGGCCCGTCCGCTCCGCGATCAGCTCCGCCGGCAGGGGCTTCTCCCTCAGGGCCTCCAGGATGCGGCGCTGAGCCTCGGAGAAACCCGATCCGTCGTCCGGGACGAGGTCCAGAGGCGGGCCGGCTCCGATCGCCTCCAGAACCTGGTCCGGGTGGTCGGTGAGGCCCGCCCCGTCCCGGATGAGGGCGTGGGAGCCCCGGAAGCTGGGTTGCGTGATCGGTCCGGGCACGACGAACACGTCGCGCCCCAGCTCGCCGGCGGCGTTCGCGGTGAGGATCGCACCGCTGCCCCCCGGCGCCTCGATCACGACGACGGCGCTGGCCAGGGCGGCGATCAGGTGGTTGCGGATCGGAAACCGGTAGGCGAGGGCCTTGGTGCCCACGGCGAACTGGCTGACCAGAATGCCGGACCGCCGAATGCGGTCGAACAGACCCCGGTGCGCGGCCGGGTAGACGACGTCCACGCCGGTGCCCAGCACGGCGATCGTCGCTCCGCCGGCATCGAGCGCCCCTTCGTGGGCTGCGGCGTCGATGCCGAGCGCGCCGCCGCTCACGACCGTGACGCCCGCCTTGGCGAACGACTCGGCGAACTTGATGGCGCAGGCCTTGCCGTAGGCGGAGGCGTTGCGCGTGCCGACGATCGCGATCTTCGGAGCGTAAAGGCACCGCTCGTCGCCCCAGACGAAGAGAGCAGGCGGTCCGTGGTCCACCGAGGCCAGGGGATCGGGAAAGCGCTCCCGCTCCAGCAGGCGCACGCCTCGATCGAGGGCCTTGGACAGGGCTTCGAGGTCGGCTCTCTCGGCGGCCTGTCTCTCCGTGGGGCTGAGAGCCCGCAGGAGGCGCTCCTCCGTGAAAGGACCGTCGCCGAGGTCCTCGA
>CALGMO010000003.1 GCA_937961665.1 uncultured Fimbriimonadaceae bacterium
GGCCCGCCCTTTCCCGTCCGGACCAGAACCGCCTTCATCGGCCGGAAGGATCGGCGATAATGAAGCTTGGGGGTAACAACCGATGGCTCACGCCGAAGACGTCGCTCTGACGAAGCAGGTACGAAGGGACTTCATGCGGCACCACATCGACATGACGCTGGCCGACGTGCGCGTCTCGCACGGCGTCGTCTACATTCGGGGTACCCTAAGACCCGAGGGCCGGAACGCGTCCATCGACCTGAAGACGGAGTGCGAGAGGATCGCTCGCAACCTGCGCCAGAGGCCCGGGGTGAGGGACGTGGTTCTCGATGTCCTCTACCGGACTTGATTCCCGTCCTGAACCAAGGTTTTCTATGAGTACGCCCCAAGAACCCAGCTACCTCAACCCCCGCCTGCCAGAAAGCCTGAAACGGCAGTTTCTATCCAAACTGAAGACGCCCGAGGAGGCCGTCCAGCTGATCCGCAGCGGAGACCGCATCTACATCGGCTCCAACTGCGGCGAACCCGAGACCCTGGCCGAGGCGCTCTGCAGCCGAAAGGACGACCTGTTCGGCTGCGAGGTGACCCACCTGCTGACGCACGGCATCGCCCCCTACGCCGAGCCCGAGTACGCCGAGAACTTCCGCGTGCGCAACCTGTTCATCGGCGCCAACATGCGCAAGGCCGTGAACGAAGGGCGAGCGGACTTCGTGCCGATCTTCCTCAGCGAGATTCCGAGGCTCTTCCGAAACGGTCAGCTCCCGATCGACGTGGCGATGGTCTCCGTCACCCCGCCCGACGAGCACGGGTACTGCTCCATGGGCGTGGCGGTGGACATCGGCATGGCGGCGTGCGAGGTCGCGAGGGTCATTCTCGCCGAGGTCAAGCCGGACATGCCACGCACGCTGGGCAACGGCTTCCTGCACATCAACGACATCGACGCCTTCTGCACCTCGAGGTATCCGGTCATCGAGCACAGCTTCGAGGGTTCGGACGAGACATCGGCCAAGATCGCGGAGTACATCGTCGACCTGATCGACGACGGGGCGTGCCTTCAGGCAGGCATCGGCAACATTCCGGACGCCGTGCTGGCCAGGCTCGGCGAGAAGAACGACCTCGGGATGCACACCGAGATGTTCTCGGACGGCATCATCCCGCTGATCCAGAACGGCAACATCACCTGCCGGAAGAAGACCCTGCACCCCGGCAAGGTCGTGGCGACGTTCGTGATCGGCACCCGCAAGCTGTACGACTACATCGACAACAACCCGTTCTTCGAGTTCCGCACCAGCGACTATGTGAACGACCCGTTCGTCGTGGCGCAGAACGACAACATGATCGCCATCAACAGCTGCATCGAGGTGGATCTGACCGGGCAGGTGGTCAGCGACTCGATCGGCAACCGGTTCTACAGCGGCTTCGGCGGCCAGGTGGACTTCATCCGCGGCGCCGCGCGGTCCAAGGGCGGCAAGCCGATCATCGCGCTTCCCTCCACGGCCAAGGGCGGCACCATCAGCAAGATCGTTCCGATGATCAAGCCGGCCGCCGGCGTGACCACCAGCCGCGGCGACGTGCACTACGTGGTCACGGAGTGGGGCGTGGCCTACCTGCACGGCCGCTCGGTGCGCGAGCGGGCACTCAGCCTGATCCGCATCGCCCACCCCAGCTTCCGCGACGAGCTGTTGGAGAAGGCGAAGGAGCTCGGCTACGTGGCCAAGGAGCAGCCGTCCGTGGAGCACCGCTACCCGTCGGAGCTGATCCGCACGGTCACCCTGCGCGACGGGACCGAGGTCACGATCCGGCCGATCCTCCCCACCGACGAGTACCTGCTCAAGCGGCACTTCTACTCGCTCAGCGAGGAGTCCGTGCGCAAGCGCTTCGGCGCCGTTCTCAAGTCGCTGTCCAACGCCACCTTCCGCGAGCTGGTGAACCCGGACTACAACACCCACATGGCGTTCGTGGCGACGGTGAAGGAGGGCGAGGGAGAGGTGATCATCACCACCGGCCGGTATTACATCAACCAGACGACGAACTACGCCGAGTTCGCCATGGCCACCCGGGACGACTGGCAGGGTCGGGGCGTCGGCACCGAGGTGTTCAAGACGCTCGTCGAGACGGCGCAGGCGAACAAGGTGCTGGGCTTCACTGCCACCGTCCTCGCGGAGAACACCGAGATGATGAAGATCATCCGGGAGAGCGGGCTGGACGTGGAGACCAAGCTCTCCGCAGGGCAGTACGAGGTCAAGATCCACTTCCGGAAGCGGCGCGAGGGTCTCGAGAGCTCGTAGCTCCGCCCGGAGCTTCCCGACCGACAGGGGGCGGCCGGAACGGCCCCGCCCCCTTCCCCATCGGCCGCCCGCTCGTCAGACCTGGCCTTCGTCGAAGTACCGAACCACCTCGGGGTCCAAGGCCGGCACGTCCTGCGGCTGCGCGCCTCCACGCACCGAGCAGGTTGCCATGTAGCCCGCGGCCACGGCCATGCGCGCCGCTACGGGCGAGGTGTCCGTCTTGCCACCCTCGCGCACGAACCGGAGGAACTCCTCCACGATCAGCGTGTCGCTGCCGCCGTGGCCGCCCGTCGCGTGGGGAACGTCGTAGGTGAGGGTCGGCTCTTGGCGCCGCACGTCCCAGAGGCAGACCTTTGAGCCGGGCGAGTCGCCGAAGTTCTCGATCCTCCCTTCGTCGCCGATGATCGTGTAGTTCCGCCAAGCGTCCGGCGTGAACATGCACTGCTGGTAGGAGGCCAGCACGCCGTTGTCGAGGCGCATCAGCATCAGGTTCACGTCCTCCACGTCGATGACCGGATTCAGGTTGCGGAGGTTCTTCGGTGGCCAGATGTCGGTGAACTGCACGCGGTGCTTCTCGCCGGGCTGCCGACGGTGCGGCAGGTCGCCGTACACCATCAGATCGCCCATGCCGACCACCTGCCGCGAGTAGCCGCCACAGAGCCAGTGCAGCACGTCGATGTCGTGCGCGCCCTTCTGCAGCAGCAGCCCGGTGGACCGCCGACGCTCCGCGTGCCAGTCGCAGAAGTAGGCGTCGCCGCCGTAGCTCACGAAGTGTCGGCACCACGCCGTCTTGACGCTGCCGATCATCCCCTTGTCGATCCACTCCTTCATCTTGCGCACGACCTGGAAGTGCCGCATGTTGTGGCCCAGATAGAGCCGAGTCTTCGTGCGCATGGCCGTCTGGAGAATCCGATCGCAGCCTTCGATGGTGATCGCCATCGGCTTCTCCAGGTAGACAGGGATGCCCGCCTCGAGGAAAAGGCACGCGTGCTCCTCGTGCAGATCGTCCGGCGACAGGACGAACACGGCGTCGAGCCTCTGCTCGGCCAGCCGGCGCACGTCGTCCGTCACGTAGGCGTCGTCGCCTACCTTCTCCCGGAACCTCGCGTACACGCTCTCGTCCGGGTCGGCGAGCGCCACGACCCGAATGTCCTGCTCCGGGCGGTGCGCCAGAAAGGCCAAACCGCCCCGCAAACCCATACCGACAACGCCGATCCTCATGGTTCTGACTCCGGCGGCAGTATGCCACCTGGTGGGGGCCGCGCGCTCCGAACCAGGTGCTAGAATGCCTGCGCCATGTCCGTGCTGGAACCCAGACGCTACCTGTGCCACCGCGCTCGGTCGCCCATCCGCATCGATGGGAGGCTGGACGACCCGGCTTGGCAGGAGGCCCCGTGGACCGAGGACTTCGTGGACATCGAGGGAGACAAGCGCCCGAAGCCCCGGTACAGAACCCGCGCCAAGATGCTGTGGGACGACGAGTTCTTCTACATCGGTGCGGAGCTCGAAGAGCCGAACGTCTGGGCGACCCTCACCGAGCACGACTCCGTCATCTTCCTCGACAACGATTTCGAGGTGTTCCTCGATCCGGACTCCGACAGCCACCTCTACTACGAACTGGAGCTCAACGCGCTGAACACAACGTGGGACCTGTTGCTGAACCGGCCCTACAAGGACGGGGGCACTCCGATCTCCAACTGGGAGATGCCGGGCCTACGGACGGCGGTCTGGATCGACGGCACGCTGAACAACCCCTTGGACACCGACCGCGGCTGGAGCGTCGAGATCGCGATTCCCTGGTCCGCGATCATGGAGCCTCGCGACAGGCCGGACGCCTCCGGAAGGCCGTCCGGGACCTGGCGACCCAGCGAGGGCACCACTTGGCGCGTCAACTTCTCCAGAGTGGAGTGGGACGTGATCGTCGAGGGCACGAGGATCCGCAAAGTGCCCGACCGTCCGGAGCACAACTGGGTCTGGTCCGAGCAGGGGGTGATCGACATGCACCGACCGGAGCACTGGGGGTACGTCCAGTTCACCTCGCTCCCGCCGGGGCAGGCGCGCTTTGTGGACGATCCCTCGCGCGAGGCGAGGGCGGCCCTGCACGAGGCCTACTACGCGCTCCACGACCATCGCCGGGCTCACGGGCGCTGGCCGGAGAGCTTGGCAGAGCTGAACCTGGCCAGCGGTCTGCCGCTCGCTCTCCACGCCACGCCGAACCTGTTCGAGGTGCACTACCCCGTCGCCTATCCTGACGGGACCGAGCACGTCTGGGCGATCCGCCACGATGCGCTGGTGTGGGAGGTGTCCTCGTGAGCCTAGTGCTGGCGGTGGCAACGGTGGCTCTGGCCGCCCCCTCCCTGCCGAGGGAGTACCTGTGCTTCCGCGCGATGGGAGAGATCCGCATCGACGGCAGGCTGGACGACCCGGCGTGGGCCACGGCCCCATGGACCGAGGACTTCGTGGACATCGAGGGTGACAAGCGCCCGAAGCCGCGCCATCGGACGCGTGCGAAGATGCTCTGGGACGACCGATTCCTCTACGTCGCCGCCGAATTGGAGGAACCCCACGTCTGGGCCACTCTCACCCGCCGCGACAGCGTCATCTTCCAGGACAACGACTTCGAGGTGTTCCTAGACCCGGACGGCGACACCCACCAGTACTACGAGCTGGAGATGAACGCC
>CALGMO010000004.1 GCA_937961665.1 uncultured Fimbriimonadaceae bacterium
CCCCGACCCCCTTCGTCGCACAGGGCCGGGTCATCCCCGCGTTCCGACGCGAGCGGGCCGCACCGAGCGCGCCGCGCGGTACATAGCCACGACCTTCTCCGGCTCCACCTCCGCCAGCACGTTGTGGATGTTGCAGAACACGTAGCCGCCTCCGGCCGCGAGGGTCTCCACCGAGCGCCGGGCGACGGCCTCCACGTCCTCGACCGTGCCGAGGGGCAGCGTCGCCTGCGAGTCCATGCCCCCGCCCCACAGCGCCAGGCCGCACTCGTCGGCCTTGGCCTTCCACTCGGCGGCGGAGCGGCCGCCGGCGGTCCACTGCACCGGGTTCAGGATGTCGAACCCGGCCTCGGCGATCAGCGGGATCAGCGCGTACACCGCGCCGCACGAGTGCAGGAACGTGCGGGACTCGGGCGCGCCCTGGCGCCAGGCGTCGTTGGCCGCACGGTAGTAGGGCAGGAACAGGCTCCGGAAGGTGTCCGGCCCGGCGATGAGGTTCTGCTGCGTGCCCCAGTCGTCGGCGGACATCATCGCGATGTCCACCAGCCCGCGCACGCGCGGCGCGATCAGGCCGATGTTGTGGAGCGCCCGCTCGGTGAGGATCTCGTGGAGCTGCCGGACGGTGTCCGGCTCCAGGAGGCACCGCATGGGGAAGATCGCCAGACCGTCGAACCCGTGGATCGAGATGCCGGTGCAGATCCTCCAGTCGTTGAGGAACACCGCACGGTCGGTCGACTCCCGCACTCTGTGACAGAACTCGGCCAGGCGGTCCGCGTCCTCGGGCGTCGCGTAGCCGCGGCGGACCTCCTCCCGGAACCGGTCCACGTCGATCGGCGGCAGGTCGTCCAGGTTGAGCGGCTGGCCCGCGTGCTCCGTGTCGAACACGTAGGAGCCGGGGACCATGCGGGCGTCGCCCTGCACCACGGTCCCGTCCGGCTCGACCCGGAAGTTCTCCGGGTGGCGGACCTTGGCCTTCAGGCGTCCGCCGAAGTCGTAGTCGCGCCAGATCTCCGGTTGCTCGAAGGCGTTGGTCACGCCGTCCAGGATCGTGACGACGTCCACGTCCAGGGCGTCCAGCACGTCCAGCTCGGGGACCGCCAGCATCTGGAACGCGTCCTCGACCAGAGGCTGTCTCTCGGGCAGGCCGAGCGCCCGGCGAAGTCCCGGATAGGCGAAGCAGGAGATGCCGGTGGATCGCATTCCACCCAGGTCCAAGGGAACTCGGTCCGTCGGTCGGCGGTCGAGCGCGGCGAGCACGCGCTGGCGGCGGGTCATAGGTCCATTATGGTCGCCGGGCGCGGCTCGTGCCGGATTCGGCGCAACGATGCTCCCTGCAAAGGGCGCTCGAAGAGGCCGATTCGTAAGAACGGGGGATCTTGGAAGCCATGGTTGGGAATGGGTGGCTGGCGTCATTTCGTCGCTCGCTCTCTCGTCGGTTGTCGGCTTCGGCCGTCGCGCTCTCTGGCCTCACGCTGATCGGCCTGGCTTGGTTCGCCTACAGCCAGGCGGCATCGATGCTGACGAGGGCCGCCGACGAGAGCGCGGCCTCGCAGGTTTCTGCCGCGGCGAGGTCGATCGACCAGACGATGCAGCGCGCCGCCGCGGTGGCGCAGGCGATCGTGTCCTTCCAAGAGGCCGCCGGGGGCAAGGCCTCCCCGCAGAGCGAGGCGTTCTTCCGGGGGCTGATGGACAAGATGCCTCCCGACGAGCTGTTCGCCGCGTACTCCAACTTCGAGCGCGCCGACTGGCGGGCTTTCCGCGAGAACCCGGGCATGAACCGCGCCAGCTATCCCCGCCTCAACGCGGATAGCTACGACTTCCACGACCCCGACCAGCTGTGGTACGCCGTTCCGTTCCGGGAGAACCGGCTGGTGGTCTCCGAGCCGTACTTCGACGAGGGGTCGGGCGACATCACGATGGTCAGCGTCACGATGCCCATCCGCGACGCCTCGGGGAAGCCCGTCGGCGTGGGCGGGGTGGACGTTCCCATCACCGGCATCCAGAAGATGGCCGAGGGCGTGCGCCTGCCCATCGAGCCGAGGGCCCAGGTCGCCTTCATCGTGTCCGAGGGTGGACAGGTCGTCGCGCACCCGAACTCGGAGCTGTTGCCCGCCAAGGGTCGGGAGGGAGCCAGCTTGGAGCGACTCCCTGAGGCGCGATTCCTCAAGGGGGAGCGCGGCGCCACCCGCATCGAGCTGGGCGGCAAGGCGTACCGTCTGTACTGGGACACCGCGCCGTTCACCGGGTGGCGCGTGGCCCTGCGCGCGCCGGAGGAGCTGATCCTGGCGCCGGTCTCCCGCCTGCGGATCCAGATGGCCTTCGGCGCCGCTGCGGGGCTGATCCTGCTCGCCCTCGGCGTGGGCGGGATCGCCCGCAAGGCCCTCCGGCCTCTGGGAGAGGTGGACGCCGCGGCCCGGGCCATGGCTGAGGGAGATCTCGGCGTGCGGATCTCGGCCCGCTCGGAGGACGAGGTCGGGCGCCTGGCCGACACGATGCGGCGGCTGACGGAGGCCCAAGCGGGAATGGCCGAGCTCGCCTCGTCGGTGGCCGAGGGCGACCTGACGCGGAGCCTCGAGCCCCGCGGTCCGAAGGACACGCTGGGCCTCGCCCTGAGGAGCATGGCCGAGAGCCTCCGATCGCTCATCGGCGGCCTCCAGTCGGTTTCGGTCGCCCTCGAGCGGCGGAGCCGCGAGCTGGAGGGGAGCGTGGCGGCGAGCCAGGCGGGCAACGAGGAGGCGATGCGCTCGCTGGACGACGTGTGCCGGGCCAGCGAGGAGGCCGCCCGCTCGACGCAACAGATCGCCCAAGCCAGCGAGAGCCTGGCCCGCAGCGCGGCGCAGGCCACCGAGGCGATGGAGCGACTGCTCGCGTCGATCGACGAGGTGGGGCGCGCGAGCCGCGACCAGCTCGCCGGAGCCACCGACGCCTGGCAGACGGCTCAGCGGGGCTCCGGCACGCTCGGATCGGTGCTGGAGACCACCCGCGCCCTCGAGCGCCGCGTGGGAGAGTCGGCCGAGGCCGTCCGCGAGCTCGGCGCCCGGCAGGAGCAGATCGGCGAGATCCTCACGACCATCGCGCAGATCGCGGAGCAGACGAATCTGCTGGCGCTGAACGCCGCCATCGAGGCAGCGCGCGCCGGCGAGGCGGGCCGGGGCTTCGCGGTGGTGGCCGAGGAGGTGCGCAAGCTCGCCGAACGCTCCTCGCAGGCCACGCGCGAGATCGGCGAGCTGGTGGGCTCGGTCCGCTCCGGGGTGGAGGCCGCCGTGGCGACCATGGAGGCCAGCGTGCACGAGGTGCGCGAGGGGGCGGCGCGCTCGGACGAGGCCCGCGCGGCGCTCGGTTCGATCCTGGAGGCGGTGGATAGGGTCCGCGCCTCGGCCGAGGCCGGCGCACGGGAGGCCGAGGGCATGAGGGCGTCCGCGGCGACCGTGTCGGAAGCCCTGGCGCACGTCGCCGCCGTGAGTCAGGAGGCGGCGGCGGGCTCGCAGGAGATGAGCGCGACGGTGCAGGAGACGTCGGCGGCGATCGCCACGGTGTCTTCGGTCCTGCGGGCCCAGACGGCGGAATTCGAGCGAGTGGTCCAAGCCGCCGGCGAGCTGGCGCGGATGGCCGACCGGCTCGCGGAGCAGGCGTCGCGCTTCCGGCTCGGGGAGGACCAACCGCACCGCCTCCGCCCCGCGGCCTGAGCGGGCCGGCCGGTCGCGCGTCCGAAGGGACCCGGCGGTTTCGCCGGGTTTCTTCGTAGGTGTGTCCGGATGCACGCTTCTTGCTAGAAGAGGATCCAAGGGTTCCGCTCTCGCACCTGAGAGCCGCCCTGATTCCGAATCGCAAGGAGTTCTTTGGGATGAATCGAGAGGATATCGCGCCGAACAACGGCTCCGCCAACGGTCACGCTCCCCAGGAGCAGGCCTTCGCCGGAGACCCGAACGCGACCGTGAAGCTGCGGAGACAGACCCTCTTGGCGCAGCGGGAGGAGTTCAACCGCGAGACGAAGCTCAGGCTCGAGGAGTACCGTAGGCAGCTGGAGGACCTGCACCGGCAGCACCGCCAGCTGATGGACGATGCGGCGATGTACGCAGGGAGCCTCGGATTGGTGTACGACCCCGAGAGCAACAGCCTGCAGCACTTCGTGATCTACGACCCGCAGCCCGCCAAGCCGATGGACCTCCCGCTCGGCATCGCCGCCGCCATCGAGGCCGGCCAGCCCTACCGTTGGGCCAAGGACGATTCGGACGACGAGGCGGACGGCCGGTCGGGCGGGGACCGGGATGCCGGTCCGGAGACCGAGGCCGCGCAGGCGTCGGATGGTCAGTCGGACCGTCCGGACGGGCTGAGCGAGGATCCCTCCTCGGGCAGGACGATGGAGCTCTCGGGCCAGGCGGTAGCGGAGGCCCTGGAGCAGGCCAAGCCGCAGGCTGATGCGGCCGTAGCGGCTCCGCAACCCGCGCCCCTCCAGACCCCGCCTCGGATCGCGGAGCGTGTTCTGCCGTATTGGGAGTACATCTCCTGGCCCTTGGTGCTCGGCGCGGGCGCGTTCATCGGCGTCGGCATCGGGAAGCTCACGGGCCTCGAGGCGCAGCTCGGCAGGGCCGGCGTCTGGATCTTCGCCGCGTTGGGCCTGATGCTGCTCGCCGGCGTGAAGCTCCTGCTGGGGCTGGCCTGGTACCCGCACGGCCGTCAGGTCGCTCTGCGCGGCAAGTCCGCGTGGACGCTGGTGGTCGCGCTGCTGGTGACTCTGGTGTTCGTCGGGGCCGAGGCCTCGCTCGGAACGGTCGCGCTGCGACAGTACATCGTGAACACGATGATCTCGAGCTCGGAGCTCCTTCCGATCTCGCTGCTGTTCTTCGTGGCGCTGTGCGTCTCCACCCCGGTGCTTCTGTGCGAGGCGATCCTGCAGTACTGGCGGGGCCACTCGAGCCCGAGCATGGAGGAGAGGCAGCGCGAGGCCTACGAGCGGTTCCAGGAGGAGCAAAACCGTCTGGCCCGCGAGCGGGAGGAGGCGGAGCGGAAGCGGCTCGAGGAGGAGGAGCGCCGGCGTCGGGAGGAGCACGAGCTTCGGCTGCAGCTGATCCGGGAGCGCGAGGAGCACGAGAGGCGGCTCCGGGAGGAGTCCGTCGCTCAGGAAGCCGCGCAAGTCCGTGAGCAGGAGGAGGAGCAGCGGCGCCGATTGGAGGATGCCCTGACCCATGTCAAGGAGGACAGGGAGAAGCTCGAGGGCTATCGGAACCGGCCGGACTTCCAGGCCCTGATGTCCACGATCTCTCGGATCAGCGCGTGCCGCTTCGACATCCAGCGCCTCGAGAAGGAGGCCGCCCACTACTCCAAGGCGCGCGGCCACGAGGGCTACAGCCTCGGCAACTGAAGGAGACCGACCATGCAGCAACACACTGGAAACAGCCCCCGTACGCTCAGCCAAAAGCTAGTCCTTGCGGCTCTCTTGGCCTGCCTTCTGTTGGCGGCTGGCTACGCGCTCGTTGTTCTTGGCGGCAGCGTTCCCATGGAGGAGAGCGGCGGAGCGGTCGGGACGACCGTCGTCGGGATCGACGTGTCCGGCTCGGCGCTCGCACGGAAGGAGGACCTGATGCGGCTCGCCCGCCGGGAGATCCAGAACGTGCAGGAGGGGACGTTGGAGATCCACCGGTTCGACCGCAAGGCGCAGGAGCTCTACTCCGGCGAGCCGCTGCTGGACCCCGAGCGGCTCACCAAGCACCTCCGCTCGTGGTTCGAGGAGGCCGCGGGAGGCCTCGGAACCTCCCTTCCGGCCTTCCTCCAGCGGGTGGACCAGAGGCTGGCCACGCTCGAGAAGCCGGTCCGGATCGTCGTGGTCTCCGATTGCGGCATGGAGCTGACCACGCCCCAGGAGCGCAGCGCCGCCCTCGCGCTCACCAGAAGGTGGTCGGAACAGGGGCAGGTTGCGGAGATCGCCGTGTACGGCCTCTCCGCAGGCCAGCGCGAGGCGATCCGCGCGTCCATCGACCCGAGGCTGCTCCGGATCCGGGACGACCTCTGAGAGCGCCCAAGAGCCGACGATCCTGGGGGCGGGGCCGACAGGCCCCGCCCCCTCTTCCGTGCCGCGGGGGGATCCGCCGTGCTTGCCGGAGTCCCCGGCGGCCGGTCGGCGGGAGCTTGGCCCGCATCCACGACGGGACGGGGTCCCTCTCGGCGGCGCGATGGCGCTCAAGAACCGGAGGCGGTTCTCCGCTCGGTCGAGACTTCCCGGAGCCGAAGGCGCGCTCGCTCGAATCGGCGATCGCCGCACCGGCCTGCCGGCAGCCGAGCCCCGCACCCTACGGACGCGCGGCCGAAGCCAAGCGGGTACCGAAACCCGCGCACGCACCGGCGCGGAATCCCTTTCGGATGGGCGGCTCGCCGCCCGCGGACGCCCGCCGAGGAGAGGGCCTCAGCCCTCGCCGAGGGGGAGATCGAGGTGGAACGCCACCGCCGCGGCCACCCAAGTCAGGCCGTCTAGGTCGCCCAGAGCCCCCGCGCCGGAACCGCGCCTCAGCAGGCAGAATGGAACGTACTCCCGCGTGTGGTCGGTCGACACGTCGGTGGGATCGTTGCCGTGGTCGGCCGTCAGGATCAGCAGGTCGTCGTCCGTCAGCCGGTCCAGAACGGAGGGCAGGAACGCGTCGAACGCCTCCAGGGCCCTGGCGAAGCCGCTCGGGTCGTTGCGGTGGCCGAACAGCATGTCGAAGTCCTCGAAGTTCGCGAACACGAATCGGGCGTCGGTGGAGAGGCCCTCGAGCAGCGCCGCGCCGTGCTCCCCGTTGTTGTGCGTGCGCGCCAGGGGTCGGAACCCCCGCCCGGCGAACAGCTCCGGCACCACGCCGACGCCCCACACGCCGCCGATCGCGTCCACCAGGTTGCGCGGGGGCTCCAAGGGGAAGTCCTTGCGCCTACCCGTGCGCACGAACCCATCCCGGGGGTTGCCGACGAACGGCCGCGCGATCACCCGCTGGACGTTGTGCGGCGCCACGCACAGGCCGCGAGCGATGCGGCACATCTCGTACAGCCGCTCGACCGGAACCACCTCTTCGTGGCAGGCGATCTGGAACACGCTGTCCGCGCTGGTGTACAGGATCGGGCGGCCGGTGGCCATGTGCTCCTCTCCCAGCTCGCGGATGATCTCCGTGCCGCTCGCGGGCTTGTTGCCCAGCACCTTGGTGCCGATGGCGCTCTCGAAGGCCTCCACCAGGTCCGGCGGGAATCCGTCGGGGTAGGTCGGGAACGGCTGGTCGGTCACGACGCCCATCAGCTCCCAATGGCCCGTCACGGAGTCCTTGCCCGCCGAGAGGGGGCGCAGGCGGCCCCAGCGCACGCCCAGGCGCTCCACGCCGGGTCGTCCGGCATCGGGCACCCCGCAGGCCGCGAGGAAGCCGCAGGCCGCCAAGTTCGGCGAGCGGAACCCCCGGACGGCGTCCCACGTGTTGCGGATCGTGGCCGGTCCGTGCGGGTCGCCGAACCGATCGGCGTCCGGGGCGGCGCCGGCTCCGCAGCCGTCCAGCACGATCACGATCGCTCTGCGCATGGGCACGATTGTGGATCAATCGGCCATGCGCGCGGCCGGACGGCGGTTCGCGTGGATCTCCTCGGTGTGCCGCACCGCCAGTTCCAGGAGACGGTCGACCACCTCGCGGCGCTCGCCGGAAACGTCCCGATTCTCGAAGGGGTCCGCCTCCAGGTCGAACAGCTCCAGACCGATGCGGTCCTCGCGGTAGGGCCCGGGCTGGCCGCCCGAGCCGGGCTTGCCGGCCAGGGTGCGGTAAGGGTGCGGCAGGTGGAGCTTCCAGCGGCCGGACCGCACCGCCTCGATCGCTCCCGAGGACGCGTAGTGGAAGAAGATCGCCTCGTGCGGGGTCCGCGCGCCGTCCTTTCCCAACCACAGGTCCAGCTCCGACCGTCCGTCGATCCGTTTCTTCGGCAGCGGCGCGCCCGCGAGTTCGGCGAGCGTCGGCAGGAGGTCGATGCCCACGGTCGGCTCGCGGCACACCCTGCCGGCGGGCACGCGGCCGGGGGACCACACGACCATCGGCACCCTCTGGCCGCCGTCGAACGTGGTGCCCTTGCCCTCGCGCAGGCCGGCGGTCGCCCCGGCGTGGTCGCCGTACGACAGCCAAGGGCCGTTGTCGGATGTGAAGACCAGGAGCGTGTTCCGGGCTTGGTCGCCGAGGGTCTCGACGATCTGGCGCACGGAGTCGTCCAGCTCTCTCAGAACGTCGCCGTACAGGCCCCTCGGGCTGGTTCCGCGAAACCGGGAGGAGGCGCCCAGCGGCACGTGCGGCATGGAGTGCGCCAGATACAGGAAGAACGGCTGGCGGGCGGCCAGCGCGCCCCGGACGAACTCCAGAGCCCGGGCCGTGTAGAGCCTGGTCAGGTCGTCTTGGGCGGGCAGCGAGCCGACCTCGGGCCACTCCGAGCGCCAGTCGATCCTGGTCCCGCCGGGCGGTCTGTCGGCGGGCCGGTCCCCCTCCATCACCCGGAGCGGGGGCATCTGGCGCGCGTAGCCCGGGTTGGGGTGCAGCCGCCACATGTCGTTGCTGTAGGGCAGACCGAAGAACTCGTCGAAGCCGTGGTCGGTGGGAAGGCAGGGGTGGCGATGCCCGAGGTGCCACTTGCCGACGCAGGCGGTTCGGTAACCCACCGAGCGGAGCAGCTTGGGCAGGGTTTCCTCCTCGGGGTTCAGGCCCTCGGGGGACGACGGGTCGAGCACCTCGGGCACCGAGACGCGGTAGGGGTAGCACCCCGTCAGCAGGCCGGCCCTGGAGGGGCTGCAGCTGGCGTGGGGAGCGTAGAAGTCGGTGAAGCGCGTGCCCTCGGCGGCGAGCCGGTCTAGGAACGGGGTGTCGGAGGGCTCGGCGCCGTAGCACCCGAGGTCTCCGTAGCCCAGATCGTCGGTCAGGATCACCACGATGTTCGGTCTGTCCATGCTCCTCCGTCGCAGGACCGGGGCCAAGGCGGGGGCTGCCGCGGCCAGAGCCGCCGCCCTCAGGAACTCCCTCCGCGAGACCCTGCGGTCCATCGTTCGCGGGCCGAGGCTACCCGAGGGTTCCGCGGCGACGGTCGCCACGTTGGGCGCCGCTTCGCGGGGCGGGACGATGCCGCGTGCCTCGAAAGGCCGACCGGCGGATCGGCTGGCTCTGGAGGAAGAAGGCCTTCCGTCAGGGAAGGGCCCTCACCATCGGCCGGAAGACGGCATCCATCTCGACGAGCCGCCGCGTGAACCACTCGCAGTACTCCGGCCAGCGGGTCGCCTCGTCGAGCGGGGAATCCTCGCGCCACACGGCGATCCGTACGGCTCGGGCTTCCGGCAGCTCCTGCCAGTCCAGCCCGTACCCAAGGTCGGCTTCGATCTTTTCCCGCTGGGCGTGCAGGCTGGCGTAGTGCTCCTTGGCCTGGGGGGAGTCGATGTACAGCTCCACCCCGATCCGCCGGTCCCGGCTGTTCGCGATCGCGTTCAGCTCGAACCCGGAGCGACCGATCCGCACGGTGAGCCAGAACTGTGGCCGCGGCCTCTGGGGCCGGATGTGCGGGGCCTCCTTGGCCAAGTGCTCCACGAGGGCCATCCAGAGGCGCTGCTGCATCTGCCGGGTTGGGGAGGCCTCGGTCGCGGCGCGCGCCTGCTCCCTGCCCGCCCGGGTCCACTCGTTCGGCCTCGCGACCACCTCGAACTCCGGAGCGGGCGGCGAGTCGCCGATCCTCCAAAGGCGGATCTCCACGCCGAAGAAGCCGAGGTCCTCGGTGGTGTTCTCGTTGAGGAACTGGAGGGCGGCGACGTGTTCCGGCCGGAACGACTCGGCGATCCACACGACCTTCCGCGCGCCCACTCCCGCCGCGTAGGCGAGGATCTGCCCCAGGTGGCCGTGGTCGGTCTTGTCGAGCTGGTTCTCGATGATCACCCGGTCCTCGCCGTCGGTGCAAAGGATGCCGACCTTGAAGTCGCCGACGGCGTGCTCCGTGGCCATGGGAACCAGTTCACCCAGCCCAAGGGCCTGGGCCAAGAGGTCCAAGTTCTCCGGCTCCGCCAGCCATGGGGTGAAGTCGTTGGCCTCGTGCCTCCACGCCTCGCGGAGGGGAACCCGCTCCAGTCTGCCCAGTCGCCTCTTGGTCGCCATCGCCTCCGCTCTCGAATCGGCGCCCGGTGACCGCGCCATCCGCTCTTAGATTGTCTTCTGCAGAGCCGGCAGCGTTCCGCCTCGTTTGTGCCCCGGATTGTTCCGCACGCCAGGCTCGCGCGGCGCTCCTGTGTGAACGCAGCGCGAGCCTGGGTGCCGCGGCCGAGGCTGCCGGACTGCGACGGCAGGAGCCCGGCCGGCTGGGGGGTGAAGCGCCCCCGCCCTCCGCCATGGCCCTTGGGCTGGGGAGACCCGACGCTCTGCGCCGACCGCCGTGCGCGGGACCCCCTTCGGCCCGCGGCGACGCTCGTTCGCGGGGAGGCCTCGCCCGTCAGGCGCCGTCGTCCGGGTCGGCGGGCGTCGGTTCGTTCGCCGAGAGGAGCCGGTAGTGGCTCTCCAGAGCGGCCTCGCGCAGCTTCTTGGGAACGTCGCCCTTGCGGATCTCCCACCCTGCGTCCAGCAGGACCTTGGCCAGCGCTCGGTTGCCCCTCGCCAGCGCCTCCTGTGCGAGGAAATGGTGGACGGCGAAGTACTCGGGCTCCAGGGCGAGCACCACGGCCATTTCGAACAGAGCGTCCTCGTGCCGGTCCAGTTGCCGGCAGGCCTCCACGGCGAACACGTGGGCGTCCAGGCGGTCGGCGTGGCGCTCGAGCAGCTCGTCGAGCTTGGCCGACGCCTCCTGGCGCTCGCCCTCCCGCACCAGGCGCACGATGTCCGCCATCAGCCTCTCGTGCTCCTTCGGCTTCTTGGCCTTCTTCTTGAACTCCATGCTCACTCCGGAACCAGGCTTCTCAGCTCGGCGGCGCAGCGGTCCACGTCGTCGTTCACGACCCGCACCGGGTAGGAGGCGGCCGCCTCCAGCTCCGCCTCCGCGTTGCGCAGCCGCAGGCGGATCTGCTCCTCGCTGTCCTCTCCCCTGCTCCGGAGCCTGCGCTCCAGCTCCTCCCGGCTTGGGGGCAGGAGGAACACGGCCAGGGCGTCCGGGCGCTTGGCCCGCACCTCCGCCGCGCCCTGCACGTCGATGCTCAGGACCGCGATCTTGCCCCGGCGCAGGATCTCCTCGACTGCCTCGGTTGGCGTTCCGTACAGGTTTCCATGCACGATCTTGTGCTCGAGCAGCTCGCCGCGCTCCGACATGGCCAGGAACTCGTCCCGGGACAGGAAGCGGTAGGAGACGCCGGGCACCTCCGAGGGTCTCGGCGGGCGCGTGGTGCAGGTGACGACGCGCTCCGTCCGGGGATCGGTCTCCAGCCACCTCCGGATCACGGTGTCCTTGCCGACCCCGGAGGGTCCGCTCACGATCACAAGACGGCCCTCGCTCATCCCTCCACCAGCCGCATCAGTTTGGCCGCGACGCGGAACGGGTCGTGCCGCACCACGTCGGTCTCGTTCATGAAGTCGCCCGTGATCACCCGGAAGCCGAGCCCCCGGATGCGGTCGATGTCCGGCTCCACGAAGTGCTGGTTGGACGACTCGTACTTGCGGAGCAGGGCGTCGCTGGGCCGGGCCACGTTGGTGACGACGTAGTCGAACAGCCTCCCCTCCACGTTGGCCTGGATGGCCATCACGTGCTCGCTGGCGGTGAACGAGTCGCTCTCGCCCGGCTGGGTCATCACGTTGCAGATGTACGCCTTGATCGCCTTGGACTGGCGGATCGCCCTGGCGATGCCCGGCACCAGAAGGTTCGGGATCACGCTGGTGTACACGCTCCCCGGCCCGATGCAGATCAGGTCGGCTTCCGCGATCGCCTCCAGCGCTTCGGCGAACGGCTCCACGTTCTCGGGGTCGAGGAAGATCCGCCGGATGCGCTTGCGCGAGTCCACGATGGCCGTCTCTCCGAGAATCTCGCTCCCATCCTCCATGATCGCCCTCAGGCGGACGCGGTCGAGGGTCGAGGGCATCACGCGCCCGCTGATGTTCAACACCTCGCTGGCGATCTCCAGCGCCTTCTCGAAGTCGCCCTGCGCCTGGCGGGTGAGGGCGAACAGCAGCACGTTGCCCAGCGAGTGGCCGCTGAACGAACCCTGCTCGGTGAAGCGGTACTGGAACAGGTCGGTCATCGCCTGCTCGGCCTCGGCCAGGGCCACCAGGCAGTTGCGGATGTCGCCGGGGGGCAGGATGCCGTAGTCTTGGCTCAGGCGCCCGCTGCTGCCGCCGTCGTCGGTGACGGTCACGATCGCGGTGATGTTGCTGGAGTGCTGCTTGAGGCCGCGCAGGAGGGTGCTCAGGCCGGTGCCGCCTCCCAAGGCCACGATGTTCGGCCCCTGGTCCCGCTGCTGCCTGCGCCAGTACACCTCGGCCATCGGCGAGCGCAGCTTGGGATTCAGCGTGGCGATCAGGTGCCGCAGGGCCAGCCGGGCCCCGAGGAACATCAGGTAGAAGCCCAGCAGCAGGAACGCCCCTCCCAGCAGGTGCGTGGCCATCTCGCGGCTCTCCGGCGGAACGAACCGGCCGACCAGGTTGGTCGACTCGCGGGACAGGATGTCCAGCACCGGGAGCAGCACCGCCCGGAAGCTCAGCGCGGTGCCCACCAGAAACGAGGCCAGCCCCAGCAGCGTGACGACCACCGATCGGCGGAACCCGGCCGTCGGCGCCAGCAGCTTGCGGAGGCGGTAGCGGCTGATCATGGGTCGGGAACGAACGCCCGCAGGACGAAGTGGATCAGGGTGATCAGCACGCTGCCCACGATCGCCGCGATCCACTCGGCCAAGGGGTTGGCCGACTCGATCGTAAAGCCGAGGTCGAGCTTGGCGACCAGCAGCAGGATGAACCCGTTGACCACCAGGCTGAACAGGCCGAAGGTGAGGCACCTCAGCGGCAAGGCCACGAACTTCAGCAGGCGACCCAGCGTGGCGTTCGCGAACGACAGGAGCGCCGACCCTACGAACAGCTCCGCCACCTCGCGGGGGGTGCCCGCGTGCAGCACGAACGCCAGGCTGAGCGCGTTGGCGACCAGCGCCGCGCCGGCGACGCTCGCCGTCAGCAACACCCACCGATACAGAAGACCCTTCATCGCCTCCCTCGGCCACCATTGTGGCAGGTAAGGAGCCCGGCCGATGGGGGGAGGGCGCGGATGGGGGATACTCTCAGCGTCCCGACCACCGACCGTGAGAGCCAAGACGCCCCTGCTGCAGCAGTACTTCCGCATCAAGGCCGAGCACCCCGGCGTGCTGCTCGCGATGCGCGTGGGCGACTTCTACGAGTTCTACGGCGAGGACGCGGAGGTCGCCGCGCGCACGCTGGAGATCGCGCTCACGGCCCGAGAGGACGGCGGCGCCAAGATCCCGATGGCCGGAGTGCCGTACCACGCCGTCGAGCGATACCTGGCGCGCCTCGTCGCCGCGGGGATGAGGGTCGCCCTGTGCGACCAGCTGGAGGACCCGAAGCAGGCCAAAGGGTTGGTCCGCCGCGGCGTCACGCGCATCCTGACCCCCGGCACGCTGATGGAGGACTCGATGCTGTCCTCCGAGCGCAACAACTTCCTGGCGGCCGTCTGCTCCCACGAGGGCCGGGTCGGTCTGGCCTTTCTGGACACCAGCACCGGCGAGTTCGCGGTCACCGAGCTGGAGGGGGAGCAGGCCGAGGAGCGGATGCAGCAGGAGCTCGCCCGCCTGAGGCCGGCCGAGCTGCTGGCGTCGCCCGCCGTGTCGGAGTGGCTGGAGAGCGTTCGGCAGGCGCTCGGCGTGGCCGTCACCGAGGCCGGACCTCCGTCGCTGGCGCAGGCCGAGCGGAAGCTTCTGGACCAGTTCGGGGTCACAAACCTGAACGGATTCGGCGTGGAGGGCAAGCACCAGGCGGTGGTCGCGGCGGCGATGGTGCTGGCCTACGCCGAGGCGATGAAGCTGCCGCTCTCGCACGTCGAGGGGCTGAGCACGTACAGCGTGGACGGCTTCATGCGGCTGGACCTGGCGACCCGCCGCAGCCTCGAGCTGACCCAGAACCTGAGCGACGGGGGCCGCCGGTACACGCTCCTGTCCGTGCTGGACCACACGGTGACGCCGATGGGAGCCCGCCTGCTGCGCCGGTGGATCGAGCAGCCCCTGCTGGACCTGGAGGCCATCCGCCGCAGGCAGGAGGCGGTTCAGCAGATGGTCGACCAGGCGATGTCGCGCGGCGACCTTCGCGACGGCCTGAAGAGGCTCGCGGACATGGAGAGGCTGGTCTCCCGCTCGGCGGCGGGCTTGGCCGGCCCGAGGGACCTCGCGGCGCTGAGGAACTCTCTGGCGGCGCTGCCGACGCTCGCCGGGCCGCTGCGCAAGCTGGGCCTGGGCCGCGTCGAGGAGCTGCGCGAGCGGATCTCCGACCACACCGAGCTCCTGATGCTGCTGGACCGCGCGCTCGTCCCGGATCCCCCTCACCTTCTGCGCGAAGGCGGCGTGATCCGCGAGGGCTACGACCTGGAGCTGGACAAGCTGCGCGATCTGGCGCGCAACGGGCGCCGGTACATCGCCGAGCTCGAGCAGAAGGAGCGGGCGCGCACCGGCATCGCGAGCCTCAAGGTCGGCTTCAACGCCGTGTTCGGCTACTATTTGGAGGTTTCGAGGGCCAACTTGGACAAAGTCCCCCAGGACTATGTCCGAAAGCAGACCACCGCCAACGCGGAGCGGTTCATCACCGCCGAGCTCAAGGAGCACGAGTCCCAGGTGCTCGGGGCGGAGGACAAGGCGATCGCCCTCGAGGCGGACCTCTTCCAGCGGCTCCGCGAGCGGGTCGCGGCGCAGGCCGGGCCTCTGCTCCAGACCGCCCGCGCCTTGGCGGAGGTGGACGTGCTGGCCGCCCTGGCCGAGGCCGCCTCGGCCTACGGCTACGTGCGCCCCGAGGTCGTCGAGGAGGACGTGCTGGAGATCCGCTCCGGCCGCCACCCCGTGGTCGAGGCCAACACGCTGAACTTCGTTCCGAACGACACCCGGCTCGGCCCGCCCGGCGGGGACGAGCCGAGGCTCATGATCCTGACCGGGCCGAACATGAGCGGCAAGTCGACCTACCTGCGCCAGAACGCGCTGATCGTGCTGATGGCCCAGGTGGGCAGCTTCGTGCCGGCCAAGGGCGCGCGCATCGGGCTGTGCGACCGCATCTTCGCGCGCATCGGCGCCAAGGACGAGCTGGCGCTCGGCCAGAGCACGTTCATGGTCGAGATGGTTGAGAGCGCCAACATCCTCAACCACGCCACGCAGAGGAGCCTGGTGATCCTGGACGAGGTGGGCCGCGGCACCAGCACCTTCGACGGCCTGGCCATCGCCTGGGCCATGGTGGAGCATCTGGCGGAGGTCGGCGCCAAGACGCTGTTCGCCACCCACTACCACCAGCTGAACCAGCTGGAGGGGCAGATCCGCGGGGTGGCCAACTTCCGCGTGGCGGTGGAGGAGGTCGGCGAGGAGGTGGTGTGGACCCACCGCGTGCTGCCCGGCGGCACCGACCGCAGCTACGGCATCCACGTGGCGCGCATGGCCGGCGTGCCGCCGTCGGTGCTCCGCCGCGCGTCGGAGGTGCTCGCCGAGCTGGAGCGCAAGTCGGAGCCGGTGCGGGCGGTGGAGCCGAAGAGGCAGCGGCTGCAGCTCACGCTGTTCGACCTGGAGCCGTCGCCGCTCGAGGAGGAGCTCCGGTCGATCGACGTGAACCGCATGACGCCGATCGAGGCCCTCCAGAAGCTGGAGGACCTCAAGCGGCGGCTTTCCGGCCGGAGCTGATCAGAGGCGGGTCAGGCGGAGAGCCATGTACGGCCGCGCCGAGGGCAGTTCGACGACCTGCCCGTCCTCGGCGCCGTTGGCGACCTCCCGCACGGTCATCTCCCAAGGATCGATCCACTCCACCCTCCACGGTCCCCCCTTGGGCATTCGCCAGCAGGACGGCTGGTGGGGGCCGAAGTAGAACAGAACGTCGCCGCTCGCCGAGCGCGCGCCGCGGCCGCGAACCGTCCAGTCGTCCTCCATCGGCGTCAGGCCCTCCGGGGCGGTCTCCTCCACGATCCTCCGCAGGAACGCGATCCGCTTCGGGCTCTCGCCGCGCAGCTCGCCCCCCTTGGCCCACCACAGCAGGTCCTCGGGGTGCCGGTACGTCTCGCCGTGGCCCACGTGCGCGCCGCAGACGGCGCCCAGCCAGAACCGGTGCACCATCTCCCGGGCGCTGATGTTGCCCCAGACATCCTCGATGTCCCCCTCGTAGCACACTTCGTCGAACACCACGGGCTTGCCGAACCGCTCGCGCAGCTCTCGGCCGGCGCCCACGTCGCCGCTCTGCACGCTCAGGTGCGTCACCCAGGGCTTGGAGTGGTCGTACCAGCGGCTGCCGTTGTGCACGGACCGCAGGTGGCCGAACGGGTCGGCGTCCCGGACCAGCTGGAAGACCCCGTCCCAGTACGCCTCGTCCCGGTCGGGCATGAAATCATACTCGTTGGCCATCGACCACCAGACGTTCGGAAACGCCGCCAGGCGGGCCACCACGTGCCGAAGGAAGCGGGCCTCGGCCTCCCGGGGCATCGTCGCGAAGCCCCACCGGTCGTAAGGGTGCAGCAAGATGACGTCCGCCTGGATGCCGAGCTCGTCGAGCCTGCGGACGCACTCCTCGAAGTGGCGCAGGAAGGCGTAGTTGGGCCGGTTCCAGTCCCAGTCCCTCATCGGCTTGCCCTCGAACGGGTAGAGCGGCGGCTCGTTCTCGTTGTAGCGGTACGACTTGGGG
>CALGMO010000005.1 GCA_937961665.1 uncultured Fimbriimonadaceae bacterium
GAAGCGGCCTCACCCCCGAGAACCTTTCCCGGTACGCCTCCGCCCACGGCTTCATCGTGGGGACGGCCCTCGAGGAGGGGGGGGTCACGGGGAGCCCGGTCGACCCCTCCCGGGTCCGGGCCCTCCGGGCGGCGCGGGACCTCGTCCTCCCCGGGGGGCGTGGGGTATAATGGGTCACACCTAGGAGGTGGTGCTGTGAAGCGGACTCTGCTGGCAGTTCTGGTGTTGGCGCTCGGGGCGACAGGCCTCGCCCAGGCGCTCGGGACGAGGGACAACCCGATCATCTGGGTCTTCCCGCCGTCCACCCGCGCCGAGGTGATCGAGGCCACGGCGAAGCAGATCGCCGAGGCGATCGGAAAGGCCACCGGCCTGTACATCATCCCGAGGGTGATGCCCGACTACGCGGCCCTGATTGAGGCGTTCAAGGCCGCCGAGGGCAACGTGATGGGGACCCCGACCACGGATCAGTACGCGCGGATCTCCGTGGAGACGAACTTCGGGGCCCACGCCCGCCTGGCCGCGGTGCGCCGGGGCTACTCGTTCTACTTCGCAAGCATCTACGTCCCCCGGGACAAGGGCTACACCTCGGTCCAAGACCTGAACGGGAAGATCTGGATCTACAACGACGAGGGTTCGACGTCCGGTTACGTGTTCCCCAAGAGGTTCTTCGAGGAGAACGGGGTCGTGGTCGGAGGGGTGGTCAAGTCCGGTGGCCACACGAACTCGATGATCGCCCTCCTCAAGGGCCAGGGCGACTTCTGCACGGGCTATGGCTCTCCGCCCGAGCCCCCGGCCGGGTACGAGGGGCCGAAGTGGGACTACGGGATGGACCCCGAGATGTGGATCTGGGATCGGGAGAACAACGACCTCTACCCGCCTGAGG
Source organism: uncultured Fimbriimonadaceae bacterium (assembly GCA_937961665.1). Lineage (GTDB taxonomy): Bacteria > Armatimonadota > Fimbriimonadia > Fimbriimonadales > Fimbriimonadaceae > UBA8783. The sequence goes on from CALGMO010000005.1 coordinate 884, forward strand.
TCCGCGGCCAGTGCGTGGACCTCCGGCTTGCGGCGTCCAAGGTTGCGGGGATGGGGACGCTAGAGGAGATCGTCCGGAAGATCGGCGTCCTGGCGACGATCGGACCTCTTCCCAACGACTGCATCGCCTTCTCCGCGGGGTTCCCGATCCGTGTGGAGAACGCGATCGTGGCGGCGATCATCGCTCACATCCGCTCCCCGGAGGGCAAGGCCCTGTGGAGCAACCCCAACTTCTACGAGTGGACCGACGTCGAGCTCATTGACGACTCGTACTACGACACGTACCGGGCGCTCGTTGGGCTTCCCAACCCGCAACGGTAGCGAGGTGTGGAGAGGAGCTGAGACCCTGGGGGAGGGGCGACCTCCCCCAGGGTTTTCTCCCCGATGGCGAACCCCTATCTTGTTGTTGACAACCTGACGAAGGTCTACGAGCGGGGGCAGGTGCTGGCCCTGCGGGACCTGTCGTTCTCCGTGGCCAAGGGTGAGTTCCTTGTCGTGATCGGTCTTTCCGGGTCTGGGAAGTCGACCCTGCTTCGCTGCATCAACCGCCTCATCGAGCCGACCCGGGGGAGGATCTGGCTGGACGGGACGGACGTGACCCGTCTCTCTCCAGCCCGGATGCGGCGGGTCCGGCGCAAGATCGGGATGATCTTCCAGCAGTTCAACCTCGTGGACCGGTCCACGGCGATCGGGAACGTTCTCACCGGCCGGCTGGGCTACCTCCCCGGGTGGCGGGCGCTCCTTGGCTGGTTCCCGAAGGCGGACCGGGAGAAGGCGCTCGCCAACCTGGAGCGGGTCGGGCTGCGGGACAAGGCCTACGTTCGGGTGGACCAGCTCTCGGGTGGACAGCGCCAGCGGGTGGGAATTGCCCGGGCGCTCATGCAGGACCCGGACCTTCTCCTTGCCGACGAGCCCGTCTCCGCCCTCGACCCGGCGACGTCCCACTCCGTCATGCAGTACCTGGAGCAGATGAACCGCCAGGATGGCGTCACCGTGATCGCCAGCCTGCACTTCCTCAGCCTTGCCCGCCGCTACGGGACGCGGATCATCGCCCTCAAGGACGGGCAGCTCGTGTTCGACGGCCCTCCCACCGCGATTGACAACGCGAAGTTCAAGGAGATCTACGGGGAGGACGCCGAGGAAGTCGAGGTAAGGTGAGCCCCGGCCAGGCGAGCGCGCGGCCACGGACGAACCGGCTCGCGGGTCTGGCGCGGCGGGGCGGGTCGTTCCTCCTCGACTGGATGGTGTGGGGGTACGTCGCGTACGGCGTGATGTACCTCCTCAATCACTACTGGTACACCCGTCTACCGGAACATTGGTATGACACCCTCCGACTCCCGTCGTGGGGCTGGCCGGTGGTCGTCCTGGCGACGCTGGAGATGGCCGTGTGGACGAGATCCCTTGGGCGGAGCCTCGGCCAGCGGGCCGTCGGGGTGGCCCTCGGGCCCGCCGCGGGGGGGAGGCTGGGCCTCGGCCGGAGGGTCCTCCGGGGGATCCTCTGGCACGTCACCCTCCCCCTGGCCCCGGTGTGGATCGCCCAAGGGGGGGAACCGTATCACGATCGCCTGAGCGGGAGCGGGCTCCGCCCGGTCGTTCCCGACCCGGAGCGGCCGGCGCGGCGGGCCCTCCTCACCCAGTGGGGGATCGTGTCCGTTCTCCTTGGCCTCCTCACCCTCTGGGTGGGGTGGCTCATCGTTGGGATCAACATCCAGGTCTTGATTCGGCGTGCACCCCAGGCGGGGAGGATTTGGCGGGACATGCTCCGCCCCGACTTCCGCTACTTCACCGCCCCGGACCCCGTGTTCGAGCTCCGCGCGCTCCGCTACTCCATTCTCGATCTCACGGTGGTGACGGTCTTCATGGCCCTCGTGGCGACGGTCCTTGGGGCGGCGGTGGCGTTCCCGCTCTCGTTTTTCGGTGCCAGGAACGTGATGGGGTTTGGCCCGGTTGGCTGGGTGACCTACGCCGTGGTGCGGGGGTTCTTCAACGTGTTCCGGTCGATCGAGACGATCATCTGGGCGTCCATCTTCGCGATCTGGGTCGGGTACGGGACCGTGCTTGCCGGGATCCTGGCCCTCACCGTGCACACCGTGGCCGCCTTGGGGAAGCTCTACTCCGAGCAGGTGGAGGGGGTGGCTCCGGGTCCGCTCGAGGCGGTGTGGGCGGCCGGGGGAAGCCGGGTCCAGGTCGTCCGCCACGCCGTGATCCCCCAGGTCCTGCCGAGCTTCTGGGCGTTCACCCTCTACCGGTGGGACATCAACGTCCGGATGTCCACCGTCATCGCCCTCGTCGGCGGGGGCGGAATTGGGGACATGCTCTTCTACTACAAGAACCAGGGGGATTGGCCCAAGGTGGGGGCGGTGGTGATGGTCATCGTGGCCGTCGTATGGGCGATGGACTACCTCTCGGGGCGGCTGCGGGAGCGCATCGCATGACGGGCTACCCCGAGGGCTTCGTGTCCCCGCGGCCGGCGTGGACCACGGGGCGCGGGCTGTGGGAGGCCGTGGCCCGGCGGGCCGACCGGGCCGGGCGGTACCTCGCCCCCTTCCTCCTCGACGTGGCAGGGCTGGCCGCCTTTTGGATCCTTGCCACCTACACCTACGCCTGGTACGTCCTCGGGGCCACGGCCTACCTCCTTGTCCCGTGGTGGGTCCTCCTCCTTGGGGTGGTCGAGGGGGCGATCGTTTGGGAGAGCTTTGGGCGGTCGTGGGGCCAGAAGGTCGTCGGCCGGGAGCTCGCCTCGGGCTCAGGCCGCCCCACGGCCTCCGAGCGGCTGCGCTACTTCGTCCTCTGGCACGCGTTCGGCCTGACCGGGATCGGGTTCGTCACCGTTCCCCCTCTCCACGAGCGGCTGTCGGGTCTGGCCCTGGCGCGGGAGAGGCCGTCCTCCCTGGCCCCGGTCCCCTGGTACCGGACGTCGGCGGGGCTGTTTACCGCCGCGTTCCTTGGGGTGACGATGGCGGCGGCCCTCGGGGTAACCCTCACTTGGGAGTCGGTGGTGCGGCTGTTTACCCAGGCCGGGCAGAGCCTGGACTTCTGGCGGGCCCTGGTCCGTCCGGACACCTCGATCCTCCTTGAGGCCGGCCGGGACATGATCGTCACCGTGTTCATGGCGGTGCTGGCGACCCTGTTTGCGGTGGTGGTGGCCGTTCCCTTGAGCTTCCTCGCGGCCCGGAACCTCATGCGGGGCCCGATTGGGAGACCGATCTACACGGCCGTCCGCGGGGCGATGAGCATTGCCCGTTCGATCGAGCCCATCGTGTGGGCGATCATCTTCCTCGTGTGGGTGACGGCGCTTCGGTCGCCGTTTGCCGGAATCCTCGCCCTGTGGGTGCACTCGATCGCCGACCTTGTGAAGCTGTACGCCGAGCGGCTGGAGGCGATCGACCAGGGCCCGATTGAGGCGATCACCGCCACCGGGGCGGGCCGGCTGTCCGTCCTCCGCTACGCGATCGTCCCCCAGATCGTGAACCCCTACATCAGCTTCACGCTCTACCGCTGGGACATCAACATCCGCATGGCCACCGTGGTCGGGCTCGTGGGCGGAGGGGGAATCGGCCAGCGGCTGATCAACTACATCTGGGGTGTTCAGTACCGCCAAGCGGGGATGGTGATGATCTTGATCGTCCTCCTCGTGTGGGCGATCGACTACCTGTCGGCGCGGCTCCGGGCCAAGCTCGCCTAGGTCTCAGGCCCGTACCATCGTCTCGCGTTCCCAAACCCATCGTGGTGTTATACATCCGTGTGTTATACAGCGTTGTATAATGGCCCCATGGACAACCCGTTCCGCTACAGCGGGGTTGTGACCGGCGACCTGTTCGTGGATCGCGAGGACGAGATCGCTGCGCTCCACCGCGCGTTCCGCGCTGGCGAGCACGTGTTCCTCTACTCCCCCCGACGCTACGGGAAGACGTCCCTCATCCGCGAGGCGTTCCAGCGCCTTCCTCGGGGGGAACGGTGGGCGTACGTGGATCTCTCGCGCGCCCTGTCCGTTCAGGGCTTCGTCGAGCTCTTCATCTCCGCGGTTCTCGATGGGACGGAGTCGCACGCCGATCGGGTCCGGCGGTGGGCGCGTGTGTTCCTCTCGCGCCTCCAGCCCCGCCTGATCCTCGACTCGGTGGGACGCGTGCAGGTCGAGGTCGGCTACGGGCCGCGCCTCGCCGAGCCGGCGACGCTTGGGGAGGCCCTCGATCTCCCGGAGCGGGTGGCCGAGGACCTCGGGGTCAGGCTGGCGGTGGCGCTCGACGAGTTCCCCGCGATCGCCGAGCTCGGGGGGGACGAATTGGTGCGGGCGATGCGGGCTGCGTTCCAGATGCACCGCCGGGTGAGCTACGTGTTCGCGGGAAGCCAGACCAGGATGATGGAGGAGCTTTTCGCCGCTGAGCGGTCCCCGTTCTTCCGCATGGGGCGCCCCCTGCGGCTCGGGAAGATCCCGCGGGCCGCGTTCGTCCCGTTCCTCGGGGAGGGTTTCCGGAAGGGAGGGATGAGGCTCCCGGCGGACCTCGCGGCCGAGCTCTGCCAGTCCGTGGACGACCATCCCTACTTCGTCCAGACCCTCGCCCACGAGCTGTGGGATCGGGCGCGGGCGAGGAGGGGTTCGATCACCGGAGCCGATCTCGCGCAAGCCCTCGCTTCGGTCGTCGGCTGGCACGACGCGTACTACCGCCGCCTGTGGGAGCGGCTGACCCTCCACCAGCGGAGGTGCCTTCTTGCCCTCGCCGAGCTCGGCGCGGGGGCGTCCCTTTTCGCGGCCGACACGATCGCGCGGTTTGGGCTCAAGAGCGCGTCCCACGTCCAGCGGGCCCTGGAGGCCCTGGGGCGGGAGGAGCTGGTGGAGCGGCGGGATGGGGAGTACGAGCTCTCGGACCCCCTGTTCCCCCACTGGGCCCGGGCGGCGGGGCTGATGCCGGGCCACGGGGCGCGGGGGTAAGATCCGGGAGAGATGCGGGCGGTGGACCTGATCGAGAAGAAGCGGGATGGAGGCGCGCTCGCCCCGGAGGAGATCCGCTGGCTTGTGTCCTCCTACGTCGCCGGGCGGGTCCCCGACTACCAGATGGCGGCGTTCCTGATGGCCGTCTACTTCCGGGGGATGACCGAGGAGGAGACCGTCGCCCTGACCCAGGCGATGGCC
>CALGMO010000006.1 GCA_937961665.1 uncultured Fimbriimonadaceae bacterium
ATGCCGGTGCGTTCGGCGAACGCGATCCAGATCTCGCGCAGGGCGCGGGTGGCCGTGGTCTCCGCCGGGTTGGGCTCCGGCACCGCGTACACGCACAGGTCCCGGCGGGCGTTGCCGTTGTTGCCGGTGTCCGCGAGGTACAAGGTGTCTCCGTCGGAGGCGATGTCCTCCCAGTCCAGGTTGGAGGCGCCCTTGATCTCCAGTCCCTCGAACGGCCTGGCCTCTTCGGAGACGCCGGCGTCCTGGCGGCGGTTCAGCCAAGCCGGCGCGACCACGGAACCGTCGGAGCGCACCGCGAACACGCGCGCCGAGTCGCCGCTGTCGTTGTGCGCCCAGAAGACGCCCGGGTAGCGACGGCTGGCCACCAGGCCGCTGACCTCGTCCAGCAGCGGATTGTCGATCACGGCGACGCGCTGGGGCGCCAGAGCCAGGGCGAGCAGGGCGGCGATCATCGCTCCATTTTGGGCGGAGCGGGCTGGAGGGCAGGGCCGCTGGACCCCGCCCCTCGGGTCGCCTCCGGCCTCCGCGGGAACAGCGCCACGACGTCCCGCCGGTCGTTGGCGCCCCCTTCGGCTCCGCCGTCGTCCCGCCGGTTCGAACCCACGCTGTACACGCGCGCCGAGTCGCCCTCCGCCTTGTAGCGCAGGGGCTGGCCGTCGAACGGGTCGGTGCCTTCGGCGCCCGCCTCGGCCAGACTCTTGGGCCAGCGGCCTTGCGCCGCCCGGAACTCCAGCACCCGCATCAGGCTCTGGAACGCGGATAGGTACGCGTCGCCGCGGGCGTAGGCGTCGCCGGCCTCCGAGAACACGGGAAACACGATCCGGTTCAGCGCCATCGTCGGATCTTTCTCGTCGGTGTGGCGCTTCTCCATCTGTTCCAGCACCCTTTTGGCCCGCAGGGGGTTGCGAAGGGCCTGCGGGTCTCGATAGGCGTCGCTCCAAGCCTGCAGCACCCGCGCCTCGTACGCCTTCTGCGCGACGTCCGGCGGGATGCCGTCGGGAAGAAGCTCCCGAACCTGCCGCAGGGCGTATTCGTCGGCGCTCTCGTTGGCCAATTGGTACTCCTGAGCCAGGCGGCCCAGATTGCGCGCGCCCGACACTCCCAGGTAGACCTCTCCGCGGAGGTGGTGGGACAGGTCCGGTCGCTCCTCGGCGGCCCGCGCCGCAACGCCCCTGAGCGCCTCGAGCAGCGCCCGGTCCCTCGATCGAGCCGTGGCCGCCAGCTCCATGGAGCGGACCACCGCCGCGTCGCAGGCCACCTGCACGAGTCCCGCGATCAACACCGGGTCGGCGCCCGCGTGCCTCGCGAGCCGGAAGGCGGCCTCGAAATCGCGAGCGACGGCCTGCGGCGGCTCGCCGGCGGCCGCGCGGAACGCACCCCTCATCGCCAGCGCGCTCGCCAGCCTCTTCATCGCTCCCAGCTCGGGGAACAGCATCGAGAAGGCCGGCTCGGCGTCCCATTTCCGCCCGAAGTCCACCGACGGTTTCGCGGCGGCCTCCTCGGCCGACCGCAGCGCAGGGCCGAGCGCCTGCAGCGTGCGGCGGGCCTCCCGGAAAGTCTCTGGCGAGGGCTGCCGGACCGCCTCGCTGAGCGCGCCCTGCCAGTTCCGCTCAGTCTTCTCCGCCGCCTCGAGGTCCGCGATCGCCCGCCGGATGGGCTCCGCGGCGTTCTGGTCGGGCGGCACCGGCGGGTTCGGGCGCAGGTCGGCGCCGGTCAGCGGCAAGCCTAGACGCTTGGCCTCGGCCTGCGCTTGGGGAAGCTCGGAGGCAGCCTGCTCGAAGGCGAGCCGCTTCGGGGACGCGCAACCCCCCGCGGCGAGCGCGACTGCGGCCACCAACGGAACGCTCCAGCTGTTCATGATCCACTGTAGCCCATTTTCGGTCGTGCGGAGGCCTGGCTTTCCGGGCAGGCCCCTGGGTCCTGCGCGCGCCGTCCGGGTGCGCCGGCCCCCGCCGTCCGCGGTAGTCTTGCCTCCATGCCGGACGAGCCCCGGGAGCCGATGGAGCCGACGCCCCGCCCGACCCTCTGGGTCGCCGCCGTCGAGAGGACGTTCGACGAGACCACCAACTCGTACAAGTTCTTCTGGATGCTGGCGCTGCTCGACGAGCTGGAGCGGGGCGCGGGGCCCGCCATCCCGCTGTCGGCGCTGGTCGCCGGAATGCTGGCGGGCGCCTCGCGGTTCCTCCGCCAGACCGGTGGCCGGTTCGGCGCCCGGGACCGCCTCCCGGAGCTGCTGGAACGGCTGTGCCTGGCCGAGGGGGTCTCGCCGAACGCCTCTCCCGAGGAGATCCGGGCGGCCGCCCTGCGGCGGCTCGAAACGGGGGACCGCCTCGCGCGCGAGCTGATGAGCCTGGCGGACTACGTGCCGTACCGCTTTCTGCGTTCGTTCTTCGCGGCAAAGCTGCAGGGAGCCAACGACCGCTCCGTGAACCCGCGGATCGTCGAGCTCGCTGAGCAGGCGTTCTCTTCCGACCTTCCGCCCGTCTATCGGTTCCTCGCGGGGCCAGAGCCCGCCGTGGAGCTGCACCCGGCCTGGCGGGAGTATCTGCAGGATCATGCGGACGCGGTCCGGGAGTTCGTCCTCGGACGGTTGCGGGTCTTCCTCGGGTTGCGGTCGTCCTTGATCGTCTCTGGCCTGCCCGAGCCGGGGCTTCGCGCGTCGGAGCCGCGAGCGGCGATGGTCGCGGAGGGTCGGGCGGCCTACGGCGCTCCGCCCGAGGCGCAGCCGACGGACGCCGGCCCGGGGGCCGATCGGACCGCCCCGGCGGGATCGGTGCCCGCCCGGGGATGGTGGAGGCGGCGGAACGGCTCGGCCGCGAAGGCGCGGCGATCTTGGCTGGGTCGGCTGGCCGCGCTGTTCCGCCGGCTGCTTCGCCGATGACGCCGGCCCGGCGTTTCCGTGAGAGCGGCGCAGGAGCGCCGCGCCGCATGGTGGGCGGCAACCCTGCTGGCGAGTCGCGGCGGAGGTCCGAGGGCCCGGGGCTCCCTAGGGTGCCTCGACCAACGCCGACGAGCTGGCCAGGCAGGGGGGGCCGGGACTCGCGTGGGGCGCCATTCCCGTCGGCCTTTCCGCTCCGCGCAGCCCTCGGTGCGTCTCCGACGCAGGCGCTTGGCGCGGGGAGCGGGCGGACGCGGCCGTGGGCTAGGGGCCGCCCCGGCCTCTCTTTGCAAGTCCTTGCGCGGGAGGTCGCGCCGGACCTCGCCGGGCGCGCACGCCTGGAGGAAGGCTCGGACACCGAAAGCCGCGGCCTCGCGGGTCGCATCGGCGAGGCCGCCTCCGGATCGCAAGGGGACCATCCTCGCACATCGGGCCCGACGCTCGTCGTCGAGCAGGCCCGATCGCGTCGAAAGTGCCCGAGTCGCGCGTGCGAAGCGGTGCAGTCGCGAGCGTGGAGAAGTGCGGTTGCGAGCGTGGAGAAGTGCGGTTGCGAGATCTGCGGGCAGGGGCGCCGTGCGGGATCCCGTCGCAGCGCGCTCCCGCGGCTCGTCCGGCTGCCACGAAGCCGTGCCGGCAGGAGCGGCGGATCGTGCAGGGCCTCTGAGCATCCCGGCGGATTGCGTGTCGTTCCCCAGAGGTCTCCGTATGCTGAGGACGAAAGAGACGGCATCAACATCGTCGCGAACGCCGCAGGAGGGCTCTCCGGATGCGGAGGGCTCAAGCGGGATGTGCCGCGCAACGCCGAGGAGCATGGAACAGCCGCACAGGCGCATGGCTCGAGCGGAAGGATGTGCCGCGAAACGCCGGGGAGCATGGGTCTTAACCTCCGACCCTCCCCCTGAATCCCCCTCCCGCACAGCGGGAGGGGGCTGCCTCGGGCCCCGAGGCGCGCCCTTGGTTGGCGTGATCACACCATACCCACCATTACGCTTCCAGATTTGCTGCCTCGGGACCCGAGGCGCTCCCGTGGTTGGCGTGCCCCTGCTGACGCCGCGGCGACTCGGCCCGATCGAGGCCGACTCACGCCCAGGGCCGTCGCCGGATGGCCCGGCGAGCGCGACGGCTTCCAGGCAACAGGGATCGCCCGACCAGCATGGCCGCCCGGCCGCTTTCGGCATCGAAAGGGTCCGGGTGCCACAGACGGGGCAGAGCGGAGGCTCTTCGCGCCTCAGGCATGGGCGTCGGAGAGGGTCGGGCATTCCGAAGCGTCCACGCAGGAGTCCAGCGGCGACCCTTGCGTGTCTTGGGTGCGAGCGCCGAGGGCACGGTGCGCGTGAGGGATGTGCCCCGCTCCCTGCCCGAAGGCAGCATCCCGGCGTCGCCCGCGAACACGGCGCCGAGTCCACGGCGGTCCTGCCCACCCACCCCAATCCACAGCTCCGGTGGGCTAACTCGAGACGTCGAGCCCCATCTCGGCAAGGTAGCGGCTGGGCGCGACCGACTGGCGCAGAATCTTGTCCTCGAGAACGAAATAGAGGTACTTCCGGGCCCGGGTCACCGCGACGTAGAAGAGGCGCCTCTCCTGCTCCAAGTCCCGCTCGTTCTCGGCCAGTCTGCTCGGCCAGACGCCGTCGTTGGCGTCCAAGATGATCACGGCGTCGAACTCCTTGCCCTTGGCCCGCAGAGCGGTCATCAGGTGGAGCGGCGTCTTCCAACTGGCGTCTTCGGCCTGTTCGTCGTCCGCCGGTGGAACCAGCGCCAGCGTGGCCGCCGCGTCGTCCAGATCCCTGCAGAAGGAGGCAAAGTCGTCGCCGTACTTCTCCGCGTAGTCCGCCAGGTAGAGGAAGGGCGGGTCCGTGTAGAAGATGTCCTCGAGCGCCTTGCCGTAGTCCTTCTGCAGGCCCTCGAACGACTCGCTGATGGCGTGGATCGAATCGGACACCGTGCGGCTGCGGACGAGATTCAGGATCGCGTCGGCGAACGAGGCGCTGATGGACCCGTCCTCGTTGCCTCCCTTCAGCGGGCCTTGGTACCGGCGCAGCGCTTGAACGGCGTCCAGCAGGCTGGCGGGTCGGCACTGACGGAGGTGCCGGTTCAAGGCCTCGCGGTCCTTCTTGCTCAGCGGGTAGCGCTTCACGCGGTCGCACAGCTTCAAGACTTTCCCGACGGGGTCGTCCCAAGGGCTGGGATGAGCGGCCTGCCCGCGGATGGCGAGCATCTCTTGGAGCTCGCGGAACGTGTCGCTCAGCAGCACCTGAAGGTCCTCCGCGGCGTAGAAGGGCACGTCCTGGCCGGCGAACACGATCTGGTACGGCACGATCTGCGCCCGCTTGCGACCGATCAGCGCGACGCTCCGGCACCCATGGTTCTCCAGAAGGTCCAGAGCCAGGCGCGCCGTGTCCTCGACGGCCGCGACGATGGAGCCGTGCCGTCTGAGCTTCAGGACGGCGTTCGTCTGTTGCACGGGAACGACGTCCTTGCGGACGCGTCGACCGTTGTGGGCGATCAGCCTCTGGGACAGACGGACGATGTTCGCCGGGGAGCGGTAGTTCCTCTCCAGGATGCAGGTCTGGAAGCTGGCACCGAAATGCTGCTCAGGGTCGAGGATGAAGGTTGGCGTGGCGCCGCGCCACTCGTAGATCGCCTGGTCGTCGTCGCCCACGATCGTCATGGTGGAGCGATGCAAAGCCTGGATGGTCCGCAAGAGCTCCAAGTCCAGCGGGTTGATGTCCTGGAACTCGTCGACCAAGACGTGGTGGTATCGGGCTGAGCCTGCAGGGTGCCTGTTTTCTTGGAGCTGCGTCTCCAGCTCGATCCAGGCCCAGTACTTCTGATCGTCGAGCGTGAACAGGGCCGAGCCGCGCAGCAGCTCGCAGGCCTCTCGGTAGAACGGGAGGAAGCTCTGGAAGAACCCCGCGACAGGGTCCGTCTTCGGCGGCAGGATCTCCAGGTCGGCCAGCTTCCGGACGATCTGGACGAAGTGCCGCTCGAGCTCGCAGCGGTGGAGGACCTCCAGCTGCTCGCGCAGCCGCTCGAGGCTGTCGATCCTGTCGTGCCGCAAACCCAGCTCCTTCAGGCTGTCGATCGCCTCCAGGAGGTCGCGGGAGGCCCGGTTCCTCCTTCTGCTGTCCTCCATCAGCGCCTTCAGGCGCGCGTGCTTCTGCCACACGGGCTGCAGCACGTTCTGCACGGTGAAGAAGCGGTCTCTGTCGGAGGTGAGCAGCTTGGCGTTGCGGGCCGCGTTCTTGACGGTGCGCCAGCCGAAGGCGTTCAGCGTCGTGACCTGCACCAGCGGGGCGATGCCCTGCAGGTCCGGGGTGGACTTCAGGCGGTCGACGAGCTCGTCGCGCGCGGACCTGGTGAAGGTGAAGAGCAGGAACCTCGGCGTGGACGGGGCGGCCTCCGCGAGGGTCTTGCATCGGTACAGGACCGAAAGCGTCTTGCCGGAACCGGCCGGGGCCAACAGCCTCACGTGCCGGGCATCCAGCGTGCAAAAGTCGAGCTGGCTCTTATCAAGCCGCGCCCCCGCCGGATCGCTCCTCGAAATCATTGCCCTTCGCTCAGCTATGTAGTCTACATGACGAGCAGGATTCGGCCAGAACTCCCCAGCCAAGGAGCGGGCATCGGCCGAATCTCGGCTCCTCGGTCGCCGCAGGCTCCAAAGACGAGAGTGAACCTCATACGACCGGGAGTGCACCAGACCCCAGCGAGGGCGACATGCGGGTCTGGTGCCTGGCAGACATGCCTGCCATCAGCCCGTTGCAGTTTGTCTCTCGGCCTAGGCGGTTCTCGGGCATTGGTGCAACATGCCAGTTGAAGTGGAGACGGAGTGGAGGCTCGAAGAACACCGCCGGATCGTGGAGTGGGCCCGTTCCTGTAGTCTGCATTACATCCCGGGCTCGGGTCTGCCCCCGACCCGCTCCCTTCAGATTCGGGTCGCGTTCCGAGAGGACCTGACGGACTACTTCCGGCTGGCCGCCGCGGCCAGGGGCCGCCGCACCGACCCGGCGCTGAGGCGCGAGGCCCACAGCCTGCTGTTCGCGACGCGGGCCCGCCTGGAGCGGGCGATCGAGGCCGAGGCCCTCCGCGCGGCCGACCCGGTCGGTCTGGCCCTGGACGCCTGGTTCTACGGCTGCAGCAAGAAGCAGGGGGTCAGCCTGCGTATGCCCCTGGCTAGCTGCCGCCCGACGGTGCTGTGCGCCGGGGCCTGCTACGCCCACGACGCTCTGGATGCCGCCTATGCTCCGGTGGTGCGGGGCGCGTTGAACGGCCTGGTCGCCCGGACCTTCGAGGAGGGTGGCGACTCCGTCAGGCGCAGCGTGCTGGACCGACTGAGGCCCCACACGGCGCGGGCGGTCCGGCAGGCGCTGCTGGAGGTCCGGAGGCTGGAGGGCACCGGCTGGACCCGGCGGCCCAACATCCGCTTCTCGCACGTGGGAGAGGTCGTGGCCTTCCCGGCGTTCGCCGACGCCCTGGCCCGCCAGGTGCGCGACATGTCGGACGGCGGCGTGGACTGCGTCGTGTACACCCGCCACCCCAACGCCGGCCTGCTGGACCCCGACCTGTGGGTGATGAACTTCACCCTGGACCCCTCCAGCCCGGACCGCCGGGCCTGGGCGCCCCCGCACGCGCGGCTGGTGTTCGCCGCGTTCGGCGGGGAGCTGTCGCCCGAAGCCGACGTGAACTTCCTGGAGCACCATCGTCACGTGCACCTGCCGCCCCAGGGCCTCGGGCGCGTGTGCCCCGCCACCGCTCCGGGCG
>CALGMO010000007.1 GCA_937961665.1 uncultured Fimbriimonadaceae bacterium
TCGTTCGGGTTGACGATCTTGTACTCGCCCTTGCGTCCGCCCAGGATCTCCTCCGCGCGGTTGGCGAGCACCTCGTTGCAGTTCATGTTGAAGCTGGTTCCGGCGCCCATGTGGAACACGTCCACCGGGAACTGGTCGCGCAGGCTGCCGGAGAGGACCTCGTCGGCCGCCTTCTGCAACGCCTCGCCGATCTCCTTGGGCAGGAGTCCCAGCTCGGTGTTGGCCGCCGCGCACGCCTTCTTGAGCAGGATGAACGCGTCGATCATCTTGGGGTGCTCGGTCAGGCCGCTGATGGGGAACAGGCGCCGGCTCCGCTCCGCCTGGCTGCCCCAGTACGCCTCTGCGGGAACCTGCACCTCGCCGAGGCTGTCCTTTTCGATGCGATAGTCCATACGGGGGAGTTTACCGGTCGCTCCGGGGGCTCGGCCCATCGGAACGGTGCGCTTGCCCGGAAGCGTCTATAATCTGGACTGGCGGATGCTCCATCTCGTACCCGCGCTGTTGATCCTTTGGCTGCAGGGGACCATGGCCGATCGGCCGGTTCCTCCTTCCGCCGTGCGCGCCGTTCTGGATGGACTGCCCAGCCGATCGGCTCCGGCGGAGAGGTTGCGGGCGATCGAAGCGTGGCTGGGCGACCGGGCTTCCGAGGAGGTCCTTCGTCAGCTCGGCGCGTGGCTCCAGATCGAGCTCTCGCCCGTTCCCGAGGCCGGGCCGACTGGGCTTCCGGCTGACCGCTCGGCGGGCTCTCGCTCCGCCCAACTGAGAGACGAGCGGGTCGTCGGTGCGCCGCTCCCGGGCGGCGTGCGGTTTCGGGACGGTCCGGTTCGGTAGGTCTGGCCCCCTCCCTCGCAGCCCCGCCGCGGAACTCCGCGGCAACCGAATCCGACCGAGAAACCATGCAATTCCTAAGGAAGCTTTTCGACACCAGCAAACGCGACGTCGAGCTGATCCAGCCGATCGTCGAGAAGATCAACGCTCTGGAGCCGCAGATGCAGGCCCTGAGCGACGAGGCCCTGAAGGCCAAGACGCCCGAATTCCGCGCCCGCCTGCAGCAGGGCGAGACGCTCGACCAGATTCTGCCGGAGGCCTACGCGGTCGTGCGCGAGGTGAGCCGACGCCTGCTGAACATGCGGCACTTCGACGTGCAGCTGATCGGCGGCGTGGTGCTGCACCAGGGCCGCATCGCCGAGATGAAGACCGGCGAGGGCAAGACGCTCGTGGCCGTCGCCCCGCTCTATCTGAACGCGCTGACGGGCCGCGGCGTGCACCTCGTCACCGTGAACGACTACCTCGCCCGGCGCGACGCCGTCTGGATGGGGCCGATCTACCACTTCCTCGGTCTGTCCGTGGGCGTCATCCAGGGTCAGTCGGCGGATTCCGACGAGCTGGGGGGAAGCTACCGCTACGAGCCGGGCGCCGTGCACGAGGACCCGCGGTACCTCAACTTGGTGCCCTGCAGCCGGCGGGAGGCGTATCTGTGCGACGTGGTCTACGGCACGAACCACGAGTTCGGCTTCGACTACCTCCGCGACAACATGGCCTTCAGCGTCAACCAGCTCGTGATGCGCGAGCTGCACTACGCGATCATCGACGAGGTGGACTCGATCCTCATCGACGAGGCCCGGACCCCGCACATCATCAGCGGACCCTCGAACGAGGACGTGTCGGTCTACAAGGTCGTCGACAAGGTGGTGCGACAGCTCGTGGGCGGCGGACCGGACGACGCCGACAAGCCCGGCATCCACTACGTCGCCGACAAGAAGAACCACAGCGCCAGCCTCACCGAAGAGGGCATGGACATGGTGGAGCGGCTCCTGGGGATCGACAACATCGCCAACGACCCCAAGCTGTTCCACCACGTGATGGCCAGCGTCAAGGCCTACGGGCTCTTCCAGCGCGACGTGGACTACGTGGTGCGCGGCGGCGAGGTGGTGATCGTCGACGAGAACACCGGCCGCATGATGTTCGGTCGCAGGTTCTCCGACGGCCTGCACCAGGCTCTGGAGGCCAAGGAGGGCGTGCCGGTTCAGCGCGAGAGCCAGACGATCGCCACGATCACCTTCCAGAACCTGTTCCGCTTGTACGAGAAGCTGGCGGGCATGACCGGCACGGCCAAGACGGAGGAGGACGAGTTCCGGAAGATCTACGGCCTGGACGTGGTGTGCATCCCGACGCACCGGCCGATGATCCGAGTGGACCACCCCGACGTGGTCTACAAGACCCTGGAGGCGAAGCTGCGCGGGGTGGCGTTCGAGATTCTGAGGCTGTTCACCAAGCAGCAGCCGGTTCTGGTCGGCACCCGATCGATCGAGATGTCCGAGGTGGTGTCCAGCCGCCTTACGCCGGACATGCTCCAGCGGCTGCTGCTGGTGCAGAGGCTGCGCGAGGCCGTCGAGGGCAAGAAGGGGTTCCCCAAGGACCTCGTGGCCGACGCGAAGAAGGTCATTGAGACGAACCTGGCGGACATCGACCGGCAGACGCTGGCCTCGGTGCTGCGCAAGGCCGACATGCAGCCGGACGCTCTGCACGAGGAGAACCTGAACTGGGCGATCCAGCTGTGGCAGCTGCCCGAGGAGAACAAGGCTCACCTGAAGCAGGCGCTGACCGAAGGCGTGCCGCACAACGTGCTCAACGCGAAGTACCACGAGCGCGAGGCGCTGGTGATCGCCGAGGCCGGCCGCAAGGGCCAGGTGACGATCGCCACGAACATGGCGGGCCGAGGCGTGGACATCCTGCTCGGCGGGCGCGTGACCGACGAGCTGGTCGAGATGTCGCGCACCGCGGAAGGGGACACGAGCTTCGACGACGAGTACGCCAACACCTTCGCCAGCTTCCGTCGCGGAGGCCTGGAGCGGGCCGCGCCTCCGCTTCCCCTGACGGAGACGGAGCGGCTGGCGCAGGCGGAAGAGGTCCGCAAGCTGGGTGGGCTCTACATCCTCGGCACCGAGCGTCACGAGAGCAGGCGCATCGACAACCAGCTCCGCGGGCGTTCCGGACGGCAGGGAGACCCCGGCGAGAGCCGCTTCTTCGTGTCGCTGGAGGACCAGCTCTGGAAGATCTTCAACGCGAAGATGCTGGAGAACCCGCTCCTGAAGGCTTGGCCGCCGATGGAGGAGGTGAACGCCAAGTTCCTGAGCCGGATGATCCAGAAGACGCAGGAGCGGATCGAGAACCACTACTTCGAGGGGCGCAAGCACGTTCTGGAGTACGACGACGTCCTGAACGCCCAGCGCGAGCACATCTACGCCATGCGGCGCGAGATCCTGCTCGGCAAGGATGAGCGGCCGGAGCTGATGCGCTACATCCACGACATGATCTCCGAGGTCGTGCAAAACGCGTGGGTGGTGGACGAGAACGAGCGGCGAGTGTTCGACTACGACCTGCTGTACGAGGATCTGAGCGAGATCTTCCCGGTGATGGACCACCTGAGCCTGGAGGAGCTGCGGTCGATGGCTCCTGGGCCGGAGCTCACCGAGGCCTGCATCGCCGCCGCGACCAAGGCCTACGAGGCCAAGATCGAGGAGCTGGGCGACGAGATCATGCGCCAGCTGGAGCAGCAGGTGATGCTCCACGCCGTGAACGACAAGTGGATGGAGCACCTGCAGATCGTGGACTACATCCGCGAGGGCATCGGCCTGAGGGGCTACGGCCAGATCGACCCGCTGGTGGCGTACAAGCGGGAGACCAGCGACCTCTTCGAGAAGACCCTGAGAGGAATCCGCGACCAGGCGGTGAAGATGATC
The DNA here is from genome assembly GCA_937961665.1 of uncultured Fimbriimonadaceae bacterium. Taxonomy (GTDB): domain Bacteria; phylum Armatimonadota; class Fimbriimonadia; order Fimbriimonadales; family Fimbriimonadaceae; genus UBA8783. The sequence goes on from CALGMO010000007.1 coordinate 3,744, forward strand.
TTCCGGGCCCAGGTCCAGCGCGAGCCGGAGCCGGAGCCTCCGCAGATGATGCGGGTGGACGAGAGCGCCGCGCTGCCCAACGGACCGATCGCCCCCGACGGCGGCCTGCGGGAGATCGATTGGCGGAAGGTTGGGCGGAACGACCCCTGCCCCTGCGGCAGCGGCAAGAAGTTCAAGTCGTGCCACTACCCCAAGCTTCGCGCCGAGGGCAGGATCTGATCGGGCCGCCGCTCGTCGCAAGGACGGGGTCCGGGCAACACCCGGGCCCCGTTCGGCTTGCAGGAGCGCTCGAAGAACGGAAAGGAGGCCCGGGGCGAACCCCGAGGCCTCCGCGCCGATCTTAGGTTGGTTGAAGTGAGGCTAGCGATCCAGATCGAACATCGGAACCGCACCGCCTCGCCCGCTCTTCTTGGCCTCCTCAGCCATCCGCTTCTGCCTCTCCTCGGTCCTCTTCACCTCTTCGAGAGCATCGGCCTGGCTTTGGCCGCACCCGGCGAGCGCGACGGCCGCCGCGATCACAGCAAGCAACGCTGCGGGAGCCTTCCTCATGTCCAACCCGATCACTCGTAGTAATTGTCGTCGAGGTTCCAGAGGTACTTCGACTTGTCGACGATCATCGCGCCCTCGTTGGCGTTCGTCTTGCTCGCCGTGGAGTAGTCGGTGCCGTCGGCCAAGGCGTTGTCCTTCATGTACTTGGCGTGCCCGTCCAGCCAGACCACGTTGGATCCATCGGACGAATCCACGAAGGTGCTGGCCGTGATCTTGCCCTCCGGGTTCTGCTTGGACCAGTTGCCGGACCCCACCGCGCCGTCGTAGAAGATGCAGTACACGGGGTGCGGAGCGATGATCGGCCACATGCCGGGAGCGTTGACGCCGAACCAGCCGCGCGTCGACTCGACGGTGAACAGCCGGCTGCTGGTGAGGAACACCGTGTTGGCCACCTCAGCCGCCTGCGTGAACGACTTGGACTCGCCGCGCTCGCAGTAGGGGAACGGCGACAGGAACAGGTAGTTCATGCCGTACATCGGATACCGGTTCTGGTTCCGATAGGAACGGATGCCGCTCGTCTGCGGGCCGCCGGCGAAGATGCCCAGTGCGTCACCGCGGACCGGGTCGGTGTAGAGGCCCTGCGTCTTGATGTACGGGTAGGTGATCTCCACCCACGTGCGCGCCCGGCGCGGATCCGTCGGATCGTTCCCGATCGGGGCGGCCATGTACTGCCACTCGCCGCTGAGCCAGAGCGGGATGTTGTCGTCGTAGTCCGAGCCGTACATGATGCACGCCAGACCCAGCTGCTTGACGTTGCTCAGGCTGGCCGACCGCTTGGCGGAAGCCTTGGCCTGGGCGAAGACCGGGAACAGGATGGCGGCGAGGATCGCAATGATGGCGATCACCACCAAGAGCTCGATGAGAGTAAACGCTCGTCGCATCAAACGATAACCTCCTAAGGGTTCCAAGCAAGAAGCGGCTTTGCACACCGGGCTGACGGCGCTGCAACCCGCGACACTGGTCATTGTAGCGAGAGTTAACCGGTATGCCAAACCGCCTCCGTGAAATGGGTCTTTAGGCCCAATTTCCGGGTTTTCCACGTCACGGAGCGAACGATTGGGCCGGTCAGCCTCGGTTAAGCCGAGCGATCCGCTCCTCCAGCGGAGGATGGGTGGAGAACCATCGCATCCAGCCGGGGATTCCGTGAATCTTCATCGCCGCGTACGCCGGCATTCCGTCGTCGACCGCGGAGGCGTGCAGGCGGAGGCGCTCCAATGCTCCGATCATTGCGTCGCGGCCTGCCAGCCGGGCTCCGCCGGCGTCCGCGCGGAACTCGCGCATCCTGGAGAAGGCGGCCACGACCAAGCTGGCGAGGATGCCGAACAGAAGCTGGAGAACCAGGATGGCGACCAGGCGCACCAGGCCCTCCCCCCGGCCGCCGACGGCTCGGCCGATGACGAAGCCCAGCACGCGGGAGAGGAAGATCACGAACGTGTTCAGAACCCCTTGGAGCAGCGTCATGGTGACCATGTCTCCGTTGGCGATGTGCGCCACCTCGTGGCCCAGCACCCCTTCGACCTCCCGCCGGTTGAGCCGGGCGAGCAGACCGGTCGAGACCGCCACCAGGGACCGGGAGGCGCTGGGTCCCGTGGCGAAGGCGTTGACCTCGTGCGAGGCGTACACCCCGACCTCCGGCGTGGAGCGCAGTCCGGCGTTCCGGGCGAGCCGTGCCACCGTGTCCACCAGCCATCGACCTTGCGGATCCGTCGTGTGGGGGGAGATCACGACCACGCCGAACGCACGCTTGGCCAGCCAACGGGAGAGGCCGAGCGAGAGGAACGCCCCACCGAAGCCGAAGACCGCCGAAAAGGCGAGCAGAGCGCCCAGATTGAGGCCGTAGGCTCCCAGACCCGTGTCCAGTCCGGTGATCGAAACCACCAGACCGAGCACGAGCAGCACGACCAAGTTGGTCAGCAGAAACAGGCCGATTCGCTTCCAGAACATTCCGAACCTCTCTTCTCGCGAGACTCAACGATTCGTACGTCCGTTGCGTGCGAGGAGGTTCGCGATTTCGGCGTGGTTCGCCGCTCGGGCGATCTGCTCCGGGGTCGCTCCCGTGGAGGAACGGACCGTGGGGTCGGCACCGGCCTCCAGCAGCAGCTCGACGGCCGCCTTGTTTCCTTTGTACGCGGCGAGGTGCAGCGGCGTGAACCCGTTCGCATCTCGGACGTTGAGGTCGGAGCCGACGCGGATGTGCGCCCGGATCTGCGCCAGATCCCCCGTGGCCGCGGCCTGGAAGAGGTCCACGCGCGGCTTGGTGGCGATCCCCTCCAGAATCCGCCTGGTCTCCTGCCGGGCGGCCGAGCGGTCCTCGATCCAGGTGGAGGCTCCCCAGGCGGCGAGCACCAACGCGAGACCCGCGACGAACCCCGGCCAGAAGCCCGGTCGGCGGCGGTCCGGCGGGGCTTCCTCCGTCCTCGGCTCCGCCGCCGGGATGGCGACGAACGAGACGTCCTCGAACCGCAGGGTCGACATGCCGACCTGGATGGTATCGAGGTGGTGCAGGGCGGTTGGCCCGTCGATCGCGACGCGGTTGACCAAGGTGCCGTTGGTGCTGCCCAGATCGTACAGCACGAAGCCCCTCGGCATCCGCTCGATGCGCGCGTGGAGGCGGCTGAGGTGCCGGTCCTCGGCGATCCGGATCTCGCATTCGGAGGATCTGCCGATGGTGAGCCGCTCGCCGTCGAGGGGGAACTCCCGGCCGGCGCCGGGCCCCGCCACGCACACCAGCCTTCGAACCTGCATCGCCCGGATTATGGGCCCAGCCCGCGGGGTACAACGGGCCATGTCGAACGTCGTGCTCGGGGTGACGGGCAGCATCGCGGCGTACCGGGCCGCCGACTTGGCCCGCGAGCTGATGCGGGGCGGGTGCACGGTGCGCGTGTGCCTGACGCCGTCAGCCGAGAAGTTCGTCACCCGGGTGCTGTTCGAATCGCTGACCGGGCAGCCCTGCCTCGTGTGGGCGTTCGACGAGCCTGAGGCGGGGCGCATGGCGCACATCGACTGGGCACGGCAGGCCGACCTGCTGGTCATCGCGCCGGCCACGGCCAACATCCTGAACAAGCTGGCGGCCGGCGTGGCGGACGACATGCTGAGCACCATCGCGCTGGCCTACACGGGGCCCATGCTGGTCGCGCCCGCGATGAACCCCGCGATGCTGGCGAACGACACGACGCAGGAGTCCCTCCGCCGGCTGGTCGCCCGGGGCGTCGAGATCGTCCAGCCGGCCGAGGGCGAGGTCGCCTGCGGCGAGCACGGCCAAGGCAAACTGGCGTCGGTTTCGGAGATCGCGTCGGCGGCCCTGGCTCTCATCGGTTGGACCCGGAGCCTGCGGGGACGGCGGGTGCTGATCACCTCCGGCCCGACGAGGGAGCCAATCGACTCCGTGCGCTTCCTCAGCAACCGGTCGAGCGGCAAGATGGGAGCGGCCCTGGCCAAGGCCGCGCTTTGGATGGGCGCCGAGGTGACCGTCGTGACCGGCCCGACCTCGGTGCCGCCACCCCTCGGCGCGAGCGTCGTGAAGGTCGAAACCGCCCAAGAGATGCTGGCTGCGGCCTCCGAGGAGGCTCCGGCGGCGGACCTGATCCTGGCGGTGGCCGCTGTGGCGGACTACCGCGTGGCCGAACCGAGCCGAGGCAAGATCCGGCGGACGGCGGAGGACCTGTTGCTGCGGCTGGTTCCGAATCCGGACGTCGTCGCGGAGCTGGGCCGGATCGCCAAGCCGGGGGCGGTCCTGGTGGGCTTCGCGGCCGAGCCGACGGACGACCTGGCGGTGGCCCGCGAGAAGCTCGAGCGGAAGGGCCTGCACTTCATCGCAGCCAACGACGTCTCCCGCCCCGGAATCGGGTTCGAGAGCGACGAGAACGAGCTGGTGCTGATCGGCAGGCAAGGCCCTCCCGAGCGCTCCGGCACGCTCAGCAAGATCGCGTGCGCCAGGTGGCTCTTGGAGCGGGTGGCGCGGGCTCTTCCGGGCTAGGGCGGAACGCCGTAGATTGGCTTGCGTATGCCGAGCGAGCAAGCAACCTGCGACGTTCTGGAGATTCGGGAAAGCCTGACGCTGAAGCCATCCGACGCCGTTCGCGCACGATGGGTGGTTCGGGCCAGCCACGTGGTGATCGACGGCCAGGGGGCTTGCCTCGTGGGTCCGGGCGACGGCGGCGGCACCCAGGGCCTCGCACAGGCCGGGGTCGGCATCCATGCGGTCGGTTGCCGGAACGTCGTGCTGCGCAACCTCCGCGTGAGGGGCTTCCGCCTGGCCCTGTGGCTGGAGGACTGCGAGGGCTGGTCGATCGAGTGCTGCGACTTCAGCGACAACTTCACCGACCCCGACTTCGGCTGGGGGGAGCAGGAGCCGGGCGGGGGGCTGCTGCTGGAGCGGGTGAGGTGGACCGTCGTGCGCGAGTGCCGGGCCCAGCGGGTATGGGACGGCATCCACCTGCGCGGCTGCTCCGACAACCTGATCCTGCGGAACGACTTCTCGCACTGCACCAACGTGTGCGCCAAGCTGTGGGACTCCTCCAGGAACCTGTTTCTGGAGAACGACGTCTCCTACGGGATCCGGATCGACCGGGCGGCGGGCGAGGTGCACGCTCGGGACTCGAGCTCCGTTCTCATCGAGAGCGGCTCGAACCACAACCTCTGGTATCGGAACCGTGCGGTCGGCGGGGGCGACGGCTTCTTCATCCGACCTCTGAACGGCTGGCTGTCGGTCGGCAACGTGTTCGTGGAGAACGACGCCTCGGAGGGCAACAACAACTGCTTCGAGGCGTGGAGCCCCGACAACGTCTACGTCCGCAACCGGGCGAACGGCGGCTCCTACGGCTTCTGGCTCGGCGGGAGCGACGGCGCGGTCCTGCTGGGCAACGAGGCCTGCGCCAACGGCCTGCCGGAGGGCAACCACAACGCTCCCGAGCCGGTTTTCGGCCACGGCGGCATCGTGATCGTCGGAGGAACGGCGAGCGGCGTGCGCATCGAGGGCAACCGCAGCGAGGGGAACAACGGGGGCGGAGTCGTCGCACGCGGGGACGTGCGCCGCGATCCTCCGAAGTTCCGCTTCGAGAACTGGGTCGTGCAGGACAACGTTCTGGACGGGAACCGTTGGGGCGTGCACGCCGACCGCGGGGTCGGCCTGTTCTTGGCCGCCAATCGGGGAGCGAACGCCGAGGGAGACTGGATCGGCGAGGTGGCGGAGGTCCGCGAAGGCTCGGGCGCGGCGGCGCTCGCGCCGATCGCCAGGCTAGAGGCGCCCGGGCGCATCGATCTGGGCATGACGGCCGAGCTCTCGGCGGCGGGCAGCCGGGATCCGAACGGGCTTCCCCTTTCCTGCACCTGGTTCGTCGGTGAGGAGGTCCTGCGCGGGGACGTGGTCCGATGGGCGCCGAAGAGCGCGGGAGCCTACGACGTCGCCCTTCGGGTGGACAACGGCCACAGGGCGGCCATCGCCTGGTCCCGCGTCGTGGTCGCCCACGGCCTGAGCGAGGAGATCGGCACCGAGAAGGACGCCGGGAGCTGGCGTTCCACCGGGTCGCACACGTTCCGCGACGACCCGGACGCGGTGGAGGGTCGGTACTCCCTGGCCATCCGCGGCCTGGCCTCGGAAGCCGACGGTTGGGCGATCCTGGAGCGCGACTTCAGCGCGCAGGGCGCGGAGTCGGTTCGCTTCTGGATGCGGTACCGAAACGAGAACGTGTTCTCGTGGAAGGACTGGTCCATGCGCCTTCGGCTGGTCTGCGAAGGCGGGAGCCTCCTGTGGTCCGGCGGCAAGGATCTCGCCGAGTGGTTCGGGAGGGGATCGAACCGGGGGGGCTGGTTCCTCTGCGAGGCGCGCCTCGACGGGTGCGGTCCCTTCGAGCTGACGACCGAGGGGGCTCCCGACCTGAGTCGCGCGAGGGCGCTGAAGGTCGCGTTCTGTTCGCACGGCGAAGGGCCATACACGGTGTGGCTGGACGGCCTATTCCTGCCGCGCAGCGGAGGATAATCGGTTGCGATGAGCAACGTGGTGGCGCTGATGGTGTTGCTGGGCGGCCTGACCCTGCTGGGGCTGTTGGTCGTCGTGCCGATCGTCGCCATCCTCTCCGAGGCGCGCGCGAAGGGAGGCCGCGGTGCCCAAGGTCGGGAGGTGGAGGCGCTTCAGGAGCGCGTCCGCTCGCTGGAGGCCCGGGTGGAAGACCAGGAGCGGCGGCTGGCGGAGCTCAAAGAGGTCCTCGAGGTCAACGTCCTGTCGCTCGAGGAGGGAAGGGCCCTGGCGCAGCGGCTCGGCTCGCCCTCCGGCACCGACTGAATCAGAGCCAGCGCTTGCGCCGGAAGTACAGCCACTCCGCTGCGACGAGCGCCGCCATGGCCAGCAGCGCCGCGGGGTAGCCCCAAGGCCACTCGAGCTCCGGCATGTGCTGGAAGTTCATGCCGTAGATGCCCGCGATCAGTCCCGCCGTCATCAGGAACGTCGCCATGACCGTGAGCACGCGCATGGTGTTGTTCAGGTTGTTGCTCACGATGGACAGGTGCGCGTCCAGGATGCCGGACAGGAGGTCCCGGTTGACGTCGAGCATCTCCGTGACCCTCAGCGTGTGGTCGTACACGTCCTGGAGGTAGGGCCTCAGGTCCGCCGGGATGCGCTCCGGGCCGACGCGGAACAGGGCGTTGAGCACGTCGCGCAGCGGGGCGATGCCTCGGCGGGCGGTCACGATCTGCCTCTTCAGGTCCAGCCCGCGCTCGACGAAGTCTCCGTCGCCGTGGAACACGAGGTCCTCGAGCGCATCCACCTCGTCCTCGATCCGGTCGCAGAGCGGAAAGTAGGCGTCCACGGCCGCGTCCAGCACCTGGTGGAGGAGCCAAGGCGGAGAGGGTGCGGTCGCGAGGGGAGAACGGAGCCACCGATCGACGGTCTCCCGGATGGGTGGCGCCTCGCTGCGCGAAACGAGCACCATCGCCGAGCTGGTCAGAAAAACCGCCACCTCGCATGGACCGTCCTCGGTGGGCACGGCCACTTCCAGGAACAGGGTGCTCCCCGTCTCCTGCAAGGACGGCCTCTCGTTCGGGCTGACGGCGTCCTCCACGAGCAGACCATCGAACCCGAGCTCCTCGCGCAGGAACGCGGCGGCCTTTTCGGCGTCCTCGAACCGCATCTCGAGGACCACGAATCCCCGGCCGTCACGGATCCTCCGCGCCGCCTCCTCCAAGGTGAGGGACGTCGCACTGCCGCCGGCCAGCAAACCGGCGCGCCAACGACCCCATTCGCACGACTCCACGCGCCGATTGTGGCAGGACGCGCGGGGCGTCAGGCCGCCTTGCGATGGCGGGCTTCGTCGCGCGCGGAGACGCGGTAGAAGCCTCGGCGCGCCAAAGCCCGGACGAAGGCATCGACCATGTACGGATCGAGCTGCGTGCCGGCGGCCTCCTCCAGCCGGCGGATGGCCTCGGAGAAGGAGAGGCCCTTGCGGTAGGGCCTGTTCGTGGTCATCGCCGAGAATGCGTCGGCCACGGCGATCAGGCGGCCAAGCCAGGGGATGTCGTTGCCCTTCAGGCCCTCGGGGTAGCCCGTTCCGTCCCACCGCTCGTGGTGGTACTTCGCACCGTCGAGGATGCGGCCCATGCCTCGGAACGCTCCGATCAGCATCCCGCCGATCACCGGGTGGCGCTTCATCGTGTCGTACTCTGCGTCCGTGAGCCTCCCCGGCTTGGTGAGGATCTCCGTGGGCACTCCGATCTTGCCGACGTCGTGGAGCAGGGCGGCCATGCGAACCAACTCCAGCGTCTCCGGCGAGCAACCGAGCTCCTCGGCGAGCCACAGGCTGTAGTCGGCCACCTCCTCGGAGTGCCGGCGGGTGTACGAGTCCTTGTTGTCCACGGCCGCGACGAGAGCGTCGAGCGCGGCGAACGACTCGTCGGCGAGGAACTTCCGATCTTCGCGCCGGGAATCTGTGGTCAGGCCGACCGTCACGTCGTTCCTCTTGGCGATGGACAGATTCCAGTTGGCCGCGCCGATCAGCGCGTTGACGGACTCACCATCCTCCGGGGCGACGGCGACGCCGACGTGGCACGGGATGGGGAGGAACGGACCGTTGGGCACGGAGTATCCGTAGGTGGCGAGGGTGTCGGCGATGGCCCGGGCGATGTTCGCCGCCTCCTGCAGACCCACTCCGGGCAGAAGTACGAGGAACTCGTCGGAGCCGAATCTGCCTGCCAGAGCGCCCTCGGGCACGCTGACGGTCAGGAGCTGAGCGGCTCTCCGCAGAATGGCGTCGCCGGCCGGCAGCCCGTGGATGGCGTTCACCTGCCGGAAGTTCACCAAGTCGAGGAGGAGGAGGGCGAGGGAATCCTCCGGACGGCGCTCCGCGAGGGCCAGCGCCAAGCGGTCGTGCATCGTTCTCGGGTTCAGGATGCCGGTCACCGGGTCGAGCTCCGCGAGGCTCCGCACCTTCTGGTGGGCCCTCGCGTTGTCCATGGCCGACGCGACGGTGTGCGCGACGGACGCCGCGAGGCCCTGCTCGAGCTGGGAGAACGGCCGCTCCCGTCGCCGCACGCCGAGCCAGCCGGCCGGGTTGTCCCGCATCGCTACCGGCACCAACAGGTAGTTGATGGCGGACTCGCCTTCGGCGCGCGTCTGTAGCTGCACGGGACCGTCGGAGGGCGGAGTCGTGGCGGCGACGTTGAGGGCGCTCAGCTCTTGGTTCCCCAAGCCCGAGTGGCACCAGATCGCGCGAGCCTCCGACGGAGCATCGGTCGGATTCGGGGGGATCCACAGCAAGGCTGAGTCCGACTCCAGGAGGTCACGCACCCGCTCCACGGTGGTCTGGGCGATCGTGTCCGGGTCCAGGCTCTCATGGATCGAGCGGGTGGCGGAGACCAGCCCAGCCAGCTCGCGGGTGCGCGCCTCCACTTGCGTCTGGAGGCTTTGGGCCGCGGCCGAGAGAGCCTCCTGCACCAGACGATCCTGCCTGCGGATCTCGGAGGCGCGGTACCCGGTGCCGAGGAGAACCAAGCCCAGCGCCGAGAAGGCCACCCCGCTCGTGATCAGGCCGAACTGGCGAAGGTCGAGAACAACCAGAGTGGCGACGGCCAGCGCGGAGACGATCGTCGGGATGAGACAGGTCCGGGAGAGCCTCGGAACGCCGCCGGCTTCGGCCACGGGTTTGGCTCGAAAGGCAGCTCCGGAAGCGCCCAGCAAGGCCAGCGACGCGAACCAAGGACCGTCCGACCACAGCGACGCTTGGTATCGGTCGAGGAGCGTCTGGGCCAGGTAGTTCAGATCCCCGGCGGACATGAGCGCCATGCCGCCCAAGAGCGGGGCGAACCGGTTCGCGTGCGACGGCTCGACCCCGCGCGAGAAGACGACGGCCAGCGCCAGCGTGAGGAGCGCCAGCGCTCCAACGGCGAAGGTGAAGGCCGGCCAGACCTCGCCCGGCGGGAGGGCGCGCGCGTGGACCGCTGGCAAGACCAGCAGCCGGAACCCCACGGCGGCAGCCCCGGCCACGGACATCGTCGCCGCCAAGAGCGCCTCGCGGACCCCGCGCGCGGCCCCTTCGCGCAGCAGCCGAATCAGGGATGCTCCCGCAAGGCCGTAGAAGGCGAGGTAGAAGAGGTCGCTCGCACCGCCGAGAGGGTTGCTTTCGCCGGTCGCGAGCTGGTCGAACAGCCAGAGAGCCTCCCCGACGGCGTAGGACGCGCAGGCCGCCGCCATCAGCCGCTGGTTCGGCGGTGCCGGCGGCCCCCAGAGCCGAAGGGCCGCCCACGCGGCGAGAAGCGCCGAGCCCAACGTGACGCCTTCCGTCCACCCCGCCATCGCCAGCGCTAGTACGGCGAGCGCCCCGGCCAGCACATAACCCCCCGGCAGACGCGTCCCTGCTCTGCGAATCCCCGTCGCTCCCATTCGGGTGACTCCGTTCCCCCTGGGTGAGTGGTTCCACATTGGGCGGAGCGGATGGCAGGACGTTTCCTTCTTGCCGGAAACTCCGCAAGTTTCAGCGGCGCAGGCTTCTTCTCGGTCTTCCCGTGAGCGACTTCTCGCTGCTGGTTCCCAACAGGCTCCTCAGGCGGGCGATCTCGTCCCGCACGTCGGCCGCGCGCTCGAACTCCATGGCCTTGGCCAGCGCCTTCATCTCGCGCTCCAGCTGGTCGACGATCTGGGGGATCTCCTCGATCCGGTACGTCTTGCCCCGGGATTCGACCTCGGGGACCTCGACCTTGGACACGTCGTAGGCGCGAATCGTCTCCCGGACCACCTTCTGGACGGTGCGAGGGGCGGTGCCGTGCAGGCGGTTGTACTCCTTCTGGATCTCCCGGCGCCGGTTGGTCTCGTCGATCGCCCGCTGCATGGAGCCGGTCACCGTGTCCGCGTACAGGATCACCATTCCGTCCACGTTGCGCGCGGCCCTGCCGATGGTCTGGATCAGAGACCGCTCGCTGCGCAGGTAGCCCTCCTTGTCGGCGTCGAGGATCGCCACCAAGGACACCTCGGGCAAGTCCAGACCCTCCCTCAGCAGGTTGACGCCGACCAGCACGTCGTACTCGCCCTGCCGCAGTCCGCGGAGAATCTCCGGCCGGTCCAGCGAGTGCACGTTGGAGTGGATGTAGTTCACCTTCACGCCGAGGTCGTCGAGATAGGCGGTGAGGTCCTCGGCCATCTTCTTGGTCAGCGTCGTGACGAGCGTGCGCTGTCCCTTGGCGACGCGGCGCTGGATCTCGTTCAGGAGGTCGTCGATCTGCCCCTGGGTCGGTCTCACCACGACCTCGGGATCGAGGAGGTACGTCGGGCGGATCACCTGCTCGGCCACCTGCTCCTGGACCTCGAGTTCGAACGGACCCGGCGTAGCCGACACGAACACCACCTGCTTGACGCGCTGGAGGAACTCGTCGAAAGTCAGCGGCCGGTTGTCGAGGGCCGAGGGGAGTCGGAAGCCGTACTCCACCAGCACCTCCTTGCGCGAGCGGTCGCCGTTGTACATCGCCCGGATCTGCGGGATCGTCTGGTGGCTCTCGTCGATGAACACGATCGCGTCGCTCGGGAGGAAGTCGAGCAGCGTGTAGGGCGGTTCGCCCGGCTTGCGGCCGTCGAAGTAGCGGGAGTAGTTCTCGATGCCGCTGCAGAACCCGACCTCGCGCATCATCTCGATGTCGAAGTCGGTTCTTTGGCGCAGCCGCTGGGCCTCCAGGAGCTTGCCCTCGGCGACGAACTTGGCGCACTGCGCCTCCTTCTCCGCTTCGATCTGGCCGATCACCTCGTCCAAGCGCTCCCACGGGGTGACGTAGTGCGTGGCGGGGAACACGGAGATGCGCTGCGGCTCGTCCAGAACGTCCTGCGTAAGGGGATCGATCAGCCGGATGCGCTCCACGGTGTCGCCGAAGAACTCCACCCGGGTGACCACCTCCTCGTCCTTGGGCTGGATCTCCAGAGTGTCGCCGCGCACGCGGAAGGTTCCGCGATCCAGAACCATGTCGTTGCGCGTGAACTGCATGGCGACGAGACGCTGGATGGCCTCCCTCACGTCCAGCGTCTGGCCGCACTCGAACGTCACCACGGCCTCGGCGTAGGTGTCGGGAGAGCCAAGGCCGTAGATGCAGGAGACCGACGCGACCACGATCACATCCCGCCGCTCCAGAAGCGCCTGGGTGGCGGAGTGCCTCAGGCGCTCGATCTCCTCGTTGATGCTCGAGTCCTTCTCGATGTAGACGTCGTTCTGAGGGATGTACGCCTCGGGCTGGTAGTAGTCGTAATAGCTGATGAAGTACTCCACCGCGTTCTCCGGGAAGAAGGCCCGGAACTCCTGGCAGAGCTGCGCGGCGAGGGTTTTGTTGTGGGCGAAGACGAGAGCCGGCCTCTGGGTG
>CALGMO010000008.1 GCA_937961665.1 uncultured Fimbriimonadaceae bacterium
TTTTCGGCATCGGCAGCGAAGCGTTCGTCGTCGGTTCGCACGAGTTCTACCTGGCCTATGCGATGCGCAAGGGCCTTGTCCTGTGCCTGGACATGGGTCACTTCCACCCGACCGAGAGCGTCGCGGACAAGGTGTCCGCGCTGGCGCCCTTCCTGCCAGGTCTGCTGTTCCACGTGAGCCGGGGCGTGCGGTGGGACAGCGACCACGTGGTGACCGCAACGGACGAGGTGCGGCTGCTGGCGCGGGAGATCGTACGCGCCGGACTGCTGGATCGGTGCCACCTCGCACTGGACTACTTCGACGCTTCGATCAACCGCGTGGGCGCTTGGGTCATCGGCATGCGGTCCTTCCTCAGGACGCTGCTGGAGGCCCTTCTGGAGCCGCTGGATCGGCTTCGGCAGGCGGAGGGCTTTGAGAGGCTGGCCCTGCAGGAGGAGGCCAAGGCGCTGCCGATCGGCCCGGTTTGGGACGAGTACTGCGAGCGGCAAGGCGTGCCGCCGGGCGGTCGCTGGACGGCCAAGGTTCGGGAGTACGAGGCTCGCGTCCTGCTCCGGCGGGGCTGAGGCCTCCGCTGCGCAGGAAGACTTGACAACCGATGCCCGCAGGCCCCATAATCCTTGCTTGCGTGGACTCCCAGTCCGCGAAGCGTCCCGTTGAAGGAGGCTGGCTCGTCCGGAGAGACCGCAGAGGGCAGAGAGATTCGAGTCTTCAGACGGTGTGAGACGGGCGGCCCTTCCGAAAGGACGGGCCTTCGTCGTGATGGGACGCTCCAAGCCGCACGAAAAGACGAGGAACCGGAGAACAAGAGGAACGAATGCCGACGGTCAACCAGCTCGTACGCAAGGGACGGAAGAAGCCGACCTACAAGTCGAAGTCGCCCGCGCTGAAGAACAACCCCCAGAAGCGCGGCGTGTGCACCGTCGTCCGAACGGTGACGCCGAAGAAGCCCAACTCGGCGCTCCGCAAGGTCGCCCGCGTGCGCCTCACCAACGGCATCGAGGTCACCGCGTACATTCCGGGCATCGGCCACAACCTCCAGGAGCACTCGGTCGTGCTCGTCCGCGGAGGACGCGTCAAGGACCTCCCCGGCGTCCGGTACCACATCATCCGGGGCGCGGAGCAGGCCGCCGGCACGAACAACCGCATGCAGGGCCGCAGCAAGTACGGCACGAAGCGCCCGAAGGCCGCCAAGAAGTAGGAGAGGAGAAGAGATGCCGAGGAAAGGTCCAGCCCCCAAGCGACAGATCCTGCCCGATCCGGTCTACGGCAGCGAGCTCGTTCAGCGGTTCATCAACCGGATGATGATCGACGGCAAGAAGGTCGTCGCCGAGAAGATCTTCTACCAGGCGATGGCGGCTTGCGAGCAGAAAGCGGGCGTTCCCGCGATCGAAGTGTTCGAGAAGGCGCTTCAGAACGTGATGCCTCAGGTCGAGGTTCGCCCCCGACGAGTGGGAGGCCAGACGTATCAGGTCCCGATGGAGGTCCGCCCGGAGCGGCGGCGCACCCTCGCGCTGCGGTGGCTGATCAACGAGGCGCGCAACCGCAAGGACGGCAAGTCCATGGTGGATAAGCTCACCGCCGAGCTGCTGGACGCCTACAACAACACCGGCCGCGCGGTCAAGAAGAAGGAAGACACGCACCGCATGGCCGACGCCAACAAGGCGTTCGCCCACTACCGGTTCTGAGTCCTCGGAACTCCCGTTTCCTCCCGATCCAGCCGTCCGCTCGATGACGCGGACGGCTGAGTTCGTTAAGGGTTCTTGCGGACCGACCCAGCCGAATCGCTAGGTCCTTGCGAAGAAGCCCGTTGGATCGCCATAATTTCAAGTAACTGGGGAAATCATGAACCTCTCCAAAGCGACGACGCAGGAGGTTGCCGAGCGGGTTAGCGCTTGATCGGATTCGTCCGTAGAGACGCCCCTGCTTGCACGACCAGGGGCGTTTTGCTTGTCCGGAGCTGCCCGATTTTTCCCAAGACCGACCAAACCGAGAGCAAACAAAGACCATGGCGCGATCGCACCCCTTGCACCTTGTTCGGAACATCGGCATCGCCGCGCACATCGACGCGGGGAAGACCACCACGACCGAACGCATCCTGTACTACACCGGCCGCACCCACAAGCTGGGCGAGGTGCACGAGGGCACCGCGACGATGGACTGGATGGAGCAGGAGCAGGAGCGCGGCATCACCATCACCTCCGCCGCGACCAGCTGCTTCTGGCGCGGCACGAAGTACGACAAGCCCGAGCACAAGATCAACATCATCGACACGCCGGGTCACGTGGACTTCACCGTGGAGGTGGAGCGCTCGCTGCGCGTCTTGGACGGGTGCGTGGCCGTGTTCTGCGCGGTCGGCGGCGTGCAGCCCCAGTCCGAGACGGTGTGGCGCCAGGCCAACAAGTACGCCGTGCCGAGGATCATCTACATCAACAAGATGGACCGCCTCGGCGCGGACTTCTACGCCGTCGTGGAGCGCATCCGCCAGCGGCTCGGAGCCAACGCCGCTCCCATCCAGATCCCGATCGGGGCCGAGAGCAACTACCAAGGCTACGTGGACCTGATTTCCATGGAGGCCACGATCTACCGGTCGGACGACGGGAAGGAGTACGACGTGCTCGCCGTTCCGGCCGAGCTGCAGGACCAGGCGCAGGCTTGGCGCGAGAAGCTGATCGAGGCCATCGCCGAGTACGACGACTCGATCATGGAGCGCTTCCTCGAGGGGGAGGCGATCTCCGAGGAGGATATCCGCAAGGCTCTGCGCGAGGGCACGATCGCCAACAAGATCACGCCGGTTCTGAGCGGCTCGTCCTTCAAGAACAAGGGCGTCCAGGCGATGCTCGACGCGATCGTCGACTACCTGCCGTCTCCGATCGACATCGGCGCGGTGAAGGGAGTGAACCCCTCGGACGAATCGCCCGCCGAGCGCCAACCATCGGACGACGAGCCCTTCTGCGCCCTCGCGTTCAAGATCATGAGCGACAAGTACGTCGGGCGACTGACGTACATGCGCATCTACAGCGGGCAGCTGTCCAAGGGCAGCCCCGTGCTGCTCGTCTACCGCGACCCGCAGACGAACGAGTTCCGAACCCGAAAGGAGCGCGTGGGCCGCATCCTGCAGATGCACGCCAACAGCCGCGAGGACTTGGACGTCGCCTACGCGGGCGACATCGTGGGCGTGATCGGCCTCAACGACGTGAACACCGGCACGACGGTCTGCGACGAGAACGCTCCGATCGCGCTGGAGAGCATCCGCTTCCCGGAGCCGGTCATCCAGATCGCCATCGAGCCCAAGAGCAAGGCCGACCAGGAGAAGCTGGGCCAGAGCCTGCAGCGTCTGGCGCAGGAGGATCCGACGTTCCGGGTCTACACCGACCCAGAGAGCGGGCAGACGATCATCTCCGGCATGGGCGAGCTGCACTTGGAGATCATCGTCGACCGTCTGAAGAGGGAGTTCGGCGTGCAGGCCAACCAGGGTCGGCCGATGGTCGCCTACCGCGAGACGGTGCGCGTGAAGTCCAAGGCGGAGGGTCGCTTCGTGCGGCAGACCGGCGGATCCGGCCAGTACGGTCACTGCTGGATCGAGCTGGAGCCGCTTCCCCCCGGTTCGGGCTTCCAGTTCGAGAACAAGGTCGTCGGCGGCGCCATTCCCAAGGAGTTCATCCCTGCGATCGAGAAGGGCGTCCGAGAGGCCCTCGACTCGGGCGTGCTGGCGGGCTACCCCGTGGTGGACGTCAAGGTGTCCGTGATCGACGGCAGCTACCACGAGGTCGACAGCAACGAGAACGCCTTCAAGCAGGCCGGCATCCTCGCGTTCCGGGAGGCCATGAAGAAGGCCCAGCCTGTGCTGAAGGAGCCGATAATGCACGTCGAGGTCACGACGCCGGAAGCGTACGTCGGCGACGTGGTCGGCGACATCAACGCCCGCCGCGGGCGGATCGAAGGCATGGAGCAGGCGCTCGGCGGCGTCACCGTGATCACGGCGCACGTGCCGCTCGCGGAGATGTTCGGTTACGTGACGACCCTGCGGTCGCTGACCCAGGGGCGCGCGACCCCCAACGTGACACCGTCCCACTACGAGGAAGTGCCCGCGAACATCGCGACCGAGGTCATCGCCAAGGCGGCGCGCTGAGGACGATCGGCTCGATCAGACGACGGGGTTGGTGAGTTCGCCGACCCCGTCGACCCATACGGTCACCACGTCCCCGGGCTTCAGCCACAGCGGCGGCTGGCGAGCCATCCCCACCCCGTGCGGCGTGCCGGTCAGGATCACCGTCCCGGCGAGCAGCGTGGTGTCGGCGGAGAGGAACTCGATCAGGCTAGGGACGTCGAAGATGAGGTCGCTCGTCGTCCAGTCTTGGACGGTCTCGCCGTTCAGCCGGGTGCCAAGCCGGAGTTTCCCCGGGTCCGGAATCTCGTCGGGAGTGACGAGGCAGGGCCCCAGGGGGCAGAAGGTGTCGAACGACTTCGCGCGGCACCACTGTCGGCCGCTCCTTCGCATCTGCCAGTCGCGGGCGCTCACGTCGTTGGCGGCGGTGTAGCCGAGGACGAACTCGAGGGCCCGGTCGGCGGGGACGTTGCGCGCGCTTCGCCCGAGGACCACGGCGAGCTCGCACTCGTAGTCCACCTCCTCGGTCGGCAAGGAGCGGGGGATGACGATCGGATTGCCGGGGTTTTGCACGCTGGCCGGGTTCTTCAGGAACAGTACGGGCCACTCTGGAACCTTTCCGCCCGTCTCCTCCGCGTGGCGGCGGTAGTTCAGGCCGATGCCGAGGATCGCCGGCGGCTGGATTGGTGCAAGCAGCTTCTGGATGGGTTCCCGCCGCCCGGTTACAGACCAATCGCCGAACAGGTCGCCGTCGATTCTCTCGGCGAGGTTCGGCTCGATCCACCTGCCCCATCGGGGCGGCTCGCCGGGGCTCGGAAGGTAGCGGACGATCTTCATGCTTGGGTTTCGACGGAGGAGAGGAGTTCCGGCTTCCCCTCCACGCCGGCGGGAAAGGCGAACAGCAGGCCGGCGAGGGGGTCGTCGGGATCCTGTGCGGGGCCCCCGTAGCTGGTGACATAGGCCGTTCGGCCATCCGGCCCACCGATCGCCACGCTGGTGGGTCGCCGGGTCGGAACCTCGACGCTCGCGAGCCGCTGGCCATCGGGGGACAGCCGCCAGACCGCCCCGCCGTCCCAGAAGGCGACCCAGAGGCAGCCTTCGGCGTCCACGGTCAGACCGTCCGGCACCCCGGGCAGGTCCGCGAAGTCGGCGAGCGGCCGACGGTTCGAGGCGGACCCCGCGGTCGGATCGAAGTCCCACACGTCCAGTCGCCGCAGGGGGGAATCCACGAAGTACATTCGGTCCCCGCCCGGAGAGAAGCCGATGCCGTTCGAGCATCCGACCTCGGTCGCCAGCACCTGGAAGCGGCGGTCGGCAGACAGTCGGTACAGCGTGCCGAGCCGCCCGTCGCGGGGCATCGTACCGCAGATCACGCCGCCGGCCGGGTCGGCGGACACGTCGTTGAACCTGCCCGGAGGCGGGTCGCCCGGCAGCGACGCGAACTCGGTCGCCTCTGCGCCGCGGAACCGGCGCACGCGGCCCTCCTCGCAGAAGAGAAGCATCGATCCGTCCGCTTGGAAGGTGAAACCCCCCAGCTGCCTCGCGACGGCCCAGGCCCGATGGTCCTCGCCACCCGGCGTCCACCGGTGCAGCTCGCCGGCCTCGATGTCGCACCAATACAGGCAACGCTCCTTGGGGTGCCACAGAGGACCTTCTCCAAGATGGCATCTCACGGCGAGAATCGGTTCCGCACGCAACGGAGGCATGCGGGGAGTTTATCCCTGTTCGGGCTCGGGGCGGAGAAGGACCAGAGCGGCGGCGACGGCGGCCGCCGTGTCGACCCTCAGGACGCGCGGACCCAGGGTGGCGGCGCGGTCCCCGATTCGCTCCACCTCGCGGGGGGACCACCCTCCCTCTGGGCCGATGACGATCGCCGAGGGGGGCGCGAGCTCGCAGAGGTGCCTTCCGACCCCCTCGACCTCCGAGAGCACCACGGCGTTCGGCAAGGCCTCGAGCACGGCGTCCAAGCCGGAAGCCCACCGCACGGCCGGCACCAGGGTGCGGAAGCACTGCTCCGCAGCCTCTGTGGCGATCGTCCGCAGCCTGCGGAGGCGGTCCTCCAGCTTGGGCCCCTCCCACTTGGCGAGGGATCGCTCGGAGGGGAAGACCACGAACTCGGCGACCCCGACCTCCGTTCCCATCCTCACTACGGCGTCGAGCTTGTCGGGCTTGGGAAGCGCCTGCGCGAGGGTCAGCCTGCGGGTCGGCTCCGTCGGAGGGCGCTCGGCCGAGATCGGCACGGCCGTCCTGCCCTCCAGGCGGCAACGGATCAGGGAACCGTCGCCCGGAAGCACGGCGATCTCGGCTCCCGACTGGAGCCTCAGGACCTTGCGGAGCTTGTCCAGCTCCTGCTGCGGCAGCTCGATCGGGCCGTCCGGCGTGGCGCCCGGAACGAACGAGCGGGGAAGAGACCTCAGAGGCGCTGCAGAACCGCCGCCAGCCATTCCCCCTCCCTTTGGACCTCCTTGGGACCAAAGCCGGCCGTCTCCGCCACGCGGAGCACGTCGGGCCAGTTCGCCTCGATCACTCCGCTGACGATCCAGAGTCCTCCCCTTCGCACGGCCTTCGCGGCATCGGGCGCGATGCGGATCAGCACCGCGCTGATGATGTTGCTGAAGGCGGCGTCGAACGTCTCGCCGGCCAAGGGTTCGAATCCGTCGCCGACGATCCACCGACAGGACACGCCGTTGCGGCGGGCGTTCTCCCGGGCCACCTCGACCGACGCCTCCTCGATGTCGACGCCAACGACCTCGGCCGCCCCCAGCTTGGCCGCCGCGATGCCCAGGATGCCGCTGCCACAGCCGACGTCCGCAACCCGCAGGCCGTCCCAAGGCAGAGACGCCAGCAGCCGCAGGCAGAGCCGGGTTGTGGGATGATCGCCGGTGCCGAACGCTTGGCCGGGGTCGATCTCCACCTCCACGTCGCCGGGCCGGAGGCTGCACCGGTCCCAAGACGGCCGGATCACGAGCCTCTCGCCAACCCGGAACGGCTTGAAGAACCGCTTCCAGGTTTCCGACCAGTCCTCGTCCGGCACGACCGCGGTTTCGACGAGCGCCCCCAGCGCGCGAAGGCGTTCCGCCAGCTTGCTCGCCCGCTCTGCGGCGCCCGGTGCGTCCTCGAGGTAACCCTCAATGGCCGGAGGGTTCGATAGAACCTGCGAGCTGGGGCAGCCGAAGTCGGAAAAGACCTCGGCCCAGGGAGACCAGTCCGCGGGCTCCTCGGGAGGGCGGGCGGTGATTCGGTGCCAGGTTCTCACTTCTTCTTTCGGAAGAGCTTGGCCAGGAACCCCTCTTCCTCGGTCGGCGGGGCCTCGCCGCGTAGGGCCTGATCGAGCTGGCGCACGAGCCGCTTCTGCTCCTCGGTCAGGTGCCTCGGAACCTCAACGTTGACCTCGACGAGAAGGTCGCCGCGTCGCCCTCCGTGCAGCGGGGGCAGGCCGGCTCCGGCGATCGCCAAGACCGTCCCGGCCTGGGTTCCCGGGGGGATCGTCAGCCGGACGGGTCCGTCGAGGCCCTCCACCGTCACCTCTCCGCCGAGGCAGGCGGTGGGGAACGAGAGGTTCAGATAGCCCAGAAGGTTGCGCCCCTGCCTCTCGAACCGGGGATCGTCCTCCACTAAGACGACGACGTAGAGGTCGCCGGGCCGGCCCATTCCGACGCCGTCGCTGCCTTGGCCGGGAATGTGGATGGTCGAGCCGCTCTCGATGCCGGCCGGAATGTGCACGCTGACCCGCGCGTTCTCGGTCACCAGGCCTTGGCCGTGGCATCGGCGGCAGGGCGAGGTGATCACCTGGCCGGCGCCGCCGCACTTCGGGCAGGTGGTGGAGGTGCGCACGGTTCCGATGAACGTTTGCCGGATCTGGCTGATGGTCCCCGCCCCGCGGCAGTGCGCGCAGGTCTCCGGCGGGCGACCGCCCTCCGAGCCCGACCCCATGCACTCCGGGCACTGGCTCTGCCGCCGCACGCGGACCTCGCGCTGCGTTCCGGTGACCACCTCCGAGAGCGAGATCGTCACATCCGCACGGAGGTCCTCGCCGTCGCGCCCCCGTCGCCGGTTCTGCGTCTGGAAACCGGTGCCGAAGAACATCTCGAAGATGTCCTCGATTCCGCCGGCGCCGTTGAAGAACGGGCCAACCGGCTGCTCCTCGGCCGTGCCGAAGCGGTCGTACCGCGCCCTCTTCTCAGGGTCGGAGAGGATGGCGTAGGCTTCGCCGACCTCCTTGAACTTCTCCTCGGCCGTCGGATCGTTGGGATTGACGTCCGGGTGGTAGGTCCGGGCGAGCCGGCGGTACGCGGACTTGATCTCGTCGGCCGTGGCGTCGCGGGGAACTCCCAGAACCTCGTAGGGGTCCTTCATCGTCCGCAGGCCGTCCGGATGCCGGCGGCTAGTCCTCCTCTTCCTCGTCGGCGCCGATGTTCTCCTGCTCCTCGAAGTCGGTCAGGGACATCGCGCCTGAGTCGTCCTCGGCCACCGGCACGTCCTCCTCGACTTCTTCCTCGAGGTCGTCCAGCGTCGCGACCGTGACGATCGGCTCCTCGGACTCCAGGTCCTCGTGGTCGTCCTCCAGCTCCTCGAGGCCGAGCAGGGTCTCGACGTGCTCGATGACCACGCCCTTGGTCGGCTCGCTGATCGGGATGAGGGTTTCGGCGGCCACGTCGATGTCGTCCAGGCTGAGCTCCGGCCTCTCCTCGGCGACCAGGTCCGATTTGAACTGGGGCTTGACGTGCTCCCTGGCGATCTCGATGAGGGCGATCGTGAGCGGGTGCTTGGACTCGGAATCGACCACGGGCGAGATGGCGCCCTCCTTCAGCATCTTGGCCCTCTTCGCGGCGAGGTTGGCCAACACGAAGCGTCCGTACGGGAAGTTGTTCAGAACGTCGGGTGAGGGAAACATAGCGTCCGCACCGGCACACTCTGCCGGAAATCCTACTATACCCCGTAGGACATCCTTTGGCGGGGTCCTTCGGCTTTTGTGCCGAACCTTCGGGAACGCGCCGCGTCGGTGCCTGCGTAACGGTTCAACGAGGTGAACGGCGGATGAAGGTTTGGAAGTCGGTTTTGGTTGTGCTGACTCTGACGGCGCTGAGCGTCGGTGCCTGCGCGCAGGGCGCCGGGCCGGGCGCGAAGCGCCAGGGCGAGGGTCCGCGGGTGCAGCAGGGCCAGCGCGGCCGGATGATGCAGTTGCTGGAGAAGCTGAATCTGACGGACAAGCAGAAGCAGCAGGTTGCAAAGGCTCGCGAGCAGTGGACCAAGGGCATGGAGGACGCCCGCAAGGAGCAGGACCGCGAGAAGAGGCGGGCCAAGATGCGGGAGGTTGGGACGAAGTTCCGCGAGCAGCTGGACAAGATCCTAACCGCCGATCAGAAGAAGAAGCTCGACGCCGAGCTTCGGCAGATGCGCTCCAACCGGCCCGGCGGGCCGGGCGCCGCCGGCCAGGGTGCGCGGCAGGGCGCGGGCGGCTCGGCGCAGGGCGCCGGCAAGGCATCGGGCCAGCAGAAGAAGTAGATTTCGAACGGCTCCTTGGTTCGGGGCCCGGGTTCTCCCGGGCCTTTCTGCTTGGTATCCCTACAGGTCGAGGGCGAAACCCCACTCGGGGCTCTGTTCGGGGTCGTGGCAGAGGCGGTCTCCCACGAGGCGCGCGCCGAGGCTCCGGTACAGCGAGTGCGCCTCCGCGAACCGCTTGTCGCTCCAGATCTCCATGCGGCGCCGACCGGACTCCCTGGCCAGCCGGATCACGTCGAGGGTCAGCGCCTTGCCGATGCCTCTTCGGCGGTGAGGCTTCGGGACGTACAGCCGCTCCACGGCGCAGTCTGCACCGCCCACGCGGCGAAAGCCCCCGACTTCGACGACGTCCGCGTGGTCCGGAAGACGGTCGAAAAGGTGGAGGGCCGCCGTGCCGACGATCCGACCGCCCGACTCCGCGACCAGGAAGGCTCCTTGGGCATAGTGGCGAGGGACGTCGTACAGGTCGGCGTGGTAGCCCTCTGGGTCCCACTCGAAGCCGTACTCGTCGTAGACGGCCTTGACGGCCTCGATCACCCCTTGCTCGTCGCCCGGGCGGAAAGGGCGGACCTCGAAGGGTTCCGGACTCACCATGGCTGGGCTCGGAGCGGATCCCGGTAGTCCCAGACGGCGAGCACGTCCTCCCAGCAGAACCACACCTTGTACGGCTCGGCCGTCTCGTCCGAGGCGTCGTACACGCCCTGGAACACGAGGAAGTCGTCGGTCGCCTGGATCAGGTCCTTCAGGGCGAAGGAGCGCTCCTCGGAGGAGCGCAGCACCACGACGATGTCCTCGGTGTCTGCCAGAACGGGGGAGACTCGCTCGCCAACGATCCAGCCTTGGGTGCGGAACAGCCGTTTCCACTTCTCGCCGGTCATCGGCCGGTAGCTTACCGGAGGGGACCGGGTTCTGCGGGTTCGGGCTTCCGGCGGGGCGGCGGCCAGGTGTGGCTTGCTGCAGGCGGGTTGTCGGATCGGCGGCAGGTTGCGGGGGCTTCGGGCCGTGGCGACCCAGCGGCGCTCGGCAGCCCGTTCGACGACGCCGCCTTCCTGTTGGCAGGCCTCTGGGTGGAGTCTGGGAAGGTCGGCGGTTTCGGTTGGCTCTGGAGATGGCGCGTCGAGCTTGCCCCGAGGTCACGGATCGGCGTCGGCGGGCGCGCGCGGGAACACCGCCGCGGGCTCCGGTGGTTGCGCCGCCCTCCCGGGCCGTCTGCGGTCCGCCAACGTCGGACCGCGCGTCGTTCTCTTTTTTGTCGGTGTTCCGGGCGTTTCCACCGGATCGGCTGCGGTTCGCCAACGTCGGACCGTGCGTCCGGGGCCACGGTTGCATCGCCGGGTGCTCTCGCGGTATAGTTCCTCGTCCCGCGGGCCGTTAGCTCAGTTGGTAGAGCAGCTGACTCTTAATCAGCGGGTCGAAGGTTCGAGTCCTTCACGGCCCACCAGAGTGCAGGTTC
>CALGMO010000009.1 GCA_937961665.1 uncultured Fimbriimonadaceae bacterium
GTTCTCCCACCCGAACATCAGCAGCGGCCACATGAAGAGGGTGTTGTAGAAGCCGTGGTAGCCCAGGGCCAGCCCAGCGTTGGCCTCCTTCACCCGGTCCACCTCGGCCTGGAAGATGCGGACCAGCTCGTCCTCGCTCGCGCTCAGGTCCAGCCCGACGGGATCCATCCAGCGGAAGTCCAGGTCGGAGAGAGGATCGTAGCGCAGGCAGGCCTCGACGTCCGGGAAGCGGCTGCCCCAGTCCCAGTGCCAGCTGCGCTCCTGGCCCCAGCGCACGGTCGTTCGGCCGTCCTCCTCTTGGAACGCGGGCGCGTCGGGCAGGCGGGGGATCGGGTCGTCGCTCGTCGGCATCGTCCAGAAGTCGAGCGCGTAGCGGCGGGCCATCTCGCGGGCGGCGCTCAGGGGCCTCTCCCACGGGTCGATGCCGGTGATGGCCTGGATGGCGTCGGGGCACGACAGGATCTCGCAGTGCGGGATCCGGTCGGTCGGTTGCCTCCGGAAGGCTCGCACGGCTCGTTCGCGGTCCATGGATCCAGTATCGCGCCAAGGCCGCTCCCGATCAAGCCGCGCCGGTCGGGTACCTTCAAGCACGGCCATGATCCATCCAGGTGAGCGCATCGCGGACCTCTTCGCCAAGCCCGTCGGAACCCGCCTCAAGGCGAGCGGCTGGGTCAAGACGCGCCGGGACTCGAAGGGCGTGTCGTTCGTGCAGCTGAGCGACGGCTCCTGCTTCCGCGACCTCCAGGTGGTGATCGAGGCGGGCGCGATCCCTCCCGAGACGCTGAAGCTCGCCACGACCGGCGCCTGCGTCACGTTCGAGGGAACGCTCGTGGAGTCGCCCGCCGCGGGCCAGCCGGTCGAGCTGAAGGCGGACGCGATGGTGGTTCACGGGCCGGCGGATCCGGCCGTGTACCCTCTGCAGAAGAAGGGCGCCTCGTTCGAGTTCCTGCGGGAGATCGCGCACCTGCGGATGCGGGGCAACACGTTCGGGGCGGTGTTCCGGGTCCGCAACCAGGCGGCTTGGGCCATCCACAAGTTCTTCCAGGAGCGCGGATTCCTGTACATCCAGACGCCGATCATCACGGCCAGCGACTGCGAGGGGGCGGGCGCGATGTTCGCCGTCAGCACCCTGCTCGGCGCGCGCGAGGGCTTCGACGGCAGGCCGCAGTTCCACCTGTCCTCCACCGACCCGGCCGACGACTTCTTCGGCAAGCCCGCCTACCTCACCGTCAGCGGCCAGCTCGAGGCGGAGACCTTCGCCTGCTCGATGACCAACGTGTACACGTTCGGGCCGACGTTCCGAGCGGAGAACAGCAACTCCGCCCGCCACCTGGCCGAGTTCTGGATGGTCGAGCCGGAGATGGCCTTCTGCGACCTCCAAGGCGACATGGAGCTGGCCGAGGAGTTCCTCAAGTACGTGATCCAGCACGTTTTGGACCACTGCGCCGAGGACCTGGAGTTCTTCAACAAGCGCATCGAGCCGGAGCTGCTCTCGACCCTCACCCACGTGGCGGAGAGCCGCTTCGAGCACCTCACCTACACCGAGGCCATCCGGCTGCTGGAGGGTTCCGGCGAGAGCTTCGAGTTCCCCGTGTACTGGGGAGCGGACCTCCAGAGCGAGCACGAGCGCTGGCTCACCGAGAAGAAGGTCGGCCGTCCGGTCATCCTCACGGACTACCCGAAGGAGATCAAGGCGTTCTACATGCGGATGAACGACGACAACAGGACGGTCCGCGCCATGGACGTGCTGGCCCCGCGCATCGGGGAGATCATCGGCGGGTCGCAGCGCGAGGAGCGCCTCGGCCGCCTGGAGGCCCGCATCCAGGAGATGGGCCTCCGCAAGGAAGATTACTGGTGGTACCTGGACCTGCGGCGCTTCGGAACCGTGGAGCACGCGGGCTTCGGCCTGGGGTTCGAGCGGCTGCTCATGTACCTCACCGGCATGAAGAACATCCGCGACGTGATCCCGTTCCACCGCGCGCCCGGGCAGGCGGAGTTCTAGGCCTTGCGGAACGTCTTCCGTCGCTTCGACCGTCGGCTCGCGGCGGAGCTGCGCACCCAGAGGAAGCCGATCCTCCTGGGCTTGGTCTGCGTCGCCGTCACGTCGGCGCTCACCGCGCTCACGATCCCTCTCACCAAGGAGGCGGTGCTGGCCATCGACCTCGCGGCCAAGGCGCAGGCCGGCGCCCTCGAGCGGCTGGCGCTGGTCAGCGCCGCGGTCGTAGCGCTCTTCGGCCTCAAGTACTGGTTCACGCGAGGCCAGGTCTACTTCCTCAGCGAGGCGGCCGCCCGCCTCGCGGCGAACCTGCGGCTCAGGCTGTTCCAGAAGCTCCAGCGCCTGCCCATCTCCTACTTCAACGAGCGGCGGACCGGCTCGATCCAGAGCGTGCTGACGAACGACGTCAACGTCTATCAGACGGCGGTGACCATCGTTCGCGACAGCATCGACGGCCCCATCAAGGCGGTCTCGGCGTTCGTGGCGATCGTCGTGATGCAGTGGCAGCTGGCTGTCGCGGTGATGGTCTTCCTGCCGCTGATGGCCGCCGCCATCCAGCGGAACGGACGCAAGATGCGCGAGGCCCAGCGGCAGGTTCAGGAGGACCTTGCGGAGCTGAACGGGATGACCCAGGAGGCGCTCACCGGCACGCGGGTCATCCGCGCGTTCAACGCCGAGGACCGGATCGGGCAGCGCTACGCGGGCCTCGTGGAGACCACCCTCCGCAGCCAGATGCGGGCGGTGCGGCGCCTTGCCTCCCTGCGGCCCCTCGTGGAGTTCATCGGCGCGACCGCGCTGGCGGCGGTGCTGCTACTCTGCGGGGTGCTGGCCATGCGCGGCTCGCTCCATGTGGCGGACCTCGCGGCGCTCATCCTGGCCATGGACGTCATCAACCAGGGCTTCCGCAACCTGGGCTCGGTCAACAACACCTACGGCCAGGTGCAGGCCGCTGCCGACCGCATCTACGGCCAGGTGCTGGACGTTCCCGAGGAGACCGTCCAGAGCCCGGGGCGGCTCCGGCTGGACAACCCCAAGGGGCGCATCGAGTTCCTCGACGTCGGCTTCGTCTACCCGGACGGAACCCGCGCCCTGGAGGGCGTGTCGTTCGCCATCGAACCCGGCCAGTGCCTGGCGCTGGTCGGCCCGAGCGGCTCCGGCAAGAGCACGATCGCCGACCTGCTCCTGCGCTTCTACGAGCCGACCGAGGGCAGGATCCTCTTCGACGGCGTGGATCTCCGCGAGCTGGATGTGCGGTGGCTCCGCTCGCAGATCGGCGTCGTGCCGCAGCAGACGTTCCTCTTCGCCGGGACCATCGCGGAGAACATCCGGCTCGGGGCGCCCGACGCCACGGACGAGGAGGTGCGCGAGGCCGCCCGCGCGGCGCACGCCGAGCCGTTCATCGAGCAGATGCCCCAGGGCTACGACACGCCCCTGGGCGAGCGCGGCATCCGGCTCAGCGGAGGCGAGATGCAGCGCATCGCGATCGCCCGCGCGCTGGTCCGAAAGCCCAGGATCCTGCTGTTGGACGAGGCCACCAGCAACCTCGACGCGGTGAGCGAGAAGGCCGTTCAGGAGGCCCTCGAGGAGATCCTGCCGGGCCGCACCACCCTGATGATCGCGCACCGGCTCACGACCGCCGCCCGCGCCGACCGCCTCGTGATGCTCCGCAAGGGAGAGGTGGTCGAATCCGGCACGCACCAGGAGCTGCTGGCCAGCGGCGGAGCCTACTCGCGCATGTTCAACGCCTTCAGCAGCGGGGTGGCCGATGAGCGGATCGGCTGAAGCCTCGGTCCGGTGCGTCGGCCTCGCCTGCGGCTATCCGGAGCGCAGGGTTCTGGACGGGATCGATCTCCACGTGCGGCCCGGCGAGGTGCTGGCGCTGCTGGGGCCGAACGGAAGCGGGAAGTCCACGCTCCTGAAGACCATCGCCAAGACCCTCCCGCCGCTGGGCGGCCGCGTGGAGGTGTGCGGGCGCGACGTGGGGCATCTGGACTTCGCCGAGCTGGCTCGGCTGCTCGCCTTCGTACCGCAAGAGGAGCCCTTATCGTTCGCCTTCACAGTGCGGCAGGTGGTGCTGATGGGCAGGATGCCGCACTCCGAGGGGCTTCTCGACACCCCGGAGGACCACGCCGCCGCGGAGGAGGCCATGGGGCTCGCAGGTTGCCTGGAGATCGCCGAACGGCCGGTGACGCAGCTCAGCGGCGGGGAGAAGCAGCGGGTGCTCATCGCCCGCGCCCTCGCCCAGAAGGCGCCGGTGCTGCTGATGGACGAGCCCACGTCGCACATGGACATCGGGCACCAGATGGCTGCCGTGCGGCTCGTGCGGGAGCAGGCGGCGCGGGGAGCCTGCGTCGTGGCCGCCGTGCACGACCTGAACCTGGCGGCGCTGGTCGCGACCGACGGCTGCCTGCTCCACCGCGGCAGCATCGTCCGCCAGGGCCCGATCGGCGACGTCCTGACCGACGGCGTCCTGGAGGACGTCTACGAGGTGCGCTTCGAGCGACACCGGGACGCCAAGGGCCGCGTGCGGCTCTTCCCGCTCGTCTAGGCCGCCCGGAACGCGCCGATCAGCAGCAACCCTCCGGCTCCTCGAGCGAGATGCCCAGGGCGATCCTCAGCACCTCGTCGGCGGTCCTGACGAAGTGGAATCGGAGCTCCTTGCGGATCTCCGGCGGAACGTCTTCGCGAACGTCCTTCTCGTTGTCCTCCGGCAGGATGATCTCCCGCACCCCCGCTCGGTGCGCCGCCAGAACCTTCTCCTTGATGCCGCCCACCGGCAACACCTGGCCCGTGAGCGTCATTTCGCCGGTCATCGCCAACCGCTCCTTGACGCACCGACCCGTGAGAAGCGAGGCAAGGGCCGTGAGCATCGTCACCCCCGCGCTCGGGCCGTCCTTGGGCACCGCGCCGGCCGGCACGTGCACGTGGATGTCCGACTTCTCGAAGGCCTCCGGCGACAATCCGAGCCGATCGGCGCGGCTGCGCACGAAGCTCAGCGCGGCGGTCACGCTCTCCTTCATCACGTCCCCCAGCTGGCCCGTGATGATCAGCCCCTTGGTGCCCGGCATCCGCACGCTCTCGATGAATAGCACATCGCCACCGGTCGGCGTCCAAGCCAGACCGACCGCCACGCCGGGCACGAGTCGCCTCTCCAACACCTCCTCGTGCAGGTAGCGCGGGGCTCCCAGCGCGCTCTGCAGCGTGCGCGGCGTCACCACGAACTTCGATCGGCGGTTCTCGGCGAACTGCCGCGTGGCCTTCCGCACGACGCTCGCGATTTCGCGCTCCAGGTTGCGCACGCCGGCCTCCCGCGTGTAGCTGCGGATCAGGGTGCGCAGGGCGTCGGGACGGAACTGGATCTGGGAGGGCCGGAGGCCGTGCTCCTCGATCTGCTTCTGGATGAGGTGGCGCACGGCGATCTGGAACGTCTCCTCCTCCGTGTAGCCGCCCAGCTCGATGACCTCCATCCGGTCGCGAAGGGGCATCGGGATGGTGTCCAGCCGGTTCGCCGTCGTGATGAAGAACACCCGGCTGAGGTCGAACGGCGCGTCGATGTAGTGGTCGCGGAACGACGAGTTCTGCTCCGGATCCAGCACCTCCAGCAGGGCGGACGAGGGGTCGCCCCGGAAGTCGCTGACCAGCTTGTCGATCTCGTCGAGCATGAACACCGGGTTCTGCGACTCGGCGCGGCGGAGGCCCTGGATGATCTGGCCCGGCAGAGCCCCCACGTAGGTGCGGCGGTGCCCCCGGATCTCCGCTTCGTCGCGCACGCCGCCCAGGCTGATCCTCACGAACTTCCGGCCCATGGCGTGCGCGATCGACCGACCCAGAGACGTCTTGCCCACCCCGGGGGGGCCGACGAAGCACAGGATCGGCTGGCGAACGGGCCCGTCGGTCTTGACCTTTCGGACGGCCAGGAACTCGAGGATCCGCTCCTTGATCTTGTCCAGGCCGTAGTGGTCCGCATCGAGCACGGCCTTGACCTGGTTCAGGTCCAGGTTGTCCTCGGTGGCCTTGTTCCAAGGCAGGGCGACCATCCAGTCGATGTACGTCCGCGCGACGGTGTACTCGGGCGAGCCGGGAGGGATGCGCTTCAGGCGGTCGAACTCCCGGGTCACCTCGCGGAGCGCCTCCTGGGGCATGCCGGCCTCTTGGATCTTGGCCCACAGCTCCTCCAGCTCGACGCCGCGGTCGTCCGTCTCCCCCAGCTCGCGCTGGATCGCCTTCAGCTGCTCCCGGAGGTAGTAGTCCCTCTGCGACTTGCTCAGCTCCGAGCTGACCTCGCGCTGGACCTTGCTGGTCAGCTCGAGCACGCGCACCTCCCGGCCGAGCATCCGCACCAGCTTCTGCAGCCGCTCCACCAGGTCGACGGTCTCCAGCAGCTCCTGCTTCTCGGCGACCGGCAGCTGGACGTGCGCCGCGACGAGGTCGGCCATCACGTTGGTCTCCTGCACCGCCTGCGTCAGCGCCTGCAGCTCGTCCGGCATGTTCGGGCTGAGCTTGAGCGCCTGCTGGAACAGCGCGGCGACCGTGCGCCGGAGCGCCTCGATCTCCTCCGCCTTGTCCTCCGGCGGAGGCGGCTCCTCGATCACCTCGATGCGCGCGCGCAGGTACGGAGTCTCCTGGATCCGCTCGACGATGCGGAACCGCACCACCCCCTGCACGATCATCCGGATTCCCTCGGGGAGCTTCACCAGCGTCCGGATGATGACCGCGCAGCCGACCTGGTACACGTCGTCGAAGCCCGGCTGGTCGGTCTGGGGGTCCTTCTGGGCGACCACGCCGATGATCCGGTCGTTGCCCACCACGCTCTCGTCGATCAGCTGCACGCTCGACTCTCGCGACACGCTGAGCGGCGCGATGAGCATCGGGTAGATCACCGAGTCGCGCAACGGTAGGATGCTGAGAACGTTGGGGATCTCGGGCCGGGCATCGGTCGACTCGCCCTGCTCCTCATCGCCCTTGGCGACGACCGGCTGGCCCTCCTCCGGCGGAACGTTCTCTTCCTCGATGGGCAGATCCACTTCAGGCATCCTGCAGGTCCATCCTCTCGGAGCACGCTACCCGAATCTTGGGCACGAACACGATCAGGAAGCCGTTCCGGTACTGGGCGCGGATGCCGTCCACGTCGATCGGGCAGTCGGGGAGCTCGACCTCTCGCTCGAACTCGCCGTAGTACACCTCGAGCTGGTAGCAGCGCACGCCCCTGCGCCCGACGGTCTCCTCGTGGCGGACGCCCTTGATCGTCAGCGTCCGCTCATCCGGCGTGTACGAGAGCTGGATGTCCTCGCCCCGAACCCCGGCGATCTCCGCCTTCAGGGTGAATCCGTCCTCCTGCTCGAACAGGTCCACGCGGGGCTCCCAAACCCTCCTCCGCACGACCGTTCGTCCGGCCGTGGTCAGCTCGTCGCGGAGGGCGCGCAGATCGTCGTCGATCGTCCAGGGCCAGTCTTCCCGTTCGCGGCGTGCCATGGAAGATTCAGTTTACCCGTTCACCCCCTGAGGTCCGGCTCGTCCCTCCGGTCTCAGAACGAATCCGGCGGGTCCGAGGTTGCCCTCGACGGAGACCCCGGCCAGCCCCGGCCCGACCCGCAGACCGACCCCTGCCTGCTGGAACGAGCAGCCCCGCACGAACAGCATGCCCTCTCCTTCGGCTTGGATCGCCGGGGTGCCGCGGCGCGGGAAGTCCCACTGGACGAAGGTGCAGTCCGAAAAGCCGACCACTCCCTTGCCGGCGATCTTCGCGATCTGCCGGCAAGGCCCCCAGAAGGCGCAGTTCGAGAAGCGCACCGTGCCGGTGTTCGTGGATCGAACCTCGATCATGGTCGGGTCGGGGCCGTGGAACGAGACGAACTCGCCGTTGGTCACCAGCAGGCCCATCGGCGCGCACTGGTCCACCACCATCGCCGTCCAGCAGTCGTCCGCGCCGATGCCCAGGAAGTTGCCGTTGCAGACCCCGTTCTTCGTCTCGACGAACCGGTAGCCGACCGAGTAGCCGAAGCAGAACGTGTTCAGAACGTACTGCCAGTCGGTGCGGCCGAACACGAACGCCTCGCCGTGCTCCATCTGCCAATGGAACAGCTTGGGGTTCATGCTGTACCAGGGGTTGAAGTGCACGTTCTCGATGCGGCCGATGTCGTAGATGGCGTCCACGAACACGCCCCGGCGGACCGGCTGGCCGTGGACGTTGCGGATCAGGTGCCGCTCGTTCTGCGAGGCGTCGATGCCCTGGTAAGGGTTCAGGAGCTCCACGTCCACCACCGCGGGGTTCTTTCCGCGGAGGGCGACGGCGTAGGGGTGCGGCCTCGGCTCCTCGTCCGTGCGGATGGCGGGGTGGTGCACGCACAAGCCCGCGAGCGTGGCGTTGGTCTCCACCGTGATCAGCGCGGGTCCTTCCTCCGAGCCCGCACCGCAATCCGCCAGCAGCACGGTCCCTGTGTCGCCCGGCTTGGGCAGACCGGCGTCGCGGAACCCGTTGTGGGCCGGCACGCTGCCGAACGTTCCCCGCAGCGTCACGCCCGGACGCAGGGTGATCGGCGATCGGAGACGGTAGGCCCCCCGCCCGAGCCATACGACGCCCCCGCCCCCGGCCGCGGCGTCGATGGCCCTCTGCAGAGCGGCGGAGTCGTCCGCTTGGCCGTCGCCCAGCGCGCCGAAGTCCGAGGCGTCGAACGTCGCGCCGCGCGGTCCCTCGGGCCGAGCCGCACGCGCTTCCGTCCCGAGGCCCGCCGCCAGACCGGACGCCGCCAATCCTCCGAGGAATCTCCGTCGATCCATCTCGATCGCGCCCTCCCGCGCGTGCAGAAGCTTACCGACCGGGAACACAATGGGCCATGTCTGGTTCCACGAGCGATCGCCTTGCCCAGCTCCGCGAGGAGGTCTGCTGGGCCAACAAGATGCTCCCGGCCTGCGGGCTCGTCACGATGCACTCCGGCAACGCCAGCGGCTACGACCCGGAGAGCGGGCGTATGGTGATCAAGCCGAGCGGCATGGACTACGACGCCCTGACCCCCGAGGCGCTCGTCGAAGTGGACGTGGCGACCGGAGAGGTGGTCGACTCGAAGTACCGACCGAGCGTCGACCTTCCCCACCACCTGTTCCTGTACCGCCG
Source organism: uncultured Fimbriimonadaceae bacterium (assembly GCA_937961665.1). GTDB lineage: Bacteria > Armatimonadota > Fimbriimonadia > Fimbriimonadales > Fimbriimonadaceae > UBA8783. The sequence continues at coordinate 9,108 of CALGMO010000009.1, forward strand.
CCTCGAGGGCGTGCGCGGCGTCATCCACACGCACAGCAACTATGCCACGGCGTTCGCCGCGGTCGGCAGACCGATCCCGCTGTGCCTCACGGCGATCGCCGACGAGTTCGGAGCGGAGATCCCCTGCGCGCCGTATGTGGACAACGAGGGGGAGCACATCGGCGAGGCCATCCTTCGCTACCGCAACCGCGCGCCCGCGATCCTGATGGGCAACCACGGCGTGTTCGCCTGGGGACCCTCTCCGAAGGCGGCCCTGAAGGCGGCCGTGATGACCGAGGACGTCGCCAAGACGGTTCACCTGGCGATGCAGATCGGCACCCCCAAGCCGCTGGACCCCGAGGAGGCCGAAAAGTGGTACGACCGGTACCACAACCGGTACGGCCAGCCGGGTTAGGGCTCGCCTAGCTCCCAGGGAGCGTCGCCCACCGGTCCCTCGCGACCGACCGACTTCCGGACGGCCTCGGGTCGGATGCGGTGCGGCGGGTAGCAGAGCAGGTCGACCACCTCGGCGGTCCGCAGGGCCCAGCTCGCCCAGGAGAGGGGCGTGTCGCCGTTCGCGTCCCGCGCCTCCCGGTCGGCGCCGGCGTCCAAGAGGAGTCGGATCGTCCTGGGCGTCGCGAAGGCCGCGGCGCGGTGCAACGGGGTCTCGCCCCGGGTGCGCGCATCCCGCAGGAACGCGCCGGTGTCGCGACCGGGGACGGTGCGCCGGTTGGGGTCGGCCCCCGCGCGCAGCAGCACCTCCGCGGCCGCCTCGCCGGCCGCGCGGTTCCGTTTGGTCAGCGCCGAATGCAGCGGCGTCTCTCCCGTCTCCGAGTCTGCGAAGTTGGGGTCCGCGCCCCGCTCCAGCAGGAACTCCACCAAGCGCCAGTGGCCGTGGAAGGCTGCGCCATGGAGGCCGAGGTCCGGCCCGAGCGTCGCGAGCGACTCACCCCGGTCCAGCAGGAGCCGCACGGCGGTGACATCGCCGTAGTAGGCGCACCAGACGATCAGAGGCGCTCCGTCGGGAGCGCTCGCCCTCGGGTCTCCGCCTGAGGCCAGCCACTCAACGACCCGATCCGTTCTGCCGCGCAGAAGGTCTTGAAGCACCGCCCACTATGCGGATGGCCGGGACCGCCCCAGCGGGACGGTCCCGGCCCCGTGGGCTCGGGCCCGGGGCCTCACTCAGGCTGAAGGTCGCACCAAACGAGGCGTCGCTCGCCGGCGACCCTCCAGGCGCAGCCCTGGACCCTCACCCTTCTGCCGAGGAGCGACCCGTCCGTCTTGCACGCTCGAGCCCGGTTCGTCGCGACGATCCGCGCTCCCGAGTCTTCCAGAACATAGGAGTCCGGGTTCACTTGGACGACGGTGGCCGTGGTTTCCACGAGCGTTCCCTCCGCGAGGCCGGCCACTCGACCCAGCGGGAACCGGTGGTACCCGGTCAGCGGACTCACCCGCACGGGCTCGGCGGCGCTCCACCCGGTCTCGTTGCGCTGCGGCGAAAGGTCTCGGATCTTGAACCGGAACGCGTAGTCTCCGTCCGGCAAAGGCGGCGTCTGCCACACCGGCTCCCGAATCCAGCCGCTGGAGTGCCGACCGTCCACCGACTCGAAGAGGTATTCCACGGGCCCGTCCTCGATCTTGGGGCACCCGTCCCTGCCCGCGACGTCCATGGCGCGCATCAGCACGCGGTTGTCCAGCAGAGCGATCGGCCGAGTCCGCCACTCGCCGAGGACGTAGCGGGCCGGCGGGGTGTCGTCGCGAGCGACCGCGGCCGCCTTGCACGGCACCGGCGCGGACACGTTGCCCAAGCCGTCCCGAACCTGCACGGCGTAGCGGTGGCTGGCGCCCGCCTTGGCGCTGCGGTCGGTCCAGAACGGGCTGGCCTGCCAGCCGGATTGCGCGCCGTCCTCTCTGCGGAACAGGTACTCCACCGTGGCGTCCCGATCCTCAACCGGCCCGGCCTCCATCGCGATGGCGCCGTCCGAGACTCCCCGCGGCTCCCTTGCGAAGCGCAGACCTTGGGGGGCCTGCCGATCGGCCGGCACCGCGACCTCCACGGAAGGCGACGGGACCGGCTTCTGGCCCGGTGCCGTGCGGGACCACACCGTGTAGCGATACCGACGGCCGGGACGGACGCCGGGATCGAACCAGCGGTTGCTGCTGATCCAGCCGCTGGTCGCTCCGTCGGAGCGGTCGAAGCGGTACTCGAGCCAAGCCGGGGCCTTCGGCGGCCTCGTCGCCGAAAGCATCACCGCCGGACCGCGCACGATCCGGGGAGAAACGAGCCAGCCCGGGCGGAAGGCCGACACAGTCGACGGGTCCGCGGCCACCAAGCCCGCATCCCGCTTCGAGACATCGCGCGCGAGAGCCGCCAGCTGTTCCGGCGAGCGAGGAACCACGTAGCACCGGAAGTCGTCGATCTGGCCCGAGAACCCGCGCCCGAGCCAAGCCCCGCCCTCGGCGGGGGCCTCTGCCCAGAAGCGGTCCGGGGTGATCGGCGAACGGGCCGCAGCGACCGTCCGGCCGTCGACGGCGAGCTCGACCACCCCGTCGCGGAACGTGACGGCCAGGTGCGTCCACCGGCCCGGCACGGCCTTGGGGCCGACCAGCCTCAGGGAGTCCGGGCCGGCCTTGGCCACGGCCGCCACGCGGCCCTGCTCGTCGGCCGCCGCCAGCGTCAGCCGGTCCTCGCCCCGGCCCTTCAGGCGCAGCAGAGTGGAAGGACCGCCCTGCCAGCGGAACCACAGCGCGTAGGTGGCCTCCCGCATGTCGGTCGCCGACTTCGGCAGCTCCACCGCCGCCTCCTTGCCGTCCAGCGCCAGAACGCGCCCTCTCCGCGGATCCGTGCAAGGCCGAACCGACGCTCCCCCGACGAGGAACCCGTGCACCAGGCCGAAGCGGTCTCTCGCCAAGATCGGAGAGGGCTTCTCGAAGTCGTAGCCGGCGTAGAGCGCGCCGGTGTCGGGCTGCGAGTCGGCGTACTTCTGGTCGATGCCCCAGACCCAGCACATCAGCGCCTGGCGATCGATGTTCGCGGAATTGGCGCAGTCGCCCTGCTTGCTGGCGTAGCCGCTCACGACCGCCCCGCCGTAGTCGGCCACGACCCCCTGCAAGGTGGCGCGGTCGCGCGCCTCCCCGCGGTCGAGCAGGAACGCGCGCTCCAGAACCCTCGCGTCATCCTGGATCCTCCAGGCGCCGCCGACGGTGGCCCAATCGCGCACCTTGGCCCGACCGAGGATTTGCGCCCGGTCCTGCACCAGCGCATGGTCCGACACCACGGCGCGGTCAGCGACCACGGCCTCGCCGCGAACCACGGCGCGGCCGGCAACGCGCGCCGATCCCTCGACGCGCGCCCGATCCAACACCATCGCCTCGGGCCCGACGTAGGCGCTGGGAGCCACGGTGGCCGTGGAGGCCACGAAGCCTCCACCGTTCGGGTGCCGACGGCCCTCGACTCCCGCCGGCGGGGCGGGCTTGGAGTTCCACGGGCGGGCCTTCGTGTCGAAGAAGGAGACCGTGTAGGCCTGCGGCTGCAGAACGGGCTCGGTCGGCTTCGGGCGGGAGAAGCCCTCGAAGGGCAGGAAGTCGGGCGTGGCACAGACCACCAGGTAGAGCCGGTTCTCGTCGGCCGACAGAACGATCGCGTTCCGACCGCCGTTCCATGCTGGCGAGTAGCGGGGCCGGCCGTCGTCCGAAACCGCCACCAAGGTCGCCCGCCAGTCCGACCGGCGGGATGGATCCCAGAGCGGCCGAAAGTCGACCCCCACCTTGTACCCTCCGCGCCGCCCCTTGCCGACCAGCTCGATCGGCACCATGTTGTAACCGCCCTGCATCGGCGCCTGGGAGAACGGTCCGCGGTACCAGCCGGGCTTGCCGGGCATCGGTTCCAGCTCGGTGTAGGCCCGCCGGTACATCTCCGAAAGCGGATCCGAGGTCCGGGGGCTGTGCATGCGGAAGAAAGGTCCTCGCTGGAAGTCCCAGGTGACCGCGCGGGCGGCGTTTCGACCCATCAGATCCTTCAGCTCGTTGTAGGGGTCGGGGATCCCTTTCGGCATCAGCCGCACGATCGCGTCGAAGATGTACTCCGCGCCCTTGGCCTTGCTGCCGCGGGCCTCGGACCAGAGGCGCCCCAGGAAGCGGCTGCCGAACCTGGGATCTTCCCGCAGCACCTCGAACAGCTGCCAGGCGTCGTAGTAGTTCCGGCCGTGCGGAAGGCTGAGGTACGGCTGGTTCCCGACGCCGCCCGGACCGGGGTAGCCGTTGTTGAACTGCAGCATGAGCCAGTTCGCGCCAGCCTCGTGCCACATGCCGTCCCAAGGAGTGTCGTTGAACCCGGCGGCGTTGATCTGCACCGTGTGCCCGTACTCGTGCGGGGTCGCACCCGAGGGAGGGTCGAACCCGAGGTACGTGGGAGGCAAGGCGAACAGCGGCAGCTGGCGATCGTCGATCGATCCCCAGGCGCCGCCCTCCCAGATCCCGGTGTTGTTCATCAAGAGGTTCGCCCGGTAGCGCTTGCCGTCCCGCTTCGCGGGGTCGATCGGCTGCGACGGCACGGGGAACCCGAGCCCGTTCGGGCCGTGGAACACCCTCCAGACCTGCTCCAGCATCTGCAGGTTCCCTTGCGCGAGCTGCTCGGTCACCCGATCGAAGTCCGCGGCCACGCCGCCCTCTCCTTCGCCGCGGCCCCAAAGGATGCGGAAATGCTCGGATCGCCGGACGTGCAACTTGGGGTCGTCCGATCGGAACTGCAGCTCGTTGTCCCACCAGGCTCCCGGGTCGCTCAGGAGCGCTCCCACCAGCACCATCGCCGTGACCATTCCCTGTATTCTACTATCGGAATGCACTTTGTGTGCAAGGAATCCATAGCCCTCTCGCGACAGCCGGGGGTATGAACGGCCATGCTCCCGCTCCCGATGGCCCCGCCCTCCTTCGATCCTGCGACCACGGTGTGGTACTCCCGACCGGCCTCCCAGTGGATCGAGGCTCTGCCCGTCGGCAACGGTCGCCTGGGCGGCATGGTCTTCGGGGGAACGCGCACCGAGAGGATCCAGATCAACGAAATCAGCCTCTGGTCCGGCTCTCCGATGGACGCCGACAACCCGGAGGCGCTCCAGGCGCTGCCAGAGATCCGGCGACTGCTGTTCGAGGGCCGGTATCGCGAGGCCCAAGAGCTGGCCAATCGCTCGCTGGTGTGCAAAGGTCCCGGCAGCAGCTACGGCAACGCGGCCAACGCTCCGTACGGGTCTTACCAAACTCTGGGCGACCTGCATCTGGAGCTCTCCGCGGAGAACCCCGGCGAGACCTCGGAGGGACGCTACCGACGGTGGCTCGACCTGGAGACGGGCGTCGCCGCGTCGGAGTTTCTGGTCGGCGCGAGGGCCTTCCGCCGGGAGGTCTTCTCGTCCGCGCCGAACCACGTGCTGGTCGTCCGAACCGCATCCGCCGACGGTCGGCCCTTCCAGATCAGGGTCCGGCTGGACCGGCCGGAGCGTTTCCACACCAGAGCCGCCGCCGACGGGGCGCTCAAGATGTCCGGGGCCCTGCCCGACGGCGCGGGCGGCGCGGGCATGCGGTACGTGGTGCGGGTCAGGGCCATCGCCGAGGGAGGGACGGTCCGAGCGGACGGCGACTCCCTGACGGCCAGCGGCCGCTCGGTCACCGTCCTGCTCGCCGCTCGGACCGACTTCTCGCTGACGACGAGCGGCCCGCGGCTGGGCCACCCGATGCGAGAGCCTGCCCGGTCGGAGTTGGACGCCGCCGCTGGGCTTCCCTACGCGACTCTCAAGCGACGCGCCACCCTCGCCCACCGGAGGCTGTTCCGGCGCCTCCGCCTGGACCTCGGACGGAGCGAGGCGAGCGGACTTCCGACCGATGAGAGGTTGCGGCGCTTCGCGCGGGGAGAGCCCGACCCCGCCTTGGCGGCGCTGTTCGTGCAGTACGGCCGCTATCTGATGCTCTCCTCGTCCAGACCCGGCAGCCTGCCCGCCAACCTCCAGGGGCTCTGGGCCGACACGATCCAGACTCCGTGGAACGGCGACTACCACACCGACATCAACGTCCAGATGAACTACTGGCTGCCCGATCCGGCGGGGTTGCCGGAGTGCTTCCTTCCCTTTGCCGATTTGGTGGAGAGCCTGGTGGAGCCGGGATCCCGCACCGCCCGGGTGCACTATGGCGCCGGCGGGTGGACCGTCCACACGATCACCAACGTCTGGGGCTTCACCTCGCCGGGCGAGCATCCGTCCTGGGGGATGACCCCCACGAGCGGTCCGTGGCTGACGCTGAACCTGTGGGACCACTATGCGTTCACCCGCGACCGCCGCTACCTGAAGCGGATCTGGCCGCTGCTCGACGGCGCCTCGGAGTTCTGCCTGGGTTGGCTCGTGGAAGACCCTAGGACGGGGAGGCTCGTCAGCGGACCGGCCACCTCGCCCGAGAACTCGTTCCGCGCCCCAGACGGATCCATCGTGAGCATGAGCATGGGGCCGACCATCGACCAGATGCTGATCTGGGAGACGTTCGAGAACACCCTGCTGGCCGCCCGGGATTTGGGCATCCGCAGCGAGCTGGTGGATCGCGTCCGCTCGGCGCAGGAGCGGCTCGCCATGCCCAAGGTGGGCAGCGACGGCAGGCTGATGGAGTGGGCGGAGGAGTTCGAGGAGGTGGAGCCCCAGCACCGCCATGTTTCGCACCTGGTGGGCTTGCATCCCGGACGGTTGGTCAGCCCCCGCCGCACACCTGGCCTCTTCGCGGCCGCGCGAAAGTCCCTCGAGGCGCGTGGCGACGTCAGCACCGGCTGGTCGATGGCCTGGAAGATCAACTTCTGGGCGAGGCTGCACGACGGAGAGCGCGCCTACAGCCTCGTGCAGAGCCTTCTCAAGCCCACGGGCACGACCGGCTACAACATGGTCGACGGCGGCGGCCTGTATCCGAACCTCTTCGACGCCCATCCGCCGTTCCAGATCGACGGCAACTTCGGCGGCGCCGCCGGCATCCTGGAGATGCTCTTGCAGTCCCACGACGGCTGGCTCCAGCTTCTGCCGGCCCTGCCGTCCGCTTGGCCCCAGGGCGCGGTGCGCGGCCTGCGCGCCAGAGGAGGCTTCGAGGTGGACCTGGGCTGGAGCGAGGGCCGCCTGGCGAGCGCCGCGATCCGCTCGCTCGCGGGAGAGGAGCTGGTCCTGAAGCCCGTACCCGGCTGCCGCCTGATCGGCCCGCAGGGCAAGGAAGTTGGGGACGAAAAGGACGAGGAGTGGCGGACCAAGACGAAGCGAGGCGACGTGTTCCGGGTCGTCCGGACGAAGGGCATCTTCTAGGGAGCATACTGTCGCCATGGAACGCCGCCTTCTGCAAGCCTTGGCAGCACTCGTCCTTCTGCTCGCGGTCGGTTGCTCCGGCAGCCTCGAGAAGAAGCTCGTCGGGACCTACACCGCCTCGTTCGAGGAGCCCGCAGGGGCGGCCAACGACGCCGCCTCGCAGATGGCGCGCAACTTCGCCCAGATGCTCGGCGGCTCCACCACCCTGCAGCTGAAGGAGGACAAGACGTTCGAGATGTCGCTGATGGCCATGCCCATTCGAGGCACCTGGAAGCTGGACGGCACCAAGCTGGAGCTGAAGGCGGAAACGATCATGGGCATGACGCCGGATCAGCTGCGAACCGAGGCCGCCGCGCGCGGCAAGCTGCCGCCCAACGCGGGCGAGATGAACAAGCCCATGGAGTTCGAGGTCGACCCGTCGACGCTGACGCTGAAGGCGAAGCAGGCCAACGCCGGGCAGATGTCGATGACCTTTCGGCGCAAGGAGTGAGCCGCCGGCCCACGTCCCTCTGCGATGGGGCGGTCTGGGCCAAAATGGAGCCATGGTTGCGGGTCGCTCGGTGCTCCCACTGGCGATTCTCCCGGCCGTCTTGCTCGGTTGCCACGGCAGTCTGGAGGACCGGCTCGTCGGGACGTACACGGCCAGGTTCGAAACCTCGCCGGGAAGAGCCGACCTGCAGACGCAGCTCCAGCAGAACATCCTCAACTCGATGCTGACCGCGGAGCTGGAGCTGAGGAAGAACGGCACGTTCACGTCGAACCTCTTGTCCCCGGCATCCGTCGACGGCCGCTGGCGTCTGGAGGGCACCACGCTGATCCTCGAGCCGGAGCGCGTCGGAGAGCTGAGGAAGAAGGCCGACAACGACCCGATGGAGGCGGGACTCTTCAAGCCGTTGCGCCTGCAGGTCGACCCTCGCACGCTGACGCTGTCCTCGATCTTGGAGGTCGACCAGTCCCACAGGATCGTCCTGAGACGCAAGGAGCAGCCCTGAGCATGCCGGTCTTCCGGGTGTGCAAGCGGTTCACCGTGGAGAGCGGCCACATGCTGACGGGCCATCCTGAGCGCTGCCGCTTCCCGCACGGCCATACGCGAACCATCGAGGTGGTGATCCGCGGAGAGCGCTTGGACGCCAACGGCATGGTGCTCGACTTCAAGGCGCTGAAGCACGCCGTCAAGCCGATCGTGGAGCGGTTCGACCACAGCCTGGCGGTGCATCGGGACGAGCCGCTGCTGCCGGAGCTGGAGCGCCTCTACCCCGAAGGGGTCCTCGTGTTCGAGGAGCCGCCGACCACCGAGGTGATCGCCCGGCACCTGTTCCTCGCGATCACGGAGGTCCTGCGCGACGGCTTCGAGGGGCCTCTCGGGGACGATGGCGCTCCGGTGTACCGGATCGAGCCGGGCCAGGCCGTGCTCGAGCGTGTGCGCGTCTGGGAAACGCCTTCCAGTTGGGCGGAGTACGGGCTGGAAGGGTAACCTGAGAACCTCCCGCGCGGAGGTGGGTTCGTCCTGTTGCCGTTCCTCAGTCAGTTCCCATTCCTCTTCTGGGACGTCGTTCTGCCGATCCTGCTCATCGCGGCCTGCGGCTTCGCCCTCGAGCGCAAGCGGCCTCTGGCGATGTCCACCCTCACGGCGCTGCAGGTCAACGTGTTCATGCCGGCGTTCATGGTGGCGAGGGTCGCCAAGAGCGACCTCACCTGGGGCCAGATGGGCTGGGTGATCGGCGCCATGGTCTGCGGCACGCTGCTGCTCGGCGCACCGGTGTGGATCTACCTGCGCAGGCGGCGAGTGGCGTTGGGAAGCGCGGCGGTTCTGGTTCTCGCGTCGGCCGTATTCAACAGCGGCAACTTCGGCATCCCTCTGGCCGAGCGCGCCTACGGGCCGGCCGGCGGGGCGGTGCAGGCGTTGGTGCTTCTCGTCAGCAACATCTCGATGTGGCTGGGCGGCTACCTGCTCCTCGCGTCCGCGAACGGAGGCATCCGCCAGGCCCTCGCCGAATACGTCCGCACGCCGCTCTTCGCGTCGCTGGGGCTGGCGCTCGCCCTGAAGGCAGGCGATTGGCATCTTCCCGGTCCGGTTCAGTACTCGCTGGATTCGATCGCGGGCGGCTTGGTGCCGGTCGCGCTGATGACGCTCGGCGCCCAGCTGGCCACGCGCGTGCGGTGGCCCGATTGGCGCCGCGTCGGGCCGGTGCTGGCGCTGAAGCTGCTCGGCATGCCGCTCGCCATGGGAGCGGTGGTGTGGGCGCTCGGCCTGTGGCCCTGGCCCGGAGCGATGCTCGTGGTGGCCTCGGCGGCCCCGAGCGCCGTCAACACGTTCATTCTGGCGCTGGAGCTGGACGCGGACAGCGAGCTGGCCGCGGAGTGCGTGTTCTGGACCACCATCCTCTCGGCGATCACCGTGACCCTGGTGCTGGCCGTGGCCCAGTCCCTCGGCGGGCACCCCCCGGGCTCACCGGCGGGGTAGACGCAGGCCGATCGCGGCGTTCGGTCGAGGGAGGCTCACCCGCAGCCCCTCCTCGGTCGCTTCGGCGGATGCCCCCTCGTCGCCGAACAGCACTTCGGCCCCGTGCGGCGACT
>CALGMO010000010.1 GCA_937961665.1 uncultured Fimbriimonadaceae bacterium
GGCGCCCAACCGGCAGGCCGAGGATTCTTTAGCCGCGCCGCCCGCCCCAACGGCCGGCGGCCGAAGAGCCCCGGTCCGACCGGGAAGAAGGCGGGCCGGCGATCGCCGATCGCGGCCCCGCGCTCAGCCTGCCAGTTCCAGCATCCGATCGAGCGCGAGCCTGGCCGGGGCCGCGATCTCCGGAGGGACCTTCACCTGGTTCACCACCCGGCCCTGCGCCAGGCTCTCCAGGGCCCAGCAGAGGAAGCTGGGGTGGATGCGGTACATCGTCGAGCAGGGGCAGACCTCGGGGTCCAGGCAGAACACCGTCTGCTCCGGGTGCTCGCCGGCCAGGCGGTTCACGAGGTTGATCTCCGTCCCGACGGCCCAGACGTCGCCCGGCTTGCCCGCGCGGATCGTCTTCACGATGAACTCCGTGGAGCCGTAGAGGTCGGCGGCCTGCACCACCTCGCGCCGGCACTCGGGATGCACGACCACGCGCACGCCGGGATGGCGCCGGCGGGCCTCCTCGATCTGCTCGACGGTGAACCGCATGTGCACGCTGCAGTGGCCCTTCCACAGCAGGAAGCGGCTCCGCCGGATGGTGTCGGGGTCCAAGCCCCCCAGGGGCTTGGCGGGGTCCCACACCGCCATGTCGGCGTCTGGGTCGAAGCCGAGCGCGGCCCCGGTGTTGCGGCCTAAGTGCTGGTCGGGGAAGAACAGCAGCCTCTCGGCCCGCTCCAGCGCCCACCTCACCGCCGCGGGCGCGTTGGTCGAGGTGCAGACGGTGCCGCCGCGCTCGCCGACGATCGCCTTCAGGCTGGCGGCCGAGTTGATGTAGGTGACCGGCATCACCTTGCCCTCGAGCGGACCCAGCACGCCCTCCAGCTCCCGCAGGCAGCGGCGCACCTGGAAGGCGCTGGCCATGTCCGCCATCGAGCAGCCGGCCGCCAGGTTCGGAAGAATCACCTTCTGGCTCTCGGGCGTCAGGATGTCCGCGCTCTCGGCCATGAAGTGCACGCCGCAGAACACGATGAACTCGGCCTCGGGGTGCCGCGACGCGTCCTTGGCCAGCTTGTAGCTGTCGCCGCGGTAGTCGGCGTGCTCGATGATCTCGTCGCGCTGGTAGTGGTGCCCCAGAACGACCAGCCGACCGCCCAGCGCGCGCTTGGCGGCTTGGATCCTCTCTCGAAGCTCGTCGGGCTCCAGCCCTTGGTACTCCTTCGGAAGCGGTTCCTGAACGTTCATTTCCTGCTCACCCTGTCCGGGGCCTCCACGGCGGCTCGGCCCCCTGCCAGCTCCAGCGCGGCCTGCGCCGCCCGGTCGGCCGAAAGCCCGCACTCGGCGCGCAGCACGTCCTGCGGGCCGTGCTCGACGAACGCGTCGGGAAGGCACAGCACCCGCACCGGGCAGGACAGGCCGGCCTCCTGCACCGCCTCCCGAACGCGCTCTCCGAAGCCGCCCCAGCCGACGTTCTCCTCCAGCACCACCAGCCCGCGGGACGACCGGGCGCAGGCCAGGATCGCCTCGCGGTCGATCGGTTTGACGAAGCGGGCGTTCAGCACGCCGGCCTGCACGCCGCCCTCCCTGAGGCGCATGGCGGCGGACCACGCCACGCCGACCATGCTGCCCACACCGATCAGCGTCACGTCCGACCCGGCGAGCAGAGTCTCGGCCCGCCCCAGGGCGATCGGCGCGCGCGACTCGGGCAGGCTGGGATCCGCCGATCCCCGCGGGTAGCGCACGGCGATCGGCCCGTCGCCGTAGCCCGCGGCGAAGCGAACCATCTCGGCCAGCTCGTCCGGGTCCCGGGGGGCCATCAGCACCAGGTTCGGAATCGGCCCGAGATAGCTCAGGTCGAACGCGCCGTGGTGCGTCGGCCCGTCGTCCCCCACCAGCCCGGCCCGGTCGAGGAAGAAGCGGACCGGCAGGCGCTGCAGGCAGACGTCGTGCAGAACCTGGTCGAAGGCCCGCTGCAGGAACGTGGAGTAGATCGCGCAGAACGGCTTCAGGCCTCCGGCGGCCATGCCCGCGGCCACCGTCACCGCGTGCTGCTCGGCGATCCCCACGTCGAAGTAGCGGTCCGGATGCTTGGCCGCGAACGCCGACAGCCCCGTGCCGTCCGGCATGGCGGCGGTGATTGCCACGACCGCAGGGTCCTCGGCGGCCTCCAGCATCGCGTCGGAGAACGCCTGGGTGAAGGTGCGCGGTCCCTTGCTGGTCTTCATCTCGCACGACTCCGGGTCGAACGGGCCGACGCCGTGCCACTTGCGCGAGTCCTCCTCGGCCAGCTCGAACCCCTTGCCCTTCACCGTCAGGGCGTGCACGAACACCGGCCCCTTCAGCTCGGCCACGTTGCGGAAGACCTCCACCAGAACGGGCAGGTCGTGGCCGTCGAGCGGGCCGATGTACTCGAAGCCCAGTTCCTCGAAGATCGTTCCTGTGTGCTCCGGGGCGAAGTAGTGGGTCACCCCGTGGCGGAGGCCCGAGGCCACGCGGGTCACCGGCCCCGGCAGCCGCTGGGCGACGTCCTTGGCCCTCTGCGCCAGGTCCTGCACGAGCGGGCGGCTGCGCAGCCGGGCGAAGTACTGCGTCAGGGCTCCCACGTTCGGCGCGATGGACATCCGGTTGTCGTTGAGGACCACCGTCAGGCTGGTGCCGCTGTCGCCGGCGTGGTTCAGGGCCTCCCAACTCATGCCGCTGCCGATGGAGGCGTCTCCCGTGACGGCCGCGACGCGGTGCTTCTCGCCGCGCAGGTCGCGCGCCAAGGCCAGGCCCAGCGCGGCCGAGATGGCGGTGCCGGCGTGCCCCGCGCCGAAGGCGTCGAACTCCGACTCCTCCCGCCGAAGGAAGCCGCTGAGCCCCTGGTGCTTGCGGAGCGTGCCGAAGCGGGCGAGGCGGCCGGTCAGCAGCTTGTGGGGGTACGCCTGATGGCCCGTGTCCCACACCACCTGGTCCGGCGGGAGGCGGAACGCGGAGTAGAGCGCGACGGTCAGCTCCACGGTTCCCAGGTTCGAGCTGAAGTGCCCTCCGGTCCGGCTGACGTGGTCCACGATGGCCCGCCGGACTTCGCGCGCGACCTCCTGGAGCTCCTTGATCTCGAGACCGTGGAGCTGCTCCGGCCGAACGATGCGGGAGAGGTAGGGGTAGGCCGAGTCCATAGCAAGCCTTCGCTGAACGGTATTACGCGCCCCGCAGCCCGATTGTGGCAGGTCCGACGGCCCACGTTGTGCCGGACCTCGGCTAGAGAGGATAATGGATGCAGGGAGAGCGAACCCGGTCCGAAGGTTCCGGGGGGTGCAACGATGCGGCTGGTCGATCAGGAGCAGAGGACCATCCTTTTGGTCGAGGACAACCCCGACGACGAGCGCCTCGCCGTCCGCGCCTTGGCCCAGTGCCCGGTTCCGGTCAACCTGGACGTGGTGCGGGACGGCCAGGAGGCGGTGGACTACTTCTTCGGGCCCAACGGCGTGGTGAACCGCGAGGGCGCGCGCTACCCGATGCTGATCCTCCTGGACCTCAAGCTTCCCAAGCTCACCGGCTTCGAGGTGCTCGAGCGTCTGCGCGCGCACCCGGCCACCAAGCGCCTGCCCGTCGTGATCCTCACGCTCTCCGACGAGGAGCAGGACGTCCGCAAGGCCTACGAGCTGGGCGCCAACAGCTACGTGCGCAAGCCCGTGAACTTCGACCGGTTCCAGGAGCTGGTGACCCAGCTGGTGCAGTACTGGTTCACCGTGCACTCGCACCCCAGGCTGCCGGCCTAGGGTCGCCGCCCCGCGAGAGCCTCCAGAGCCTGCCTGACGGTCGCGCCCGTGGCCGCCGGGATCAGCTCCCAACACGGAACGCCCTCCCAGCGCGCCCGGTCCAGCCCTCCGGGTGCGACCTGCAGCGGGCAGGAGGCCGCGCCCACCCGGTCGCCGAGCTCCAGCTTGCGGCCGTCCAGCCTCTCTTGGCAGACCGCGAGCAGGAGCGACTCCGCGACTCCGGCGAGCCGCTCCGGCACCTCGGCCAGCTCCAGCTCCTCGAGGGCGAACTTGCGCATGCCGCGCGTGCCGATCCGGAGGCCCGCGGACTCCCCGCGCGCGCGGACGGAAACGTGCGCCCCGGCCGACACGGCCGGTCCCGCCGCCCGGAGCAGGTCGTCCGGCAGCAGGTACCGCTCCGCCAGCGGGTCCGCGACCACTCCGTCGGTGAGCTGGGCCGCCCGCCGCGCCAGCGCGCACACGAACTCCAGCGCGGGCTGAACCATCGGGTGGTGGCTGATGAAGCTGAGCTGGAGGAGGGTCCAGGTGGCCGCGATCCTCATGCGCGCCTCCTCGGCCAGCTCGGACGCGAGCGGGCTGCGGAGGATCGGCGCGGGGTCGAAGAACGCCTCCTCCTTGCTCACCACCAGCAGCCTCACGGCGGTCTGGCGGTCGGGCGGGAACACCCCGTAGGCGCCGCGCTCCAGCGGCCGGACCAGGGCCGCCTTGTCCGCACCCTGCGAGGCCGGGACGAGGAAGCCGCGCACGGCGCCCCCCTCGCCCCTGGGGTTGACCAGCTCGGAGGGCGACGGCAGGCGGGCCGTGCCGGCGAGCACGGACAGGTAGAAGTCGGCTGCGATCCCGTACCCCGGCGTCTTCGGCTTCGAGAACCGGAACGGGCGCATGCGCCTCACCCGAAGATCGGCTCGAGGATTCTGGCGATCTCGGCGTCGCCCCTCGTGGCCTCCAGGATCTCTTGGGCCAGCTGCCGGGCCTCGTCCACCCGGCCGGCCCGGTGCGCGGCCAGGGCGTAGTTGATCGCCAGAGGCAGCGACTGCGGAAGCTGCTGGCGCGCGAAGGCGAGCACTCGGAGCGCCTCGTCGGTCTTGCCCTGCGCGGTCAGCGCGGTCGCCAGCTCCCCGTAGGCCGGCTCGCACGCCGGGTACAGGCTGATCAGGCGCTTGGCGGCGTCCTCGGCCTCGGCGTGCTCTCCCAGGCGGTTGAACGCGGCCGACAGCAGCGCCCACAGCTTCCAGTAGTCGGCCAGCCAGTTGCGGAGCGGTCGGAGGATCCGCACGGCCTCGTCGAAGCGCTCCTGCTCCATCCTTTGGCGGGCTTCCTCCACCTGGTCCGTGCGCTTGGTCTGCTCCAGCTCGAGCAGGCGGGCGAGGGCCGGGGCCCGCAGATTCGGATCCTGGGTGCACTGGAGGATGTCGCGGTAGACCTTGGGCAGGTCGGCCTCGCGGTTCGCCTTCTCCAGCGCCTGGGCGTACTCGATCAGCAGCTGCACGTCGGTGGGCGTCTCGTCCAGGCAGTCCTCGTAGAAGTCCAGCGCCCGGTCGAGGTCTCCGTCCTCCACGAGCACCCTAGCGTAGTACCGCTTCACGATCAGCGGGCTCTCCGCCCGGTTCAGGCCCTCCTCGAACGACTGCGTCGCCCCGGCCTTGTCCCCGGCCTGCAGCTGGGAGAGAGCCAGCTTGGCCCACAGCAGGCCGTTGGTCGGGTCTCGCTCGACGCGCTCCCGCCACAGGGCGGGGACCTCGTGCGCGCGGCCGAGCATCGTCAGCGCCTGGGCGAGGAAGTCCAGGCTGGGCTTCGGCTCGTCCTCCAGCTCCATCGCCTTTCGGAACTTCCGCTCGGCGTTCGTGGGCATCCCCTGGCGCAGGAACACGATGCCCAGCCTGGTGTGGAACGCCGGCTCGTCCGGTTCGATCGCGATCGCCTTCTCGAAGGCGCTCGCGGCCTCGTTCAGGCGGCCCGTGGCCTCGTACAGCTCGCCCAGCACGAACCAGGCCCGGGCGTCGTCCTCCGCCAGCGGCGCCAGCTCCTTGAGGGCCTCCTCCATCTTCTGCACCGGCCCCATGCGGTGCTGCACGCACTCGCGCACCAGCGCGACGAGCATCTCGTACGGAGCCAGGTAGTCCGGGTCGGCCTTGGCCGAGGCGAGAAGGCGGTCGATCGCCTCCTCGAGCGAGTACTCCTCCACGATGCGGCCCTGCGTCTGCCGGATGTAGGGCAGGGCGTCGTAGCCGCGGAGGAAGTTCAGGAACGCGCCGGGGTCCTCGGTGCCGAACTCGGGCGACTCCTCGTCCAGCTCCAGCCCGGCGATCTCCGCCGCGCGCCGGACCAGGGTCCGCAGGGCGTCGAAGATGCCCGCCCCGGCCAGCTCCGCCTTGGAGAAGCACACGATCGTCGGATCGCCGCCTTCCTTCCGGTGGAAGCGGGCCTGCAGCTCGTAGCCGGTCTCCTCGGTGCCGCTGAGCAGCCCGTCCATCAGGACGTCCACCTCGCCCTGGCTCAGGATCTGGCGGACCATCTCCTCCTCGGGGAGCGCCTCGCCCAGGTTGGCCATCGCGATGCGCCGGCCGGACTCCTGGTCGACCTCGACGAACAGGTTGATGAGGCCCGCCTCGGCCTCCTCCTGCATCCGCAGGTTCTCGCAGACGAAGTTGGCCAGCTGGCGGCCGAGCGGGGCCTCGGATTGGGGGCTGGCGTTGAACGGGAGCGCGGCGAACTTCATGAGGCCGCAGTGTACCTTTCGGGCTTCAGGCGGCCCCGTAGCGGCGCCGGACGCCCGGCAGAAGGTACTCCCCGAACGCCCGGTCGAGGTCGTAGTCCGGCCGCCAGCCCCAGTCCGACCTCGCGGCGGAGTCGTCGGTGTCCTCGGGCCAGCTGTCCAGAATGGCCTGGCGCTTCAGGTCCGGCTCGTAGGTCATCCGCCAGTCAGGGAAGGCGGCCCGCACCAGGGCCTCCAGCTCCGCCGCGGTGGGCGAGAACGACGTGACGTTGTACACGGGGCGGGTCAGGCGCTCGGGCGGAGCGGCCGCCAGTCCGATCAGCGCCTGGACGGCGTCCGGCATCGCCATGAACGGGATCCGGGTGTCGGGCCTCACGAAGCAGGCGTAGGGCTGTCCTTGGGCGGCGTGGTGGAGCATCTCGGGCGCGAAGTCGCTGGTGCCGCCCGTGGGCACCGTCGCCGCGCTGATCAGCCCGGGGAAGCGGATGCCGCGGAAATCCACCCTGCCCCGGGGCGTCTCGGCGTCCAGCTGGCGGTAGAACAGCGCGTAGTAGCGGCCCAGCTGCTCGCAGTAGAGCTTGTTGATGCCGTACATCGTGCGGGGAGTGAGGAAGGCGTCTTCTCCGACCCGGCCCGCCCGCCGCTTGGCCTCGAGGTCCGGCAGGCCGTACACGGCGATCGAGCTGGGGTAGAGGAACTTCACGGACCGCCCCAGCCGCCGCGCCAGCGAGACGGCCACCTCCAGCAGGTTCAGCGTGCCGTTGACGTTCACCTGGTGCGCGAGCGTGGGCTCCCGCTCGGACTTGGTGGAGAGCAGGGCGGCCAAGTGGAACACCAGGTCGAAGTCGTGCTCGGCGGCCAGCGCCCGCAGAAGGGGCACGTCCAGGATGTCGCCGACCACGAACCGGTGGCAGAGGCTCCTCACCCCGTCGTCCGGCGCGTGCAGGTCCAGCGCCACCACGCGGTGCCCGCCTTGCTGGGCCAGCGCCTGCAGGAGCCCGTGACCGATCTCGCCGTTCGCGCCCGTGATGAGGACCGTCGCCATGGCTGTCTCCGGGCGGGCAGTTTACCGCCGGGCTCCGGACAGCGTCGGCAGAGGAGGCTGGCAACCCTCGTGGCGCATCGCCTCCTGAAGGCGCGAGGGGTCGGCCAGCGGGAAGGCGCCGAGACCCGCAAGGGCGCGGCAGGCCGGATCGCCGGGATCCCAGCGCACCGCCACCCGGCCGAGCCTCCGGCGCAGCGCCTCGGTCGCCCCCGTCCAGCCGCCTCCCCGGCCCAGCCGAGCCGCGCCGACGACCGTGACCTCCGCCAGGGCGTAGATCAGCGCGTTCCGCTCCATCGCCAGGGGCACGGTGAACGGCGCGCCCGGAGGCGCGGCGGACACCCTGCACCCCGGCGCCCCGGCGTCCGACGCCGACAGGCCGCGCGACAGGACCTCGACCAGGTCCCCGCCCGATTCCAGCACGCCGGCGGCAAACGCCGCGTCGCAGCCCTCGGCGCCGCCGGACACGCCCGCGAACCCCAGACGGACCGCCTCGCGAGCGCACTCCCGCAGGAACGCCTCCGCGGAGGGCTCCGGCCTCCGCGATCCCACGCCGCCCACGAACGGACCCCGCGGCAGCCGGCCGGCGACCCAGAGGGCGGGCGGGCAGGCGGCCCCCAGCCTATCCAGCCAGCGCGAGGGAAACCCCTCGCAGGCGGCCGTGACCGCCTCCCCCCGTTCGAGCGAGGCCCGCGCCCACCCGAGGAGCCGGGCGTCCGAGACCAGCAGCGCCTCGGCCCGGAGCCCTGCCGACGCCAGCGCGGCGGGGGGATCGTCCGGAACGCGGCGCAGGGCCGCCTCGGCCAGCCGCCACCTCCGGCGGGGCGGGTCGAACGCCCTCGGCCCGCCGGGCAGGTACAGCGCAGCGAGGCACTCCCCCACCACCCGCAGGGTGCTTGCAGGCTTCCGTACCATGACTCTAGGTTACCACGCCCGCCAGCGAACTTCCCCGACAACCGGTTGGTAAAATGGCAAACCTGCGGAGGGTTCATGCTCAAGCACACTCAGCTCACTCACCGGCGCGTCCAACAGTTCATCCAGAGCCTCCAGCCCAAGGTCTTCGGGCAGAGGTTCCCGCTCTCGATCGAGTTCTGCGACGCGCCGCACCCCGACCAGCGAGCCGCGCAGGCCGGCGTGTGGAGGCCGGTGGAGCCTGGGCACCGCTACGGACCCGCCTACAAGACGTTCTGGTTCCGCCTGAAGGGCAGCATCCCCGCGGAGCTCGAAGGCAAGGAGGCCGTGGTCTTCCCCGAGGTGGGCGGAGAGCGCACCGTGTGGGTCGACGGCTCGCCCGTGGCCGGCGTGGACGAGTTCCACGCCTGGTACACCGTTTCGACGAGCGCGCGCGCCGGCGAGCCGATCGAGCTGTACGTGCAGGCCTACACCCGCAACCCGCAGTGCCGGGTCGAGGGCCGCGAGGAGCCCCGCGAGAAGCTGGTCGAGACCGTCCAGGCCTGCACGCTGACGTCGATCGACCGCGACCTGCAGGCCCTGCTGTTCGACCTCGAGTTCAGCGAGAACCTGCTCTCCGCGCTGGACGAGCGAGACCCCTCGCACGCCACCATCCTCCGCGCCCTCAACGACGTGTGCAACCTCGAGGCGGCCGGCCATCCGGACTGGATCGCCCGGGGTCGGCGCATCGTGCGCGACGCGCTCGGGTCGATCAACTGCGAGCTGAAGCACACCGTGACGGCGGTCGGCCACGCGCACCTCGACACCGCCTGGTTCTGGCCGCTCGACATCACGATGAAGAAGATGGCGCACACCACCGCCAGCCAGCTGGCGCTGATGGACCGCTATCCGGAGTACGTGTTCGCGCACAGCCAGGCGTCGCAATACGAGTGGCTGGAGCAGCAGTATCCGGTGCTGTTCGAGCGTGTGAAGGAGAAGATCCGGGCGGGCCAGTGGGAGCCGGTCGGGTCCATGTGGGTGGAGGCCGACTGCAACCTCCCCGGCGGAGAGTCGCTCGTGCGCCAGTTCCTCTACGGGCGCCGCTACTTCCGCGAGAAGCTGGGCTACGAGACCCACGACATGTGGCTGCCGGATGTGTTCGGCTACTCCGCCGCGCTGCCCCAGATCCTGGCCAAGTTCGGCATCAAGACGTTCGTCACCCAGAAGATCAGCTGGAACCAGACGAACAAGTTCCCGCACCACACGTTCTGGTGGGAGGGCATCGACGGCACGCGCGTCTGGACCCACTTCCCGCCGGCCGACACCTACTGCGGGGACTGCACGCCCAAACAGCTCCTGCACAGCGTGCGCAACTACGCCGACCACGGCAGATGCGACCACTCCCTGTACCTGTTCGGCTGGGGCGACGGCGGCGGCGGCCCGACGGAGAAGCACCTCGAGTTCCTCCGCCGCGCGAGGGTCGCTCCCGGTCTCCCGGAGATCCAGAGCCGGCGCAGGGCGCTCGAGTTCTTCCGCGAGGCCCAGTCCAAGTCCAAGGACCTCATGGTCTGGGTCGGCGAGCTGTACCTGGAGCTGCATCGTGGCACCTACACCAGCCAGGCGGCGACCAAGAAGGGCAACCGCATGGGCGAGTTCGCGCTGCGCGACGCCGAGTGGCTGGCCGCGTTCGACCCGGAGAACCGGTACCCCGCCGAGGAGCTGGAGCGGCTGTGGAAGCTGCTGCTGCTGAACCAGTTCCACGACATCATCCCCGGCTCCTCGGTGCGCGAGGTGTACGAGGACGCGGCCCGCGACTACGCCGAGATCCAAGAGGGCGCCTCCCGCATCATCGAGGCCAGCCTGAAGGCGATCGGAGGCCGGCTGGACACCTCCGGCTTCCACCGGCCGGTCGCGCTGTTCCACAACGCGGGCATCGTCTCGCAGGCAGCGATCCCCTGGGGCGACGAGCCGGTCCCCCAATCGGTCGCGTGCGGCGGAGAGCGCCTGCCCGTGCAGCTCGTCGACGACCTGGGTGAGACCAAGCTCGTGTTCCCGACGCCGGAGGCCGCGGTCGGCACGGTGGCCGTCGCCGACCTGTCGCCCGAGCCGCCCAAGGCCAAGTTCCGTCTCAAGGCGTCCAGCCGCCGCATCGAGAACGGCGAGTGGTCCGTGCGCTTCGACGCGAACGGCAACATCCTCAGCATCGAGGACCTCGAGGACCGCACGGAGTTCGTCGAGCCGGGCCGCCTCGCCAACGTGTTCCAGCTGCTCGACGACCGGCCGCTGTTCTGGAGCGCCTGGGACGTGGACGCGTACTCGTTCGAGACGGCGCAGGACCTGCTGAAGTGCGAGAGCTTCGAGATCGTCGAGCGAGGCCCGGTGCGCGTCGCCGCGAAGATCGTGCGGAGGTTCGGCGACAGCACCATCACGCAGCTGGTCAGCCTCGGCCCGACGCCCGGCGTGCGGTTCGACACGCTCGTCGACTGGCGCGAGGAGAACAAGATGCTCAAGGTGGCGTTCCCGGTGAACGTGCACTCGAACCGCGCCACGTACGAGATCCAGTTCGGCAGCGTCGAGCGGCCGACGCACGCGAACACCTCGTGGGACCAAGCACGGTTCGAGGTTTGCGCCCAGAAGTGGGTGGACCTCAGCGAGGGCGACCTGGGCGTGGCGCTGCTGAACGACTGCAAGTACGGCCACGACGTGCGAGGCAACACCATCCGCCTGTCGCTGCTTCGGTCGCCCAAGGCGCCCGACCCCGAGTGCGACATGGGCCTGCACCGGTTCACCTACGTGCTGCTGCCGCACCTCGGTCCCGTCCAGTACAGCGAGGTGGTCGAGGCCGCCTACGCGCTGAACGCCCCGCTCCGATGGGCGTGGCTGGAGGCGAAGCCCGGCGCGCAGGGCCAGCTCGAACCGCTGGTCCAGAGCGACTCCCGGCACCTGATGATCGAGGCGGTGAAGCGGGCCGAGGACGGCCGCGGACTGATCGTGCGCCTGTACGAGTGCCACCACACGCGCGGAGAGGCGAACGTCTCGTGCCTCCTGCCGGTCAAGGAGGCCTACCTCTGCGACCTGGAGGAGCGGACGATCGAGGAGCTGGAGGTGGAGGACGGCGCCGCCCGCGTCTCCTACAGGCCGTTCGAGATCCTCACGCTGCGGCTGATCGTGTAACCTGAGAGGCGGGCCGGCGATGGGAGTCTCCGCTGCAGCCCACGGTTCCGGCCCGCCCGCCTCGCCCGAGGCCTACGCCAACCTGCACCTGCGCAGGAACTTCCTGCTGATCGTCTCCGAGGCCGGCCTGTTCTTTCTGGGGCTCGCGTTCTTCGACGGCTCCACCGTGCTGCCGTCCCTTCTGCGGAAGCTCGGCGCCTCCGACACGCTGATCGGCTTCACGCGGCTGGTGCAGGTGCTTGGGTTCACCCTGCCCGCTCTGTGGGCGGCCCACGCGATCCACGGCCGGCGGCGGCACCTGCCGTTCCTGATCAAGGGCTGCTGGCTGGCCCGATCCGGCCTGTTCCTTCTGCCCTTCGCGATCCTCCTGCTCGCCGAGAGCCATCCCGCTCTGCTGGTGGCGCTGTTCTTCTGGGTGTACGCGCAGTTCTGGTTCGTCGACGGGGCGTGCGCGATCTCCTGGTACGACATCACCGCCAAGGCGATCCCCGCGCGGGTCCGCGGACGCCTGTTCGGCACCATGCAGACGCTCGCCGGCATCGCGGCGGTGGCCGGAGCGGCGGGCGTCTCGTGGGCGCTCTCGCGGCGCGGCCCGGAGTACCCCGCGAACTACGCGCTGCTGGCCGGCGTGTGGGCCGCGGGGGCGCTGGGGTCGCTCGTGCTGCTGATGCTGCTCCGAGAGCCGGAGGGCGAGGTCGGAGAGGGGCCCAAGCCGTCGTTCTGGCAGTACGTGCGGTCCACCATCCCGCTGGTCCGCAACAACCCCGTCCTGAGGCGGGTGATCCTTGCCCGCTTCGTGCTGGAGGGATCCGGCATGGCCGTCCCGTTTTACGCGCTCTACGCGCAGGACAACCTGGGGGCGGCGGCCTCGCTGCTGGGGATCTACATCGGAGCCAAGAGCCTCGGCAAGATCGGCACCGGGCCGCTGTGGGGATGGATCATCGACCGCTTCGGGCCGATGGCCGGCTTCCGGCTGGTGTCGGTGTGCGTCGCGCTGGTGCCCGCCGCGGCTCTGCTGGTCGGCCTGACCGGCAACCCGATGGCGATGGTCGGCCCCTTCCTGCTGATGGGTTCGGTCGAGGACGGCCTCTGGATGACCTCGAACACGGTGGTCATGGCGAACACCTCCGACTCGGACCGGCCGCTGGCGGTGGGAGCCTTCGCCGTGGCGCTGGCCCCGACGGCGGCGTACGGGCCGATCGGGGGCCTCCTGGCCCAGACGGTCGGCTACGGGGCGTCGTTCGGGGCCGCGCTGGCCTTCGCCTGCGCGGGGTGCCTGATCGCGCTCACGGCGAGGGCCGCCTCCGGCGCACGATCCGCCGCTTAGGCGCGGGGCCTGCCGCGCGCTTGGCCTCCAGAAGCCGCACGGCCTCCTCTTGGGTGACGGACTTCGGATCCATCCCCTTGGGCAACGTCGCGTTGACCGTGCCGTCGGTCACGTAGGGGCCGTACCGCCCATCGAGCACGCGCACCGCCCCCGACGGCGTCTCGAACGTCTGGATCGGCTCCGTCGGCGCACGGCGGCCCCCCGCCCGCCGGGTCCTCGGCTGGGAGAGGAGCCTGAGCGCGCCATCCAGGTCGATCTCCAGCGCGTCGCGCCAGCTGTCCAGGTTGCGGATCTCGTCGCCGCACTGGATGTACGCGCCGTAACGGCCCATCTTGGCCTCGATCGGGAGCCCGCTCTCCGGATGCTCCCCGATGCGGCGGGGCAACCGGCGCAGCAGCTCCAGGCTCTCGGCGTCCACCTCCTCGGGCTTCAGGTCCGGCGGCAGAGAGACCCTCTTCGGCTCCCCGCCGTCCGGATCCTCGAACTCCACGTAGGGGCCGAAGCGCCCCTTGCGGACCGTCGCCCTGAGGCCCTCGGACTCCACCTCGGCGAGCTTGCTCAGCCCCTTCGCTCCTCCGGCCAGGAGCGCGCGCGCCTGCTCCACCCCGAAGTCGGCCGGGGGATAGTCGTCCGGAACGCTCACGGCCTTGCCGTCGGGCCCCTCGAGGTAAGGACCGAAGCGACCGACCTTCACCACGTAGCGGAACCCGGTGTCCGGATCCACGCCCACCTCGACCTCCGGATAGCCGATGCTCAGCAGCTTGGCTCGGTCCTCCGTCTGGTCGCGCAGGCCCGGCTGGCTGCCGTCTCCGAAGTAGAACTCGCGCAGGTAGGAAACCCAATCCCGCTGGCCCTCGGCGATCTCGTCCAGCTCGTCCTCCATCCGCTTGGTGAACCGCAGATCGACGAGCTCCGAGAAGTGCCTCTCCAACAGCTCGGTCACCGCGAAGGCCGTGAACGTGGGGATCAGCTCGTTCTTGCGCTTGAAGCAGTAGCCCCGGTCCTGGATCGTGCCCAGAATACTGGCGTAGGTGCTGGGCCGCCCGATGCCCTCCTCCTCCAGCCTCTTGACCAGGGAGGCCTCGGTGTAGCGGGCCGGCGGACGGGTGGTTCGCTCGGTGGCCTCCACGCTCTGCGGCTCGACCTCCTCGCCCTGCCGGACGCGGGGCAGCACGGTCTCGCGGTCGGCCAGCTCGGCCTCCGGGTCGTCCGCTCCCTCGACGTACGCCTTGAGGAAGCCGGGGAAAACGATCGTCTGCCCCGTCGCCACGAACTCCGCGACGCCCCTGGAAGACGGCGCGTGCACGTCGATCCGGGCGCGCATCAGCTGGGCGTCGGCCATCTGGCAGGCGACCGTTCTCTTCCAGATCAGCTCGTACAGCCTGTACTGATCGTCGGTCAGGTACGGCCTCACGTCGGCCGGGCGGCGCCAGAGGTCGGTCGGCCGGATCGCCTCGTGCGCCTCCTGCGCCGACTCGGACTTCGTCTTGTACCGCCTGGGCTGTCGGGGCACGTACTCCAATCCGTACATCTCGCGGATGAGCTCGCGGGCCTCCTTCACTGCGCGCTCCGCCAGGTTCAGGCTGTCGGTGCGCATGTAGGTGATCAGGCCGACGCGCTCGCCCCCCAGGTCGACGCCCTCGTACAGCTGCTGGGCGATGCGCATCGTGTCGCGCGCCGAGAGCCGCAGCCTCCGGCTGGCCTCCTGCTGCAGGGTGCTGGTCATGAACGGAGGCGGAGGGGACTGCTTGGCGGGGGTCTCGGCGACTTTGGCCACCGTCCATGGCCTGGCATCCCGCAGCTCGCGAGCCAGCTCTCCAGCCTCGCCGATCGCCAGCACCAGCGGCCCGTCGCTCTTCGGCTTCCCCGTGTTCGGGTCGAAGTCGTCGGACTCGGCGAGCGGCCTGCCCCCCAGGCGAGCCAGCTTGGCCCGGAACGAGCCCTCTTCCGCCTGGATCAGCGCCTCGATGGCGGCGTAGGCGGCCGGGACGAAGCTCTTCCGCTGCCTCTCGCGCTCCACCAGGAGCCGCACGGCCACCGACTGCACCCTGCCCGCGCTCAGCCCGCGCGCCACCTTCTTCCACAGCACGGGAGACACGCTGTAGCCGTACAGCCGGTCCAGGATGCGGCGGGCCTCCTGCGCACGGACGAGGTTCTCGTCGATGTCCCGCGGGTTCTCCAGCGCTCGCCGGATGGCCTCGGGCGTGATCTCGTGGAACACGATGCGGCGCACCGGCTTGTTCTTCGGCCGACCCAGCTCCTGCAGGATGTGCCAGCTGATGCTCTCGCCCTCGCGGTCCTCGTCCGTCGCCAGCAGCAGCGAGCCCGCCGCCTTGGCCGCGGACTTCAGCCGCTTCACCGTCTGCTCCTTCTCCTTGGGCACGATGTACAGCGGCTTGAACCCGTTCTCGACGTCGACGCCCAGCCGAGCCCAGGACTGCTTCCTGACCTCCGCCGGCACGTCGGAGGCCTTCTCCGGCAGGTCGCGGATGTGACCAACCGAAGCCTCGACCTGGTAGTCGGGCCCGAGGAACCGGCTGATGGTCTTGGCCTTCGCCGGAGATTCGACGATCACGAGCGTTTTCGACATGCCTTCTCTTGGCGGGGGGCGCCCCCGGAAAGCCTGAGCATCCTACCCGAAGCCTCGGACGGGCGGTTTCCGCCGGGCGAGGGGACACGGCGGCGCCTCCCGTTCGTTACCTATAATGGTGTCCGTCTCCATGTTCTCCAGACTTCTCTCCCTTTGGGTCCTTTTGCTCCTCGCCGCCTCCCGGGCCCCGGCCTCTCCCACCGACGAATCCTGGCTCGGTTTGTTCCTGAACGGCCGCAAGGTGGGCTACGCGCAGAGCCTGGTCGCCGAGGACCTCTTCGAGGGACGCAAGGCCCAGCGGACCGACGCGCGGACCCTGCTGGACGTTGCGCTGCTCGGCACCCCGCTCCAGATGGACCTCCGATCGACCACCTGGAGCCGAGACGGCAAGCCTCTGCGGATGACGTTCCGCGTCGAGAGCTCCGGGCGGGTCCAGTCGCTCGAAGCGCGATTCCGGGACAGCAAGATCGAGATCGCGGTGGAGAACGGAGGCCAGAAGTCCCGCAAGGTGCTGGACCTGCCCAAGGACGGACCGGTCGTCGACGACCCCATCGACGCCCTGCTCCGAAGCCCCGACAAGGCGCGGGCGCGGACGGTGTACGTCCTCGACCCCCTCACGGCCAGCCTGGTGCGCAACGAGGTGAGGCCCGGCCCGGAGGTGGAGGTCGAGGTGCGCGGGCGCAGGCTCAAGGCCCGTCGGGTGGACATCGCCGACCCGCGCGCCTCCTCGCGCGTGTACCTGGACGCCAAGGACAACATCCTGAAGGCCGAGGGGCCGATGGGCCTCGAGATGATCCCGATGCCCAGGGAGGAGGCTCTCGCTCCTGCCGAGCCGGGGGCCGCGGACGGCATCGACCTCGCCTCGGCGTCGCGCATCCGCCCGGACAGGCCGATCCCGGCGCCCTGGGACGTCCGCAGGCTGAAGGTGCTGCTGACGGGGCCGGAGGTGCCGCGCCTGCCCAGCGACCCCCACCAGACCGTGTCCAAAGACGACCGAGGCTGGATCATCGACGTCCATCCGGTGCCGTTCGACCCGGACAGGTCGGGCACTATCGCGCAGGCCCGGCAGAGCCAGCCCCGCTTCGCCGGGCCCAGCCTCTATCTCCCCGCGGACGCCCCGGAGATCGCCTCGCTCGCCCGGCGCATCGTCGGAACCGAGGCCAACGCGGCAAAGGCCGCCGCCAGGATCCAGGACTGGGTGTACGAGCAGATGCGGCCCAACGCGGGCATCGGCGTGCTGCGCGACGCACGGGAGGTGCTGAAGACGAAGGAGGGGGTGTGCCGGGACTACGCGGTGCTCACGGCGGCCCTGCTCCGCGCCGCAGGCATCCCCGCCCGGCTCGCTTCCGGCCTGATCTACCAGGACGGCGCGTTCTACTACCACGCTTGGGCCGAGGCGTGGACCGGCAGGGACTGGCTGGGGGTCGACTCCACCCGCCCGCGGCGCGGCCTGTCCGCCCTGCACGTCAAGATCGCCGAGGGGAACGTGGAGGAGGCCTACAACTTCGCTTTTCTGGACAAAGCCCGGATCCAGGTGCTGGAAACGGGGCAATAATGAAGGAAAGGGACCTGCATCTTGGGTAGATCCGACAAGCGCCTGCTCACGTTCTGCTCGGCCGCGACCGCCGTCTTGGCGGGGTTCGCGGCCCGCCCGTTGCTCGAGAGGTTCTACGTGAACTTCGGCATCAAGGCGGAGGAAGCGGCCGAGCAGGCGGCGGCTTGGCCCGTGATCCTCGCGACGGCCCTGCTGGGCGCGTTCGTCGGAATCCTGATCGGCCGGGGCCTGCTGCACGTGCGCGACCGGTGGGCCGCGATGAGCGTCGGCGACCGCGTCACGTTCTTCGTGAGCGTGTTCGGCGGCCTGATCGCCTCCGTTCCGCTGATCACGCTGGCGAACGCCGCGGGCAACCTGGGCCCGTACCAGCCGCTGCTGATCCTAGGCATCGTGCTGGGCACGATCGGCCTGTCGATCTACGCCCTGCAGTCGATGGAGGAGGTCCTGCCGTGGAACCGGGGCGGCTTCCGAGGCAAGCGGCGCGGCATCAAGGTGTTGGACACCAACGTGATCATCGACGGGCGCATCCGCGACGTGGCCCGCTCCGGGTTCATCGAGGGCCAGCTGTACGTGCCGGGATTCGTGCTGGACGAGCTGCAGCACATCGCCGACAGCGCCGATCCCCTGCGGCGCCAGCGCGGGAGGCGCGGCCTGGACGTGCTGCACCTGCTGCAGAGCGAGTTCCCTCTGGAGGTGCGCGTCCACGACCGCTTCGCGCCGGACCCGAAGGAGCCGGTGGACTCGCGCCTGGTTCGCCTCGCCCGGGCGCTGGGCGCGGACATCATCACGAACGATTTCAACCTCAACCGCGTGGCCGAGCTGCAGGACGTGAAGGTCCTCAACCTCAACGACCTCGCGCTGGCGGTCCGGCCCAACGTGCTGCCCCAGGAGTGCCTGACGCTCACCGTGATCCGCGAGGGCAACCAGCCCGGCCAGGGCGTCGGCTACCTGGACGACGGAACGATGGTGGTGGTGGAGAACGGCCGCTCGCACATCGGCGAAACCATCGAGGTGATGGTCACGCAGGTCATCCAGACCGAGCGCGGCAAGCTGCTGTTCGCCGAGCCGACCGGCAACGGCCACGCCAACGGAGAGAACGGACACCGGAGGCGCGCCGCGGCGCGGAAGAACGTCTGAGAGCCATGAAGGTGGCGGCGGTGGTCCTGGCCGCCGGATCGGGCACCCGGTTCGGCGGGGACAAGGCGAGGGCGGCCCTCGCGGGCAGGCCGCTGTGGCGGTGGTCCTTCGACGCGCTGCGCACCCATCCCCGCGTGGACCTGGTCGGCTTGGTGGTCCCCGCCCCGGCCGTGTCGGAATACCGGGAGGAGGCGCCGGAGGCCGCGTTCGTGGTCGCCGGCGGCCCGGACCGGACGGCGAGCGCCAAGATCGGGGTGGCCCACACCCCGGCCGACTGCGACGTGGTGCTTCTGCACGATGCCGCCCGCCCCTTCCCCTCCGAGGCCACGGTCGACCGGGTGATCGATGCGGCCCTGCGGTCGGGCGCCGCCGCGCCGGGTCTGCCGGTCACCGACACGGTCAAGCGCGTGAACGGCGGCGACGTGCGCACGGTGGACCGGGACGGCCTGTGGACGGTGCAGACGCCCCAAGGGTTCCGGCGCGAGCTGCTGGTCCGCGCCTACGAGAGCCTGCGTGGATCGGCGACCGACGACCTGGCGGCGGCCGAGGCGATCGGTTGCACGCCCGAGATCGTGCCGGGCAACCCCGACAACCTCAAGGTCACCCTCCCCGCCGACTTGGAGATCGCTAGGAGGTTGGTCTCGGCGGGACCCCGCGTTCGCACGGGGTTGGGCTACGACGTCCATCGGTTTTCGGACGATCCCGACCGATGCTTGGTTCTAGGGGGCGTCCGCTTCGACGGCTCGCCCGGCCTGGACGGGCACTCGGACGCCGACGCGCTGATGCACGCGGTGACGGACGCTCTTCTCGGGGCCGCATCCTTGGGCGACATCGGCGTGCACTTTCCCAATACGGACCCCCGGTGGCGCAACGCGCCCAGCGAGGTCTTCCTGGCCCGCGCCAGGGAACTTCTGGAGGAGTCCGGGTGGTCGGTATGGAACATCGACATAGCGTTGGTTGCGGAACGCCCGAGGATCGTCCCTCGGAGCGCGGAGATCCGAGCCAACCTGGCCCGGATCCTCGGGATTCCGGAGGATCGGGTGGGGCTGAAGGCAACCACCAACGAGCGGTTGGGGGCCATCGGACGAGGCGAGGGCATCGCGTGCCTCGCCGTCGCCACGATCGGCCCGTGTCATGGAGGTTAGAGACAGGAAGATGGAAGTTCTGGTCAGGAATGCCGAAGGCAACGTGAGCGAGAAGGACCGCGAGTACGCGGCCAAGAAACTGGGCCGACTCAGCCGCTACTTCAACCAGGCGCAGCGCGTGGAGATGGTGCACCGCGAGGAGCGGGACGGGCACCGCGTCGAGATCACCGTGTTCGCCGACGGCCTGACGATCCGCGGCGAAGAGCACGACAGCAACCTGCGCGCCGCGATCGACCACGTGAGCGACAAGCTGGAGAACCGACTGAAGCGCCTCAAGGAGCGCATGCGCAAGCACGTCCGGCGCCGCGGGGGCGAGCTTCCGCCCGCCTTGGCCGAGGAAGAGGCTGACGAGGGGGCCGAGGAGGTCGCCGAGGTGCGCGTGAAGGAGCGCAAGCAGTTCCTGCTCAAACCGATGACGATCGAGGAGGCGGCTCTGCACATGGAGATGCTGGGGCACCCGTTCTTCGTGTTCAAGAACCGCGACACGAACGCGATCGAGGTGCTGTACAAGCGGAAGGACGGCCACTACGGCCTGTTGCAGCCCGAGCCCTGAGCCGTCGGCAGGACCGAACGGGGCGGGGCCGGCGCCGATGGCGCCGGCCCCGCCCGGCCTTCCGCCGCCCGGGATTCAGCGCCGACGGCGGCGAGCGGCGAGCGCCAGTCCGCCGAGGCCCAGCGCCACGGTGAAGGGCTCCGGAACCGGCGTGAAGCTCAGGTCGTCGATGCCCTCCTGCTCGGTCGTCGCCACGAACAGCGCGTAGCGGAACGGCGTCGCCGAGGACACGGACATGAAGTTGGCGGCATAGGTGGTGCCGTTGTCCTGAGCCGACGCCAGCGCGATCACCGTGAAGCTGTCGTCCAGCGCCACCAGCTGCACCCGGTCGGCTCCCTCCGGCGAGAACCGGTCCGTGAGCAGGCTGACCGAGGTGACCGGCGTCGCGAAGGTCATCAGCAGGTCGTTCGTCCCCGGAGCGTATCCGACCGTGGTCGGGCTCCAGGCGAGCGGGCCCTTGGAGCCGTAGATCGCCGCCGTCATCGCAGGCAGCGACACCACGTCCCCGAGGTTCAGTCCCGAAGTGACGGCCCCGTAGGAGAACAGCACGCCCTGCGCCGAGTACAGGTTCCCGGGGTTGGATCCCGTGTTCAGCAGCTCGAAGTCGATCGTAACGGCGGACGCGGCGCACGACGCGGCCAGCGCCAGAACCACAAGCGGAGTCCTCTGCATTCCCTTCACCCAAGCGCGGCCGTTCCGCCGCACCTCACGACACATCCCTATTGTAACGTTCCGAAGCGGCCTCGCGGGACCGACCGCCGCAGAAACCGGCAAAATTGCTTGGGGATTCCTGGTCGGGGCGACACGATTCGAACGTGCGACCTCTTCCACCCCATGGAAGCGCGCTACCAAACTGCGCCACGCCCCGACGCTGAAAGTCCAGTATACCCGCGCTCAGCGTTCCAGAGGGAAGGCGGGCGGACCGACTTTCCACGCGGGCTTGCCCCTCCAGGCCTCGATGGCCTTCTCGAACAGGCCGTAGCCCAGCCTGCGCGCCGGGGCGTCCGGCTTCAGCCGGAAGTCGCCCTTGTCCGGGTCCACGAAGCCGGGATCGAGAACCTGGCCGTCTCGGTCCTGCCCCCGGGCGCGCCACTCCTGCAGCGACCATCCCGCGAAGTCGAACGCGCCTCCGTCGGCCCGCCAATACAGGTTCTTTCGGAACTCGTAGTTGTTGTTCGCTCGCCAGTTGCCTCCCAGCAGCGGGGCGTCCTTCCAGTACACGATGTTCCTCTCGAAGGCGAACGACCGGTGGGGCTCCTCGCGCGTTCGCATCACCTGGGCTTCTCCGCCGAAGGCCAGAACGTTGTCGCTCACGACGTTGTCCTTGCCGTAATGCTGGTGGAAGCCGGCGCTCTTGGTCCGGTACACGACGTTGCCGTACATCCGGACGTTCGTGCTGCCCTCGTCGGTGTACAGCCCCCAGCCGCCGTAGGCGTAGCTCTGCACGTCGTGGATCAGGTTGAAGCACACCTCGTTGCCGGGAGCGTTGCCCAGGTGGTACACGCCGCCCATGTCGCTGAGCAGCCCCTGGCCGATGTGGTGGATGCGGTTGAACGCGATCCGGTTGTGGTGGCTGTTGGCGGGCTGGTAACCCCACGACCATCCGACGCTCACCCCGGTGTAGTAGAAGTCGGCGATCTCGTTCCGCTCGACGGTGTTGCGCGGGCTCTGGCCGATGAGCACGCCCACGGCCGCGGGATGCAGGCGGCCTCCGTTCACGATGGTGCAGCCGCGCACCGTGTTGCGCTGGGCGAGGGCCGCCTCGTCCTCCGAGTAGGCCAGGGTGCCGATCTTCACCCCTCCCGCCCCGAGGCGCCACAGGCGGCAGTTCTCCACGACGCAGTCGCGCGCGCCGTCGCCCAGCTCGATCGCGTAGGCCTCGACGTCCGCCACCGTGCAGTTCCTGAACTCCACCCGGCTCGACCTCTCGACCAGCAGCGCTCCGGGCAGGTCCGACTCGGCCTGCGGCCAGTTTCGGCCCTCGGGCGGCAGAGCGGGAGTGACGGCGTGGCGGAACTCGACGCCGCGGAACGACACGTGCGAGGCGTCGCGCACCGCGACCAGCCGCTCCAGCTTCGGCGCGATCGGCGCGAAGGCCGCGCGCTCCCGAGGAGGCAGCGCCAGGAACGTGCCCGTCTTCGAATCCAGAACCCACTCGCCGGGCTCGTCCAGCCCCTCGGGGGCGTTCTCGATCAGGTACCGGCCGTCTTTCTGGAATTCGGCCCAGTTCGTCTGCCAGCCGGTGGACCCGGTGAGGTTCACCACGTCGCCCTCGATCGAGCGGATCCTCATGCGCGCCATGCCCCAGATCATGATCGCGCACACCTCTCGGTCCCCTAGGTTCGTCCACGAAGCGTTGAGGTCTCCCGGCCTGAACCGGAACCGATCGGGGCCGGGCTGGCCGGCGGATCCCGTCGGCGGGAGGGGCTCGGCCACTCGGAACCATCCCGTCTTGGGCAGTCG
Organism: uncultured Fimbriimonadaceae bacterium; assembly: GCA_937961665.1. GTDB lineage: Bacteria > Armatimonadota > Fimbriimonadia > Fimbriimonadales > Fimbriimonadaceae > UBA8783. The sequence goes on from CALGMO010000010.1 coordinate 22,337, forward strand.
CGCCCTGGGCAGCCGCCTCTCGCCCAGGTAGAGGGCCAGCGGCCTCCAGGAGCCGCCCGCGGCGTCGGGGACCCGGAGGAGCAGGCGTCCCTGGCCGTCCGGCTGCCAGCCGCGCAGAACGACCCCGCCGGAAAGGACGGGCCTCTCCTTGGGGTACGCCTCGAAGACCGTCGGGGATGTGGGCGTGCCGCTCGCATCCCTCCCGATCTCGAGAGTCCGTTCCAGAAAGTGCGTGCCACCCCGCAGCACCACGCGGATCGGCTCGTAGCGCTGGATCTTCAGCCGCCGAAGGCGCTCGACCTCCCGAACCGCGCGCCCGACCGTGCGGAACGGGCCGCTGGCCCCGCGCCGGACCTCCGCCCTGCCGTCCCAGGAGTCGCTTCCCCTCGGAGACACGTAGAGCGTCTCGCCACCCTGCAGCATCGCCATGGCCGCCATCGCCCACACCATGGCGGCAGGATACCGCCGGAAGGCGCTAGATGCGGCTCAGCGCGCGCTCGAAGTCCTCGAGCAGATCGTCCGGATCCTCGATGCCCACGCTGATGCGCAGGAGGTTGGGCAGGATGCCGCGCTCCAGGCGCTGCTCCTCGGTCATCGTCGCGTGCGACATGAGGGGCGGATAGGCGACCAGCGACTCGACGCCGCCCAGACTCTCGGCGAGCTGGACGACCTGGAAGCCCTCCGCCACCCGGGCGGCGTCCTGCGCGGAGTCGCCGACCTCGATGGCCATCATCGCCCCGAAGGCCCGCATCTGCCGCTTGGCGAGCTCGTGGTCCGGGTGCGACGGCAGGCCGGGATAGTGCACGCGCCGGACCTTGGGGTGCCGCTCGAGGCGCTCGGCCAGGGTCTGGGCGTTCGAGCAGTGGCGGGCCATGCGGACCTCCAGCGTCTTGAGGCCGCGGAGCGTCAGCCAGCAGTCGAACGGGCTGGGCGCCGCGCCGGTCATCTTCAGCCACTCGCACATCGCGTTTCCGATGTCGGGATCGTTGGTCACCGTGCAGCCGCCGACCACGTCGCTGTGACCGTTGATGTACTTGGTGTTGGAGTGCACCACCACGTCCACGCCGAGGTCCAGCGGGTTCTGGAGGCACGGCGAGGCGAAGGTGTTGTCGAACACGCTGACGACGCCCCTCCTGCGGCACACGTCCGCGATGGCGGCGATGTCCACCACGCGCAGGATGGGGTTGGTGGGCGACTCGTACACGACGAGGCGGGTGTTCGGCCGGATGGCTTCCTCCAGGCTGGCCGGATCCGAAGCGTCGAACTCGCCGCACTCGATGCCCTGCAGCGGCCAGACGCGCTCCTTGAGGCGGAACGTGCCGCCGTAGATGTCCGACGCGACGAGCACGTGGTCTCCGGCCTTGGCGAGGCTGCCCGCCGCGGTGATCGCGGCCATCCCCGACGCGAACACCGTGCAGTGGGCGCCGTTCTCCAGCGAGGCGATCACCTGCTCGAGGATGTGCCGGTTCGGGTTGGCGCAGCGGGTGTAGTCCATCGGCGGAACCTCCGCGAGGCTGCCCCAGCTGTACGTCGAGGTCTGATAGATCGGGTTGACCACGGCCCGATAGTCGCTGTCGGGGTTTTGGCCCACCCGGATGGCCTTCGTTGCGAACCGCATGACCTCGCACGATACCCCGGCGAGCCACCTCCCGCAGGGCAGAGCCCGCCGTCTAGCCATCTTCGCCACCCTGCGACGGAGGCGGCTACTTCAGGCCGGTGAGGGCGATGCCTTGGATGAACAGCCGCTGGGTGAAGAAGAACAGCACGATCACCGGCGCGACCACGATGGTCGAAGCCGCCATCAGCAGGTTCCACTGCGTGCCGCCGTGCTGGCTCTGGTAGAACTGCAGGCCCAATGCAAGGGTGAACGTCTTCTGGTCCAGCAGGTAGATGAGCGGGCCGAGGAAGTCGTTCCAAGTGCCCATGAACGAGAACAGCGCCACCACGGCGATCGCCGGCTTGCACAGCGGCAGAACCACGTCGCGGAACACGCGCCACTCGGAGGCGCCGTCGATCTTGGCCGCCTCGCTCAGCTCGAACGGGATCGTGCGGAAGAACTGCCGCAGCAGGAAGATGGAGAACGCGCTGCCGAACCAGGCCGGAACCCACAGCGGCCGGAACGTGCCGATCCACTCCAGCTGGCGGAACAGCGCGAACGTCGGCACCATCAGCACGGGGAACGGCACCATCATCGTGGCCAGCGTCGCCGCGAACATCGCGTCGCGGCCCTTCCACTTCAGCCGCGCGAAGCTGTAGGCCACCAGGGTGTTCGAGGCCACCGTGCCCGCCACCACCAGCACGCACAGGATCAGCGTGTTGCGCGCGTAGACCAGGAACGGGATGTAGCCGAGCTTGTCCGCGCCGTAGGTCATGGCGTCGGCGAAGTTGCTCCACATCAGCTTGCTGGGGATCCACACCGGCGGGATGCGCATCGTCTCCTCGATCGGCTTGAGAGCCGTCGACACCAGCCACAGCAGCGGGAACAGGAACAGCACGGACATCGCGACCAGCACGGCCTCGATGCTCAGCACGGCCAACAGGTTGCGGCGCTTCATCAGGCCGTCCCCCCTCCGCCGTAGTGCACGTGCTTCTCGGTCAGCTTGAGCGACAGCATCGTCAGGGCGAAGATCGCCAGGAACATGATCCAGCCCATGGCGCTGGCGTAGCCCATCTTGTTGTAGAGGAACGCGTTGTCGAACAGGTACATGGCGTAGAAGTAGGTCGACCGCGCGGGGGAGCCGCCCGGGAACATCACGTAGGGCACCGTGAACACCTGCAGCGTGCCGATGATGCCCATGATCAGGTTGAACAGGATCACGGGCGAGATCATCGGGATCGTCACGTGCCGCGTCTTCTGCCAGGGCGAGGCGCCGTCCAGCTCCGCGGCCTCCACCAGGCTCGTTGGCACGTCCTGCAGGCCCGCCAGGTAGATCAGGACCGCGTTGCCGACGCCCCAGACCCCCAGCACCACCAGAGCCGGCTTGGACCACGCGGGGTCTCCCAGCCAGTTCGGGCCCTGGATCCCGACCATCCGAAGGACCTCGTTCAGGATGCCGTGCTCGCCGTTCAGGATCCAGAGCCACAGCACGGCCAGCGAGACCATCGGCACCAGCGAGGGCAGGAAGAACACCGTGCGGAAGAACGTGGTGCCCGGCACCTTGGCGTTCAGCAGCATCGCCAAGCCCAGGGCCATCACCATGCCCGCCGGCAGCGAGATCGCGGCGTAGATCGCCGTGTTCTTCACCGTGATCCAGAACACCTCGTCCGCGAACAGCTCCCGGTAGTTGTCCAGCCCGATGAACACCGGCTTCTTGAGCACCGAATAGTCGCAGAAGGAGAAGTAGATGGACGCCGCCAGAGGATAGGCGAGGAACACCGAGAAGCCGATGAACCACGGCAGGGCGAACAGGTATCCGACCAGGTTGTGCTTGCGTTTGCTCATCGCGGCGCCTCCGCCTGCTCCCTCAGCCGCAGGCGCTTCAGGTACTGATCGAGCTTCGGTTGCATGCGCTCCGTGACGGCGTCCAGCGCCTCCTTGGGCGTCTTGCGCAGCAGCCCGATCTCCTCGAACGCGTTGTTCAGCTCGGCGGAGTACTCCGCCCAGATGCCGAGCTTGGGCACGCCGACGGCGTTGGGCGAGGCCGCCAGCGAGTCGAACAGCCGGATGTGGGGGTTCGGGTGTCGGCGCCAGAACTCCTCGCTCACGTCCGTCAGGGGCGAGTTCTTGCGCTGCAGCAGGCAGAGGGTCTCCATGCCCTTGCGGCTGTTCACGTAGCGGATGAACTCGAACGCCTCGCGGGGGTGCTTGGCGCCCCGGGGGATGATGAGCACGTCGGCCTCGGCGATCGTGGTGCGCGCCAGGTCCGGCCGGTCCGCCGGGTGCGGGAAGGGCGCGGCGGCCCACTCCAGCTTCGGGTTGTACATCGAGATGAAGTTGTACATCCACACGCCCTGCAGCACCATGGCGACCTTCTCGCTCATGAACGCGTTCTGGGGCGAGGAGAAGTTGCCGAAGCCGCTCCGGAAGGTCTGCACCTCGTTCGGCCCGTACTTCTTGGGGAACGACTGCACCCACTCGAACGCCCGCACGTTCTCCGGCGAGTTGGCGGTGATGCGGTCGTTGCCGTCCCACAGCTTGCCGCCGAAGAAGTATCCCCAGGCCCAGTTCCACCAGCCGGGTTCGGCGGGCAGGAAGCCGGCCACCCGGATGCGTCCGTCCGGACCCTTCTGGACCATCCGGTCGGCCATCTCGCTCAGCTCCTCGATCGTGCGCGGGGGCCTGCCGGGGTCGAGGCCCACGCGGCGCATCATGGCCGTGTTGTAGTGCAGCGCCGTGGTGGCGGGGGTGCTGGGCAGGGCCCAGACGTGCCCGCGGTAGGTGACGGCGTTCCAATAGACGGGCTTGTAGTCCTCCGGGCCGATGCCCGCCTCCCGGCAGAAGTCGTCCAGCGGGGTCACCGCGCGGTCGTCGACGAACTGGGCCACGTTGGCGCTGAAGATTCCGGCGACGTCCGGCGGGATGCCCGCGCTGGTGGCCAGCATCGTCTTGTTCTGGACGTTGCTGACGGTCAGCAGCTGGACGAAGATCCGGTCCTGCGACTTGTTGAAGTCGTCGACGACCTTGCGCATCGCGTCGCCTTCGAACCCCGTCCACTTCTCCCAGTAGGTGATCCGCACGGGGCCGGGAGGCTGATCCTCCCGCACGACGCGCTCGCTGGCCCACACGGTGGCCAGCACCGCGAGAAAGAAGCCGGGCAGGGCGAAGTCCGCCAGACGGTTCACGCCGACATCTTGGCACGAACCGGTCGGCGATCGGCAGGCTCAGGCGGCCTCGCGCTGCACCTCGCCGAGCCAGGCCTCCATGCGCATCCTCACGGTCTGGAACCGGGCGGCGAGCTCTGCGCCGTCCCAGGGGTGCCCGGCAGCCGCCGCGGCCTCGATGTCCGCCGCGGCCTCGCGCACGGCCTCGGCGCCGACGTTGGCCGAGGCGCCCTTGACCGTGTGGGCGATCGCTTTGGCGCGCTGGGTCTCGCCGCGCTCCGCGGCGTCCCGCAGGTCCGCGAGCCGCTGGGGCGTGTCGTCCAGGTAGGCCCGCAGAACGTCCACTGCCAGCTCCAGATCGCCGCCGAGCCGGTGCAGCATCGACTCCACGTCCCACACCGCGGCCGGAGCGGGCTGGCGCTCGCACGAAGCCGCTTCCCCGGAACCGCCCAACCAGCGCCGCAGAACCTGCACCAGCGCCTCCTTCGAGACCGGCTTGGAGACGTAGTCGTCCATGCCGGCCTCCAGGCACCGCTGCCGGTCGCCCTGCATCGCGTGCGCGGTCATGGCGACGATCGGAACGCGCGGGTTCGAAACCCCCGCCTCTCCCGACCGGATCCGACGGGTGGCCTCGAATCCGTCCAGAACCGGCATCTGCACGTCCATGAGCACCAGGTCGAACGAAAACTCCCTCAGCGCCCGGATCGCCTCCTCGCCGTTGCCGACGGCTTGGGCGCGGAGGCCCAGCTTGCGGAGCACTCCGAGCGCGACCTGCTGGTTGACCGGGTTGTCCTCCGCCACCAAGACCTGGGCGGGCGGCAGGGACTGCTCTTCCCCAGGCTGGACCCGCCGCACCTCGGCCACCGGCCCGGGTTGCCTCAACACCCTGCCCATAGCCGACCGAAGCTCCGAGAACCGCACGGGCTTGGTCAGGCGAACGTCGAAGACCTCGGATTCCCTGTCGGCTCCCAACGAAGACAGGAGGATCAGCGACACGTCGCGGGTTATCGGGTCGGCTCGCACGCACTCCGCGAGCTCTAGGCCGTCCATCCCAGGCATGAGCCGGTCCACCACCGCGACCAGGAACGGATCGTCTGCAGCCGCCGCCTCCTGCAGAAGGCGCAAAGCCTCGGCGCCGTCAGAGGCCTCCACCGGAACCAAGCCCCAAGAGCGCAGCGCCGCCGCCACGATCTCCCGGTTGGCGGCGTGGTCGTCGACCACCAGCACCCGCTGGCCGTCGAACGGCGGCTGCGCCTGCGCCTGGGTCTCGTCCCTCTGCAACCGAACCTCGAACCAGAACGTGGAGCCCTCGCCCAGACGGCTCCGCACGCCGATCGACCCGCCCATCAGCTCCGCCAGCTGCTTGGAGATCGCCAACCCCAGACCGGTCCCGCCATAGCGCCGCGTGGTCGAGGCGTCAACCTGCGTGAACTTGTCGAACAGAGCGTCCAGCTTGTCCTCCGGGATGCCGATGCCGGTGTCCCGCACCTCGAAGCGGACCCGCACCCACTCTCCGTCCTCGCCCGCGAGCGAGCCCCGGACGCCGATCTCTCCGGAGTGCGTGAACTTCAGGGCGTTGCCCACGAGGTTCGTCAGGATCTGACGCAGGCGGCCCGGGTCGCCGACGACCCGGTTCGGCACGCCGGGGTCGAGCCCGCAGGCGAACTCCAGCCCCTGCTGGAACGCGCGCACCCCCATCACCGTGGCGAAGTCGTCCAGCATCTCCTGAAGATCGAACGGCGTGCTCTCGAGCTCCAGCCGCCCGGCCTCGATCTTGGAGTAGTCCAGGATGTCGTTGATGACGGTGAGCAGCGACTCCGCGCTGGAGCGAGCCACCTCGGCGTAGCGCTTCTGGTCCGGCGCCAGATCGGTGTCCTGCAGGAGCACGAGCATCCCGATGACGCCGTTGAGCGGCGTGCGGATCTCGTGGCTCATGTTGGCCAGGAACTCGCTCTTGGCGCGGCTGGCCGCTTCGGCCTGCACCGCCATCTCGTTCGCGGCGAGGATCGCCTGCTGCAGCTGCTCGTTGGCGGCCCGGAGAGCCTCCTCGGCCCTCTTGCGGTCGTCGATGTCTTGGAACGTGCCGTACACGCGCCGGCACTGACCCCTCTCGAACACCGGATGGCCGACCGACCGCACCCACCTCTCCCGTCCGGTCGCCGTGACGATGCGCAGCTCGACGTCGAAGGACACGCCCTCCGTCACCGCCCGGGAAAACACGCCTCGGATCGTCTCTCGGTCCTCGCCCTCCAAGTAGAACTCAATGGCCTTCTCCAGCTCGGGCACGTAATCCGGGCCCACCTCGTGGATCTTCCGTGTGATCGGGCTCCATTCGATCGTTCCCTGCAGGAGGTCCACCTCCCAGGTGCCGATCCTAGCGGCCTCGTTGGTCTTGGTCAGCAGATCGAGGCGCTTGGCGGCCTCCTCCTCGGCGATCCTCTGCTCGGTGATGTCGGTGGTGCCGCAGAGCACCCCGACCACCCGCCCGTCGGCGTCCAACAGCGGCGAGCCGAACATCCGGTGCCAGCGGATCGAGCCGTCCTTGTGGAGCATCCGGCATTCGGCGCCGTGGAACCGCCGGCCATCGAGGCCCGCGAGCAGCCCGTCTGGGCCAACGAGGTCGTCGGGGTGGACGAACTCCCCGATGTGGTGGCCCTGCACGTCCGCCGGCGGGTAACCCAGGAGCCGCTCCCAACCGCTGGAGGCGAAGGTGCAGATCCCCACCGGCGAAAGCTCGAAGACGGCGAAGTCGCTGTTCTCCAGGAGCTGCCGGTAGCGGCCTTCGGCGTGCAGCAGCGCCTCGTGCGCCATCTTCTGCTCCGTGATGTCGATGCACACTCCCAGCACCAGCGGCTCGTCGGAGCCGGGCAGGCGCACGGGCACCCTTTACGGTGTGGAACCAGCCGAGCGTGCCGTCCACGCGCAGCACCCGCTGCTCCGGGATCACGAGGCGCTCTCCGGTCCGGATCACGCGCAGGTCGTCCGCACGGTACGCGGCGGCCTGCTCGGGGGTGGCGCCGTGGTCGATGTCGGTGAGCCCCTCGACCTGGTCCGGCTCGACGCCGAACAGCTCGGCCAAGGCCCGGTTGGCCAGCCGGTACTTCCCCTCCGCGTTCTTGGCGAAGATGTAGCACGGCACCGCGTCGATCACCGTGCGCAGCAGCATCGAGCTGCTCTCGGCGGCCTCGCGGGCGCGGGCCTCCTCGGTGGCGTCCCGCACGCTCGCCAGAACCACTCTGCCGCCTTGGACCTGGAACCCCGAGAGCACCACCTCCGCCACGAACCTGCGCCCGGTCCTCGTGACCGCCTCCGTCCGGGCCCTGCACCGACCGCCCGCCTCGGCGGTGCGGATCCGACCGGGCCAGTCCTCCCCCTCGGAGCCTCCGAGGAGGCTTTGGAAGTCCTCCCCGATCACAGACTCGCGGGAGGCCGCCTCGAACAGCCGCACGGCCTCGCGGTTCAGGTCCACGACCCTGCCTTCCTCGAGCACCAGAAGGCCATCCCCCGAGCCGTCGAAGGCCGCTTGGAACCGCTCCTGTGCGCGGCGCTCCGAGCTCGCATCCCGAAGGAACACGAGCAGGTAGTCGCTGTCGCGCGCCTGGACGAGGCTGACCAGGGCCTCCACGTCGACCGCTCGTCCGTCGGCGGCCCTCATCCGGCACTCGAATCGGTCGAAGCCCTGCGCCACCCGCTCCAGAACGGCGCCGCAGTCCGCGTTGGGCAGGACCTCCGCAACCGGCTTCCCGTCGAGAGTGCCCTCGGGAGCGCCGAGCATGCGCGTGCAGGCCGGGTTGGCGCACAGGATTCTGCGCCGACCGAGGTCGACGACCATGGCCGGAGAGGGGGACGAGGGGAGAAGCTCGCCGATCGGCATGGACAGCGGACCCTGCCTGCGGAGCTGCCGCCAGCGCGAGACGGAGGCGGCCAAAGCGCTCACCGCCGCGATCAGGCAGACGGCCCTCGTCTCCCTCCGCTCCTCGGCGGCCGCGCACACCGCGAGAAGGATGCCGAGGAGCAGCATGGACAGCCCCGCGCGCCGGACGCGTCCTCGCACCCGCTCCAGCGACACAGGGTGACCGGTGTTCGTGCGACTCCTGACCGTGCGGCCCGGCTGCGGCTGCTCCATTCGTGCCCCGTCGATGGGAGGTCCCCCAAGTTTCATCGGAAGACGGTCGGGCAGGGCACAGCCCCCGCACCGCCGAATGGGCGCGCTCAACCTGAGTTAACTAGTTCACTTGACAACCCGCGCGGGTCTACAATGGGACCGATGGCTGAACACAGCGTGCGGATGGCGATCGTGGGGTGCGGCGGACGCGGGCGGGAGTTCGCCAAGGGCGTCGTTGCGGACGGGAGGTGCGAGGTCGTCGCGCTGGTCGACCCCGCGCGGGATCGGGCCGAGGCCGTCGCCAAGGAGTTCGGCCTCCGGTCGGGAGTGTACGCGGACCTCGAGGCCATGCTGAAGACGGAGAGGCCCGACGCCGTGTGCCTGGCCCTGTGGACCCGCCTCCACCTGCCCGCGATCGAACGGTGCCTGGACGCCGGCGTGCGCACCATCCTCTGCGAGAAGCCGATGGCCGAGACCTGGCCCAAGTGCCGGCGCATCGGCGACCTGGCCGAAAGGAGCGGAGCCACGATCACGTTCTGCCACCAGCGGCGCTTCGCTCCGGGCAACCGGTATCTGAGGCGCCTGCTGCGGGACGGCGTGTTCGGCGAGGTTCTGCGGCTGGACCTGTACTCCCCGCCGCACCTCCTGGACTGCGGAACGCACACCGTCGACCAGGCCCTGAGCTTCCTGGGCGAGATCCCTGGCAAGTGGGTGCTGGGAGGCTGCGACCTCTCGAAGACGGTGAACTACTTCGACGTTCCGGCGGAGGGCACGGCGGTCGGCGTCGTGGTCTTCGAGAACGGCGTCCGGGCGCAGCTCCAGTTCGGAGGTCCGGACTTGGACCTGTGGGGCGGCGTGCGCCTGCACGGGACGAGGGGGTTCTTCGAGGTGCTGTGGGACGGCGAGATCCAGCGCGCCGTGGTGTACGACGACCCGAGCTGGAAGCCGGAGCCGCCCGAAGGCGACCCCCGCGAGGACGTCATGCGGCACGTCGTCGCCGACGCCCTGGACGCACCAGCCAAGGGCGAGGAGCCGGAGCTGTCCTGGCAGAAGGCGCTCCGCGCCGCCGAGATCCTGTTCGCCCTGTACGAGTCCATGCGCCGCCGGGAGAGGGTCGAGCTGCCCCTCACCAACGTGAACGACAACCCGATGTTCGAGCTTCTGGGGCTCGAGCAAGACTGAGGAGGAACCTGCCATGAGCGAAATCCGTGTTGGACTGATCGGCATCGTCGGCGAGGCCCGGCAGAAGGATCTCTGGGGCACCCTCGAGACCCTCGCCCGCTTCGGTTACAGGGGTATCGAGTGCCCCAACTATCTGCTCGAGGGGGACGCCCAGGACAACCTTCGGCGTTTCAGGGACCTCGGACTGGAGCCTTTGAACGTCGGATGCGTCATGGAGGACCTCCGCACCCGGCTCGACCAGCTCGTCGCCGAGGCCAAGGCCCTCGGCGTGGACCGCGTGACCATGTGGTGGAGCTCCTGCGAAACCCGCCAGCAGGTCGCCGACGACGCGGCGCAGCTGAACGAGTTCGGGCGCGAGCTCAAGAAGCGCGGCCTGACGCTCTGCTACCACAACCACCACCACGAGTTCCTGCGCTCGTTCCAGGGTGCGCGCGCGTTCGACCTGCTCTGCGACCTGCTGGATCCAGAGTGCGTGCAGTTCGAGATCGACTGCGGCTGGGTCGCCTTCGCGGGCGAGGACCCGAGGAAGGTCCTCCGCAGACTGGCGGGCAGGGTCCCGGCGATCCACGTGAAGGACTTCGTGCGGGCCGAGACGGAGGAGCCGGAGTTCACCATGGTCGGAACGGGGATCCTCGACGCGGTCGGCACCTTGGAGGCGGCCATCGAGACCGGAGTGCGCTGGGCCGTGGTGGAGCAGGACAAGCTGCGCAACCTCGGCGCCTTGGAGACCGCGATCGGCAGCATCTTGAACCTGCGCGAGACGGGCCTCGTGTAGGGCGGGCCCGGGGACCCGGTCCTGCGCCGGGGCACAATGCTGTCCCATGCACCCAGGTCCGACCCAAGAGAAGCGCTTCGACCCGGCGAACGCCGAGCGGCTGCTGAGTCTGGAGCGGCACGCCCGGTACCTGCCCGACGAGCTCCTACGGAGCCTCGGGATCGCGGAGGGCCACCGCGTCGCGGACGTCGGCTGCGGCCCGGGCTTCTGGGCGCTTCCCTTAGCCCGGATCGTGGGCCCCTCGGGGCGCGTGGCGGCCTTGGACGCCAGCCCGAGGATGTTCGAGCTGCTCGCGCGGCAGAACCCGCCACCGTGGCTGGATACGATCGAGGCCGAGCTGCCCGAGACCGGCCTGCCGGACGGTTGGGCGGACTGGGTCTGGCTCGCGTTCGTGTTCCACGAGGTGGAGCCTCCCTCGGCGTTGGCGCGGGAGACGCTCCGCATCCTCCGGCCCGGCGGGCGCGTCGCCGTGCTGGACTGGAGGCCGGACGCCGCCGGGGAGTCCGGACCTCCGCGCCACCACCGCATCGCGCCGCAGGAGGTCGCCCGGCTGCTGGCAGAGGCGGGCTTCGCTCACCCGGACGTCTCGCTGCGCGACGCGGACACCTATCTGGTCACGGCCGCGAAGCCCGCCTGACCGGCACCGCCGACGAGCCGCCTAGGAGCCCTCGCCCCGGCCGACCTCGATGCCCCGGAACCGGCTGGTGGAGGAGTAGTGCGACATGAAGCCCACCTGGCCGGGCTGGCCCTTACCGCAATTCAGCACGCCGATCGCGCGCCAATCCTCCGGCCCGCACACCGCGTCGCAGGCGTTCCAGAACTCGGGGGTGTTGCTGCGGTACACCACGTCGCGCAGCACGGCCACCTTCCGGCCGTCCTTGATCCTCCAGAACATATCGCCGCCGAACTGGAAGTTGAGCCTGCGCTGGTCGATGCTCCAGGTGCCGGCGCCCTCGATGTAGATTCCGTCCCTGGTGTCGGCGATGAGGTCCTCGGGGCTGCCCGAGCCCGGCAGCAGGCCGATGTTAGGGATACGAACGATCGGCGCGCTGTGCCAGCCGTCGGCGCGGTTGGTGCCGTGAGAGCGCTTGGCTCCGATCTTCGGCGCGACCTCGCGGCTGGTGCCGTAGTCGACCAGAACTCCCTCGCGGATCACGTCCCACTTCTGGCCCTCGACCCCGTCGTCGTCGGCGCCCGTGCTGGCCAGGAACTCGGGCGTCACGTTGTCCGCCACGACGTTCACGATGCGACTGCCGTATTGGAACTTGCCGAGCTTGTCCACGGTGGCGAACGACGTTCCGGCGTAGTCGGCCTCGTAGCCCAGCACCCGGTCCAGCTCGGTGGCGTGCCCGATCGACTCGTGGATCGTGAGGTGCAGGTGCTCGGGGTCGAGGATCAGGTCCATGCGTCCGACCGGAGCGGGCTCCGCCGTCAGCTTCATCCGGGCCTCGCGGGCCACCCGCTCGGCGTTGCCGGGGAAGTCCGCGGCCAGGATGTGCTCCCATCCGGCGTGCTGGCCGTAGGCGTGGTAGCTTCTGGACTGGCGCTGGCCCTCGCCCACCGCGTGCGCCATGATCACGCCCTCGGTGATCATCCGGTCGCGCTCGATGTCCGAGCCTTCCGTGTTCAGGTAGACCTGCTCCTGCCGGATGGCCCGGACGTAGCCGATGGCGAGCCGGATGTCCGGCATGCGCCGCATCGTCTCGGTGGCCCTCAGCAGCAGCCCGGTCTTCTCGTCGATCGGCACCTCGAACGGGTCGATCGTGCGCGGGGAGCGCCAGCGGATGGTGTGCGGCGGCTCCTCCGCGAGCACCACGTCCTCCGTCTTGGCCATCGCGCTGGCCTTCGCGATCGCGAGGGCCTGCAGGGCGGTGGCGCGCACCGAGTCCGGCGTGAGCACGGCGGTGCTGGCGAAGCCCCACGCGCCGTTGGCCAGGCACCGCACGCCGATGCCCGCGGTGGCGTTGTCGGACACCGACTGGATGCGCTCGTTGCGGGCGTACACCACCTGGTTGCGGGCGGCGATCAGACGCACGTCGGCGAACTGCACCGACCCGCGGACGGTCTCGAGGGCCAGGCGCGCCAGGTCCTTCCAAGCGGATTCGACGGACTGCATGGGTTGAGGAACCTCCAGCCCCAGTTTGACAAGGTTCGCGCGCCGTCGCAAGGGGATCGGCAGAGCCTGTTTTGCGGATCGTGCGCCAAGCCTGAACCCACCGATGGTTCTTTCGCCCTCTTCAGGATAGACTAGGTTGACCGAGCCAACGGCCCGGCCCCGCCGGGCCCGTGGAGCAGCCCATGGCCGAAGAGTCCGACCAGCGTCCGTTGCCGGAGATTCGCGTGCACAAGCCTTGGTGCAAGTCCTGCGGCATCTGCGCCGACCTGTGCCCCAGGAACGTTCTGCTGATGGAAGGCGGCTACCCCGTCGTGATGCGCCTGGAGGCCTGCACCGCCTGCGGCATCTGCGAGGTCCACTGCCCGGACTTCGCCATCACCGTCTCCAAGCCGAAGTCCCAGGGAGGCGCCCGGCCATGACGCGCAGCAGCCGTCCGCTCACCGACCCGAGCAAGAGGCGCCCCCCGCGCATGCTGTCGGGCAACGAGGCCTGCGCGCTGGCGGCGATCGACGCCGGAATGCGCTTCTACGCCGGGTACCCCATCACGCCGTCCTCCGAGATCGCCGAGCACCTCGCGAACTGGCTGCCTAGGGTCGGCGGGGTGTTCATCGCCATGGAGGACGAGATCGCGTCGATGGGAGCGATCATCGGCGCCAGCCTCGCGGGCACCAAGTCCATGACCGCCACGAGCGGGCCGGGCTTCAGCCTGATGCAGGAGAACATCGGCTACGCGAGCATGGCCGAGGTGCCGGTGGTCGTCGTGAACGTGATGCGCGGCGGACCGAGCACCGGCCTGCCGACCTCCCCCGCGCAGGGCGACGTGATGCAGGCGCGGTGGGGCACGCACGGAGACCACCCGGTGATCGCCCTCACGCCGTACAGCGTGGAGGAGACCTACGAGGCCACCGTGCGGGCGTTCAACCTCTCGGAGCAGTACCGCGTGCCCGTGATCCTGCTCCTGGACGAGGTGATCGGGCACGTCAACGAGAAGGTGGCCCTGCCCGAGCGGGAGGCGCTGCGCATCGTGGAGCGCCCCAAACCGGAGGTTCCGCCGGAGCAGTACCTGCCCTATGTGGACACGCCCACCGGCGTCCCGCCCATGGCGCCGTTCGGAGCCGGGTACCGCTACCACGTGACCGGCCTCGCCCACGACGAGACCGGGTTCCAGACGAACGACCCGAAGGTGATCGACGCCCAGCTGAGAAGGCTGCACCGCAAGCTCGAGCTCGGCCGGCACGACATCGTGGAGGTCGACGAGTTCCTGCTGGACGACGCGGAGATCGGCGTGTTCGCCTACGGCTCGTCGGCGCGCTCGGCGCGCCGCGCCATCCGCCTGGCCCGGGAGAAGGGGATCCGCGTCGGCATGCTCCGCCCGAAGACGATGTGGCCGTTCCCCGACGAGGAGGTGCGGGCGTGGACCAAGCGCCTGCGGGCGTGGCTCGTTCCGGAGATGAACCTGGGGCAGGCGGCGCACGAGGTGGAGTGGGCGGTGGCCGGCGCGGTCCCGGTCCGGAGGCTCGGCCGAGTGGACGGCAACCTGTTCCACCCGAACGACATCCTAGCGGCGATCGAGGAGCTGGCCTGATGTTCGACTACCAATCCTATCTGCGGCTGGACCACTTCCCGCTGATCTGGTGCCCCGGTTGCGGCAACGGGGTGGTCATGAAGTCGATGCTCCGGGCAATCGACAACCTGCGCCTGCCCCGCGACCAGGTCTGCGTGGTGTCCGGCATCGGCTGCTCCAGCCGGCTCTCGGGCTATCTGGACTTCAACACCGTGCACACCACGCACGGCCGGGCGCTGACCTTCGCGACCGGCATCAAGATGGCCAAGCCCGAGCTGACGGTGATCGTGGTGACCGGCGACGGGGACTGCACGGCGATCGGCGGCAACCACTTCATCCACGCGGCACGGCGCAACATCGACCTGACCGTGGTCCTGATCAACAACCTGATCTACGGCATGACGGGCGGGCAGCACTCGCCCACCACCCCCTCGGGCAGCCGGGCGTCCACCGCGCCGTTCGGCAACAGCGAGAACACGTTCAACGTGAGCGGGCTGGCGATCGCCGCCGGCGCCTCGTTCGTCGCGCGCAGCACCACCTACCACGCCCAGCAGTGCGACAAGCTGATCGAGAGGGGCATCCAGACCCCCGGGTTCGCGCTGATCGAGATCATGGCCGCCTGCCCGACGTCGTTCGGCCGGGCGAACAAGGCCGGCAGCCCCGCCGACATGATGCTGTGGCAGCGCGACCACGCGGTCACCGCCCAGCGCGCCGAGAAGATGTCGCCCGAGGAGCTGCAGGACAAGTTCACCATCGGCGTGCTGGCCGAGAACCCGCGGCCCGAGTGCAGGGCGGAGTACCAGAAGCTCATCGACCGGCTCCGCGAGCAGGAGGCCAAGGCGTGAAGTACGAGGTGCGCCTGAGCGGAGAAGGCGGCCAGGGGCTCATCCTGGCGGGCAAGATCCTGGCCGAGGCGGCGGCGATCCACGCCGGCCTCAACGCCACGCAGAGCCAGTCGTACGGGCCGGAGGCCCGCGGAGGAGCCAGCCGGTCGGAGGTGATCCTGTCGGACGGCGAGATCGACTACCCCAAGGCCACCGAGGTGGACCTGATGGTGGCCCTGACGCAGCAGTCCTACGACACCTACCGCGCCGACGTCAAGCGGGACGGCGTCGTGATCGTCGACTCGGAGGCCGTCGAGCGCCTCGGCGAGACCTGGTACCGGGTGATCGCCCAGCCGATCTTCCGGCTCTCTGAGGAGAACTTCGGTCGCATCCTGTTCGGCAACATGATCGCCCTGGGGCTGGTGGCGGGCGCCTCGGGCATCGTGCCCAAGGAGGCCGTCGAGGCGGCGCTCGTGAACCGGGTCCCCAAGGGTACGGAGGAGAAGAACCTCGCCGCGTTCCGCCTCGGCTACGGCTTGGCTCAGCCTCGGGGAGGCTGACGCCTCCCCCTGCCGGGCGTAGAAGCCGTTGGGTACCCCGCCCGGGCGAAGGTATCCTTCGCGAGGAACAGGTTCATGGGTTTGGACGGATTGCAGCGCGCGCCTTGGGAAGCCGAGGGCGCGGCCAAGAGGAGGGTCGTGCGCGAGATCTTCGCGTCGATCGCCCCCCGCTACGACCTCATGAACACGCTCATGAGCCTGAGCCGGCACCGACGGTGGAGGGAGCAGGCCGTGGCGAGGCTCGGCCTGCGCGGAGGCGAGACGGTGCTGGACGTGTGCTGCGGCACGGGCGACTTCATGGCTCCCTTGTCCGAGGCCGTCGGCCCGCGAGGGAGGGTGGCCGGCGCCGACTTCTGCCCGCCGATGCTCGAGCGGGCGCGGGACAAGGGGTTCGCCAACCTCGCGCTGGCGGACGCCTGCCGGCTCCCCTACCGCGACGGCGCGTTCGACGCCGTGACCGTCGGCTGGGGCCTCCGCAACGTGCCGGACCTGAGGGCCGCGCTGTCCGAAGCCTACCGCGTGCTGAAGTCGGGGGGCAGGTTCGTTTCGGTGGACACCGCGCAGCCCCGGTCGGCGCTCGGCCGCTGGTTCTCGGCGCTGGCGTTCCGGCGGCTCGTGCCTCTGTTGGGCGCGCTGTTCGGACACGGTCGGGAGTACGCGTATCTGCCCGAGAGCACGGAGAGGTTCCTGACGCCCGAGGCGCTCGCGGAGGAGTTCCGGCGCGCCGGGTTCCAGGACGTCTGGATCGAGCGGAAGATGCTGGGCCACGTGGCTCTGGTCGGAGGTACCAAGCGATGAGCGCGTTCTTGAAGGGTCCGTTGCCCCGGCACCTGGTCGAGGAGATCGGCCACGAGCTCCGATGCGTGGAGGAGGCGCTCGCCCAGGAGGTTCGCTCCCAGGTTCCGCTGGTCAGCGAGGTCGGGCTGCACACGCTGCGCGCCGGCGGCAAGAGGATGCGCCCGGCGTTCGTCGCCCTGGCGGCGCGGGGGACCGGGCTGCCGTTCGACCCCGCACGGGCCCGCAGGATCGGAGCGGCCGTGGAGCTGATCCACATGGCCACCCTGATCCACGACGACGTGGTGGACCACGCCGGGCTGCGGCGCGGCGTGCAGACCGCCAACGCGCTGTTCGGCAACACCGCGAGCATCCTTGCCGGAGACGTGCTGCTCGCCAAGGCGATGCGGATGTTCGCCGAGGACGGGGACCCGAAGATCATCCACGCGATGTCCGTGGCCGTCGCGGAGCTGGCCGAGGGCGAGGTGGCCGAGCTGTCCGCCCGCAACGTGTTCGACCTCAGTCTGCCGGAGTACCTGGAGATCGTGCGACTCAAGACGGCCTCGTTCATCCGGGGCTGCTGCACGGCCGGCGCGCTGATCGCCGACGCGCCGCAGGAGACGGTGGACGCGCTGGCCCGCTACGGCGAGGCCGTCGGCATCGCGTTCCAGATCGTGGACGACCTGCTGGACTACCGAGGCGACAAGGCCAAGACCGGCAAGCCCGTGGCGACCGACTTCCGGGAGGGCTGCGCCACCCTGCCGCTCATCCTGCTCCGCGACAGGCTGTCCGACGGCGAACGGGACGTGGCCCGACGCAAGTTCGGCAACGGCGTCTCGGACGACGAGGTCCGCATGCTGTGCAACTGGATGGAGTCCCGCGGGTGCTTCGAGGAGACGGCAAGGACCGCCGAGGAGTACGTGGCCCGAGCCGTGGCCGCCTTGGAGGGATTGCCCGAGTCGGAAGGGGCCGATCTGCTGAGGACCTTGGCCCGGATGGTGCTGGAGCGCGAGTCTTGAGGCGCTATCCGCTGTACATCTTCGACCTGGACGGCACGCTCTATCGGGGGGACGAGGCGATCCCGCACGCTGCGGAAACGGTGCGCCGGCTGGCCGAGGAGGGCAGCGCGGTCCGGTACTTCACCAACAATTCGGGCCAGACGCGGGAGTTCTTCGTGCGGAAGCTGAGCTCGATGGGCTTCCCCTGCGAGCCCGGCATGGTCTACAGCACGGCCACCGGCGCGGCGGCGCTGTGCCGCGAGCGCGGAGTGGACCGGGCGTTCTGCATCGGCGAGCCGGGACTGGTCCAGACGCTGCGGGATGCGGGCGTGGAGGTGGCCAATGCGGACGCGAAGGGCCGGGTGTGGCCCTGCGGCGAGGCCTCCGCCGTGGTCGTCGGCATCTGCCGGTCGTTCACCTACGCCCTGCTCGACGCCGCCCTGCAGTGCCTGCTGAAGGGCGCCTCGTACTGGGCGACCAACACCGACGCGACCTACCCGCTCGAGGGCGGCAGGCTCGAGCCGGGAGCCGGAAGCCTCGTGGCCGCCGTTTCGACCTGCGCCGGCAGGGAGCCCGACCTCGTCGTCGGCAAGCCCAGCCCGTGGATCGTGCGCCAAATCCTGGAGGAGACGGGCGTCCCGCCCGAAGACGCCCTGCTGGTGGGCGATCGCCCGGAGACCGACCTCGCCTGCGGCAGAACGCTCGGGTGTCCGACCTGCCTGGTGCTGACGGGCGTCACGCGCGAGGCGCCGCCGGGTCAGCCCTTCTGCGAGGACCTCCGCGGGCTTCTGGAGCCCACGCTGCGGTAGGGTCAGTCCATGCATCGTGGATTCCAGCGCAGATTCGCTTGGTCCGAGCTGGCGGACCGTCGCCGTCGGCTCGCCCAGACGCTCCAAGGCGGGGTCGCCGTCCTCCAAGGTGCGGGCCCCGTCGCGGCGTTCGACCGGTTCCGCCAGACGAACGAGCTCCTCTATCTGGCAGGCGTCCAGACCCCGCAGGCCTATCTCGTCTTGCATGCCGACGGAGCGTCGGTGCTCTACCTGCCGCACCAGCCGACGGAGCTGCCGGTGCAGGACCGCGACCTGCTCGCCCAAGACGCCGAGCTCATCCAGACCGTCACCGGGCTCGACGAGGTGAGACCGCTCGAGGCCCTGCCGGACGACCTCCGCAGCAAGCGGCTCATCTGGACGCCGTTCGCGCCCCCGGAGACGGCGATGACCAGCCGCGACGTGCTGCTCCACGCCGAGCGCTCGGCCTCGCTCGAACCGTTCGGCCCGACCGTGTCGCGGCACCGCCAGTTCCTCGCCGCCCTGGCGGCCTCCTGCCCGCTCGCCGAGGTTCGCAACCTGACGCCGGCCCTGGACGAGATGCGGCTGGTCAAGTCCCCGGCCGAGCTGGGCGTGCTGCGGGAGGCGGGCCGGCTGAGCGCGGAGGCCGTACGCCAAGCGATGCTCGCCTCCCGCCCCGGCATGAATGAGGCCGAGATGGAGGCCATCGCGTTCGCCGTCTTCCGGAAGGGAGGCGCCCAAGGCGAGGGGTACAAGACGATCGCCCCCGGAGGCCCGAACATCTGGGACGGGCACTACTGCGCCAACGATCGGACGGTGCCGGCCGGGGAGTGGGTGCTGATGGACTGCGCTCCGGACCTCGACGGCTACACCAGCGACATCGGTCGCATGTGGCCCGTGGACGGTCGGTACAACTCTTGGCAGAGGGAACTGTACGGATTCGTCGTGGACGTTCACGAGGCGACCCTCGCGCGCATCCGGCCCGGGGTCCTCGCCCAGCAGGTGCTGGACGAGGTGCGGAGCGAGATGGCCACCCTGCAGGAGCGCACCCGATGGAGCGAGCCGGCCTTCGAGCAGGCCACCCGCGAGCTGCTGTCCTTCCGGGGAACCTTCTCCCACCCGGTCGGCATGGCCGTGCACGACGTCGGCGACTACTGGAACCGGCCGCTGGAACCGGGCATGGTGTTCACGATCGACCCCCAGCTGTGGATCCGCGATCGGCGTCTGTACGTGCGGGTGGAGGACACCGTGGCGGTCACGGAGCAGGGAGTCGAGGTGCTCACGGAGGGGCCGCCCCGCGCGCCCGAAGCGGTCGAGGAGTTCCTCGCGGCCCGCTGCTAGCCCTTCGGTTTCAGGCGGTCGGAGAACTTCCGGCGGAACTCGAGCACCTTCGGCTCGATGATGGCGCCGCAGTAGCCGGCGTTCATGCGCATGCGAAGGGAGGGCGGAGCCTTCTCGAACTTGGCGTAGTAGTCCTGGTGGTACTCCTCGGCGCGCGTGTAGTTGCGCAGGGGCTCGATGGTCGTGACGATCGGCCTCGGCCAGATCTTCGCCCGGGCGATCTCGTCGCGGATCCGCTCCGCGACGCGCTTCTCCTCCTCGTTGGCGTAGAACACGACCGAGCGGTACTGCGGGCCGTAGTCCGGCCCTTGGCGGTTCAGCTGGGTGGGATCGTGGAGCGTGAAGAAGAGCCGGAGCAGGTCCTCCCGCGAGACGACCCTTGGATCGAACACGATCTTCACGACCTCCGCGTGGCCGGTGGTTCCCGTGCAGACTTCCTCGTAAGTCACCCCGGCGCGCTCGCCCCCGGCATAGCCGGATTCGGCCGACACCACGCCCCGAAGCTCGTCGAACAGCGCCTCGAGGCACCAGAAGCAGCCTCCACCGACCACCAGGGTTTCCGTCTTGGGTGGAGCCGGCTCCGAGGGTCCGGAGAGGGCTGCCAGGAACGCGAGGCTCGCGAGGAACATAATGCAAGTTACGATGATCCGGCGGGGCGGTTCCCTGTGGCCCGGATCCTGGGCGGTATGGAAGATCGCCGCGGCCCTGGCCATGGCCCACGCCGCGCTGGCCATGACGTTCGCCTGGATCACCCCGTACCGCCAACCCGGATGGGTGGGCGACCGACACCTGCCGGACATCGGCGCCCCAGACGAGGACGCGCACGTGCGCTACGTGCGGCACCTTTTGGAAGGGCGGGGACTCCCGAGCCTCGCCGATCCGCGGAATCTGCCCACCTACGAGGCCCACCAGCCGCCTGCCTACTACGCGCTCGCCGCCGGGTGGGCGCACCTCGGCGGCCAAAGGGACCTCGCTCGACGCGAGGCGGGCTTGTGGCTTCGCCTCCTGAACGCCCTGATCGGCGGGGTCGGGGTGGTCGGAACCGCCATGGCCGGATGGTGGGGGTACCGCAGCCGACCGGCGGCGATCGCCGCGGCGTCCTTCGCCGCCCTGCTGCCGATGAACGCGGCCCTGAGCGGCGCGGTCTCGAACGACCCGATCCTGATCGCCTGCGGATCCTGGACGCTGGCCTTCTGCGTCCTCGGTGCGCGGCAGGGCTGGAGCGTCCGGCTCGGTCTGGCGGCGGGGATGGTCGCCGGCCTCGGGATCGCGTGCAAGACCTCCGGCCTCTGCCTGCTCGCTCCGCTGGCCGCCTCGCTGATCGTCGCCCGGCCGCCGACGAGGGTGTGGCTGGCCGCCGTGGGGACGGCCCTGCTCCTGCCCGCGCCGTTCTGGATCCGCAACGCCGTCCTGTACGGCGATCCGCTCCTGATCCGCACCTTCGAGGTTCTGTCCGCGGGGGACGCGCTCGATCCGGACACCTTCCGGAGCGCCGGCTCCGTGCTGCGCTGGCTGACCGTCGTGACGCAGTACACGGTTCGGAGCTTCTTCGGACTGTTCGGATATGCGGCGATCGAGCTGCCGTGGCCGCTCGTGGCCGTCGGGGTGCTGCTGGCGGGGTGGGCGGTGCTGGGCTTCGTGCGCCGTCGCCGGCTTTGTCCGGATCGAGACGAGGATCGGCCGAACCTCGTCCTCCTCGCGTTCCTGCTGGCGGCCACGGTCCTCTACGCGCGCTGGAACCTGGGCCACTTTCAGCCGCAGGCCCGCTACCTGTTCCCCGCGCTGAGCGCCTTCGCCCTTGTGCTCGCGCGGGGGGCCGAGCGCAACCTGGGCCAGCGGGCGTGGGTGCCGATCGTCGCCCTTCTGCTGGCGATGGACGCGGCCGCGCTGGCGACCCTGCCTGGCGCCTTCCAGCGGATGCTCTCCCCGCCCTAGAAGCCTCCGATGTCGGCCCTCAGCCGCTCCTCGGCCTCCTCGTTGCCCAAACCGAACCGGTGCCGGTACACGGCCAGACCCACCGCGGGAGGGTACTTCTGGTCGGCCTTCATGCGCGGCTCGATGTACTCGATCAC
>CALGMO010000011.1 GCA_937961665.1 uncultured Fimbriimonadaceae bacterium
GGTGCCGGCCGGCCAGCTGGACGCGATGGTCGCCGCCTACGAGATGCTGGGCTTCAAGGTCCTGCACCGAGAGGAGGTTCCCGCGCCGCATCTGGTCCGCGAGGTTCTTCTGCAGATCGGCGATGGGCCCAACCTGATCCAGCTGCTCGAGCCGACCTCGGACGAGTCGCCGGTGGCCAAGTCGATCGCCAAGCGCGAGGGCCGGGGCGGAGTGGAGCACATCGCGTTCCGCGTGCGCGACGCGCAGGTCGCCTTCGACGCTCTGAAGGCCAAGGGCTTCCGCATGACGTCGAACGCGCCCGGCCCGGGATCCAGGGGCACCACGATCTTCTTCATCCACCCGAAGTCGCGCGAGGACGCTCCCTTCGGCGTGCTCTACGAGATCGTGGAGGACCCGTCCACGCGGGGGTGATGCGATGAGCGACAAGGTTCCCGAAAAGCTGTTCGAGGAGTTCCCTCCCGTACCCACTGAAGCCTGGCTGGCCGAGATTCAGAAGGACCTGAAGGGCGCCGACTTCGACAAGAAGCTGGTCTGGAAGAGCCCCGAGAGGATCCGCGTCAAGCCGTTCTATCGGAGGGAGGACGTTTCGGCGCTCCGGCCCCTGTGGGCCAGCCTGCCCGGCGAGGAGCCGTTCTCCCGGGGAGGCGAGCGGGGGAGGTTGGGCTGGTCCATTCGCCAGGACGTGTGCGCCCAAGACCCCGCGGAGGCCAACCGCCAGGCGAAGGACGCGCTGATGCGGGGAGCCGAGGCCGTGGCGTTCGTGACGCAGCCGGTCTCAGGGGGGTGCGCCGGCGTTTACCTCCAGACCCCGTCCGATCTGGCAGCGGCTATGGAAGGCATCGACCCGACGGCCGCGCCGGTCGATTGGGAGGCCGGCAGTCTGTCGGATCGGGTCGCCGCTTGGTTTGCGAGCGAGGTCGAGCGGCTCGGTTACGACCCCGCGGCCGTGCGGGGCGCCGTGGGCTACGACCCGATCGCGGACCTGGCGCTGGGCACGCGCGCCTTCAAGGGCTCGGACGACTTCCGCCAGGATCTGAGGTCGCACTTGGCCGTGCTGAGCCGGCTGCCCCGGGTCAAGGCGCTGGAGGTCCACTCCGGCCTGATTCTGGAAAGCGGCGGCACGACCGTCCAGGAGCTCGCGTTCGCTCTCGCGGCGGGGGCGGAGTACCTGGCGGCCGTCGAGGATCCGGCGCAGGCCGCGTCGGCGATCCGGGTCGAGGCCGCCATCGGGCCGAACTTCTTCTTCGAGGTCGCCAAGCTGCGCGCCCTGAGGGTCCTGTGGGATCGCATGACGGCCGCGTTCGGAGTGCCGGAGGCGGCGCGGCGCGCGACGCTGCACGCGAGGACCTGCCTCTGGAACAAGACGATCTTCGATCCGTACGTGAACCTGCTGAGGGCCACCACCGAGACTCTCGCCGCCGCGATCGGCGGAGCGGACTCGATCTCGGTGACGCCGTTCGACATGCCGTACGAGTCGCCCTCCGACTTCGCCCAGCGCCTGGCCCGGAACACGCAGATCCTGGCGCGAGAGGAGGCGCGGTTCGGCAAGGTGCAGGACCCCGCCGGAGGGAGCTACTACGTCGAGTGGCTCACCGAGCAGCTCGCCCGGCAGGCTTGGCGCCTGTTCCAGGAGATCGAGGCTGAGGGCGGGTGCATCAAGGCCCTGGAGGCGGGCACCATCCAGAGGAGGGTGGCCGAAGCCAGGGCGGAGAAGGAAGAGCAGGTCGCCCAGCGGCGGATCGTGCTCGTCGGCACGAACAACTACCCGAACCTGAAGGAGACGATGCTCGAGCAGGTCGCCAAGCCGGAGCCGAAGCCGGCCTCGCTCTGCCCGGTCCCGGAGGCGCCGACCTTCGAGCCGCTGCGGCCCTATCGGGCGGCTGAGCCGTTCGAGGAGGTGCGCCTGGGGGTCGAGCGTGCGGTCCGCGAAGGCGCGAAGCGCCCGGTGATCTACCTGCTCACAATCGGCAACTTGGCCATGCGCAAGGCGCGAGCCAACTTCGTGCTGAACCTGCTGGGCTGCGCCGGGTTCCAGATCGTGGAGGGCCCGGGAGCGTCGGACGTCGAGTCGGGGCTGGCCGAGGCGCTGGCCGCGGGAGCCGACGCCGTGGTCCTGTGCAGCAGCGACGAGGAGTACGCGACCTTCGGGCCTCAGCTCGCGGAGGCCGTTTCGAAGGCGTCCCCCCGGCCGATGCTGGTTCTCGCCGGATACCCGCAGGATCTGGTGGAGACGCTGCGCCAAGCGGGCTTCGACGAGTTCGTGCACGTGCGCGCCAACGCCCTGGACACGCTGCGGCGGTTCCAGCGGAGACTCTGCCCGACCGCCACGACGGAGAGAGGCTGAACGATGAGACCCGATTTCGCGAACCTGGAGCTTGAACTTCCCGAGCCGGCAGGAACGGTGCCGGCGGATCGCGGCGAGCCTTGGCTGAGTCCCGAGGGGATCGCGGTCCCGCCGTTCTCGGTGCCCGCGGACCTCGAGGGCGTGGAGCATCTGGACTACGCGGCCGGCATTCCGCCGTACCTCCGCGGTCCGTACTCCACGATGTACGCCCTGCGGCCTTGGACCATCCGGCAGTATGCCGGTTTCTCCACCGCTGAGGACTCGAACGCCTTCTACCGCGCCAACCTCGCGGCCGGCCAGAAGGGCCTGTCCGTGGCGTTCGACCTCGCCACGCACCGAGGCTACGACTCCGACCACCCGCGCGTGGTGGGCGACGTCGGCAAGGCCGGCGTGGCGATCGACACCGTGGAGGACATGAAGATCCTCTTCGACCAGATTCCGCTGGACCAGATGTCGGTGTCGATGACGATGAACGGGGCCGTGATCCCGGTCATGGCGTTCTACATCGTCGCGGCCGAGGAGCAGGGCGTCCCGCCGGAGAAGCTGTCCGGCACCATCCAGAACGACATCCTGAAGGAGTTCATGGTCCGGAACACCTACATCTATCCGCCCCAGCCGTCGATGCGGATCATCTCGGACATCTTCCGCTACTGCGCCGAGAAGATGCCGAAGTTCAACAGCATCAGCATCAGCGGCTACCACATGCAGGAGGCGGGCGCCACCCTGGACCTGGAGCTGGCCTACACGCTGGCTGACGGTCTGGAGTACTTGCGGGCCGGCATCCACGCGGGGTTGGCGATCGACGACTTCGCGCCGAGGCTGAGCTTCTTCTGGTGCATCGGCATGAACCACCTCATGGAGATCGCCAAGATGCGGGCCGGCCGGCTCCTGTGGGCGAAGATCGTGAGGTCGTTCAACCCGAAGAACCCGAAGTCGATGGCGCTGCGCACGCACAGCCAGACCTCGGGATGGAGCCTCACCGAGCAGGACCCGTTCAACAACGTCGCTCGGACCTGCATCGAGGCCTTGGCCGCGGCCATGGGCCACACGCAGTCGCTGCACACGAACGCGCTGGACGAGGCTATCGCCCTTCCGACGGAGTTCTCGGCGCGGATCGCGCGGAACACCCAGATCTTCCTGCAGGAGGAGACGGGGATCTGCCGCGTCGTCGATCCTTGGGGCGGGTCGTTCACCGTGGAGCGACTGACGCACGAGCTCGCCCGCCGCGCCTGGGCGCTGATCCAGGAGGTGGAGGAGCTCGGCGGCATGGCCAAGGCGATCGAGCAGGGGCTGCCGAAGCTCCGGATCGAGGAGGCCGCAGCGCGGCGCCAGGCCCTCATCGACACCGGCCGGGACGTGATCGTCGGCGCCAACCGGTACCGACTCGACCGCGAGGAGCCGATCGAGGTGCTGGAGGTGGACAACACCGCCGTGCGGGAGAACCAGATCCGCCGCATCAACCACGTGAAGGCGAGCCGCGACGCCGCCCGCGTCGAGGCCGCGCTGAACGCCATCACCCGCTGCGCCGAGACGGGCGAGGGCAACCTGCTGGAGCTGGCCGTGGAGGCCGCCCGGGCCAGGGCGACCCTCGGCGAGATCAGCATGGCGATGGAGAAGGTGTTCGGACGCTACACGGCGAACATCGCCAGCGTGTCCGGCGTGTACTCCTCCGAGGCTGCCAACGACGACGAGTTCCAGAAGGCCCGCGCGATGGCCGACGAGTTCGCGCGGCTGGAGGGCCGCCGCCCGAGGATCATGGTCGCCAAGATGGGTCAGGACGGCCACGACCGCGGCGCGAAGGTGATCTCGACGGCGTTCGCCGACATCGGGTTCGACGTGGACATCGGCCCGCTGTTCCAGACGCCGGAGGAGGCGGCCCGGAACGCCGTGGAGAACGACGTGCACATCCTAGGGGTGTCGAGCCTGGCCGCCGGACACAAGACGCTGGTGCCGGCCGTGATCGAGGAGCTGAAGAAGCTGGGCCGGGAGGACATCCTCGTGGTCGTGGGCGGAGTCATCCCTCAACAGGACTACCAGTTCCTGTTCGACGCGGGCGTCGCCGCGGTGTTCGGGCCCGGCACCAAGATTCCGGTGGCGGCGCAGGAGATCCTTCGGCTGCTGATGCCGGAGAACGCCTGACGCCTTCGGGCGGAAGCAGAGCGGGTCGGCAC
>CALGMO010000012.1 GCA_937961665.1 uncultured Fimbriimonadaceae bacterium
GTGATCTTCGTCGGCAACCTGGTGGCGCTGTTCTTCGGGTTCTCGCCCACCGGGAACCTGAGCTTCAACCTCGGGATGGCGCTGCTTGCGGTGGGTTACGTGCAGGTCGAGGGCGTGAGGGCGCACGGCCTTCTGGGCCACCTGCGACACTTCGCGGGGCCCCAGCTGGGCGGGGTGCTGGCGCTGCTGGTCTCCCCCGTGATCTTCGTGATCGAGGTCGTCTCCGAGATCATGAAGAACGTGTCGCTCAGCCTGCGACTTTACGGCAACATCCACGGGGGGCACGAGGCCGTCGCGGCCATGAACCCGCTCGGCCAGTCCCTCCTGATCCCGGTCGGGGAGTTCCTACTGCCCATCAAGCTGCTGACGGTGGTGGTGCAGGCGCTGATCTTCACGCTGCTCACCTGCGTCTATCTGTCGCTCGTCACGCACCACGAGGAGGAGCACGGCGAGGAGTCGCACGCGCCGGCCCACGCGTAGCCCGCGGTTTTCAGAAGGATTCGGTTCGCAACGATCGAAAGCATCGCATCGGAGGAGAAGCAGAAACAAATGGACGTCATCGGTCTTGGTATCGCCGCGCTCGGAGTCGCCATCGGCCTGGGCCTGATCGGTTATTCGGCCCTGCAGGCCATGTCCCGCCAGCCGGAGGCGATCAGCAAGCTGCAGGTCGCCATGCTGATCGCGCTGGCCTTCGTCGAGCTGGTGTTCCTGCTCACGGTGTTCGTCGGCGCGGGCAACCTGAAGACGCAGGCCCCGGCGGCGCCCGCGGCGCAGAGCGCGCCTGCCGGCCAGTAGCATCGAACCGGGCGGGGCGGCTCGGGAGGGTCTCCCCTCGCGGGCGTCCCGCCCCGCCTTCCGCGAAGGTCGCAACCTATGAGCACGCCGAACCCTAGCGCACGAAACGGATCGCCGGCCAGCGCCGTCGTCCGGACGGTGATCGGCTTGGTGCTGATGGCGGGGGGCTACTACCTCTCGCTGCACGCCGCCGAGATTCCTTGGCTCTCGTTCCAGCACGCGCTGGAGGAGCAGGGCATCCCGCTGGATCTGGGCATCACGGTGGCCACGATCGGCGTGTTCCTGATCCTGTTCCCGATCATCCGGTTCTTCTACATCGTCCCGCTGGAGTCGGCCATCCAGGAGCGCAACGCGCAGCTGGAGAGGACGTTCAGCGAGGCCGAGGAGCTGCGGAGCGAGATGGCCCGGCTGAGGTCGGAGTACGAGGAGAGGATCGCGCAGACCGAGGCCGACGCGCGCGCCCAGATCCAGCAGCAGATCCGCGAGGCCCAGCAGATGCGGACCCAGCTGATGGCCGAGGCCGCCGAGAGGGCCGAGGAGCTGCTGACCCGCGCCCGCGAGGACATCGAGCGCGAGCGGCAGAAGGTGCTGGCCGAGCTGCAGCTGCGGGTGGTCGACCTTTCGCTCGCGGCGGCGGAGAAGGTCGTCGGCACGAACTTCGACAGCGAGCAGAACCGCAAGCTGGTGAGCGAGTTCATCGGCAAGGTGGAGGCCGCAGGCTGACATGGACGCCCGCATCGCCGAGCGCTACGCCCGCGCCGCGTTCGCGGCGGCCGGCAAGGTGGGCGCGGTGGGGGCGGTCGAGGCCGACCTGGACGCGCTGGCGGAGCTGTTCGAGCGCCCCGGCGCCTTCCGAGACTTCCTCCTGACGCCGAAGGCCGGCCGGGAGGCGAAGATCGGCCTGCTGTCGAGCCGGCTGCAGGGGCAGGCGCATCCGCTGACCGTGGCCCTGTTGGGCCTGCTCCTGCGCAAGGGTAGGCAGGCCGAGCTGCCCCAGGTCGCCGAGGCGTTCCGCCGGCTTCGGCGGGAGAGCGAGCGGGTCGTGTTCGCGCAGGTCTCCTCGGCCGAGGAGCTCGGCGCGGAGGAGCGCGAGTCGCTGGTGCGCAGCCTCGAGCGGCGCGTCGGCAAACGGATCGAGCCCAGCTTCGCGGTGGATCCCTCGCTCCTCGGCGGAGTGCGCGTGGCGATCGACAACACGGTCTTCGACGGCAGCGTCCGCGGGTCTCTGCAGAGGTTGCGCCGCATTCTCGAGTACGACGTTTTGAGACAGGTCTGAACCCACCATGCCCATTCGTCCTGAAGAAATCACCGCCATTCTCGAGCAGGAGCTCCAGAGCTTCGAGCGCGGGCCGGAGATCGGCCACGAGGGAACCGTCCTGCAGGTCGGCGACGGCATCGCCCGCGTGTACGGCCTGCCCGACTGCCAGATGGGCGAGCTCCTGGAGTTCCCCGGGGGCGTCATGGGCCTCGCTCTGAACCTCGAGGAGGACAGCATCGGCGCCGTCATCATCGGCGACGACACGTCCATCAAGGAGGGCGACCCGGTCCGCGAGACGGGCCGCATCATCCAGATCCCGGTCGGCAAGGCGATGCTCGGGCGCGTCGTGAACGCGCTGGGCCAACCGATCGACGGCAAGGGCCCGATCGCCGCGTCCGACTTCCGCCGGCTCGAGACGATTGCTCCGGGCGTCGTGGAGCGCCAGCCGGTCAAGGAGCCGCTGCAGACCGGCATCAAAGCCGTGGACGCGATGATCCCGATCGGCCGCGGCCAGCGCGAGCTCGTGATCGGCGACCGGCAGACCGGCAAGACCGCCATCTGCGTGGACACGATCCTCAACCAGAAGTACACGCACCAGCCCGGAGAGAGCCCGGTGTACTGCATCTACGTGGCCGTCGGGCAGAAGATGGCCAACGTGGCGCGCGTGGTGGACATGCTCGAGCGCTACGGCGCGATGGAGTACACGACGGTCGTGGTGGCCAGCGCCGCCGACTCGAACGCGATGCAGTACCTGGCGCCGTTCGCCGGGTGCGCGATCGGCGAGTACTTCCGAGACAACGGCATGCACGCGCTGGCCGTGTACGACGACCTGTCCAAGCACGCGCAGGCTTACCGCGCGCTGTCGCTGCTGCTGCGCCGCCCGCCCGGCCGCGAGGCCTACCCGGGCGACGTGTTCTACCTGCACAGCCGCCTGCTGGAGCGCGCGGCCAAGCTGTCGGACGAGAAGGGCGGCGGATCGCTCACGGCCCTGCCGATCATCGAGACGCAGCAGGGCGACGTGTCCGCCTACATCCCCACCAACGTGATCTCGATCACCGACGGCCAGATCTACCTGGAGCCGGACCTGTTCTTCGCCGGCATCCGGCCCGCGATCAACGTCGGCATCTCGGTCAGCCGCGTGGGCGGCAACGCCCAGATCAAGGCGATGAAGTCCGTCGCCGGGCGACTGAAGATCGAGATGGCGCAGTTCCGCGACGTGCAGGCGTTCAGCCAGTTCGCGAGCGACTTGGACCGCGCCACCCAGCTGCAGCTGATCCGCGGCCAGAGGCTCACCGAGCTGCTGAAGCAGGACCTCGCCACCCCGTACGACGCCATCGACACCGTGATCGCCGTGTTCGCGGGCACGAACGGCTTCCTGGACGAGCTTTCCAACGACCAGGTGGCCGGCTACGAGAAGGAGCTGCTCCAGCACGTGCACTCCGCCTATCCGGACGTGGTCGAGGGAATGAAGAAGACCAAGGAGCTCTCGAAGGAGAACGAGGAGAAGCTCCGCAAGGCCTGCGCCGAGGCGCTGGACGCCTTCCGCAAGGGCCTTTGACGACCCGGTGATCCCATGGCGACGCTGAAGCAGATCCGGTCGCGCATCCGCACCGCGAAGAACATCCAGCAGATCACCCGCGCGATGAAGCTGGTCGCCGCGGCGCGCCTGAAGAGGGCCACGGACCGGGTCCTGCAGGCTCGGCCCTACAGCGACAAGCTCCGCGGCTTCATGCAGTCGCTGGCCGCCGCTGGAGAGCTTCCGTCGCACCCTCTGCTGCAGCGTCCCGAAAGGATCGAGCGGTACACGCTGATCCTGATCACCGCCGAGCGCGGCCTGTGCGGCTCGTACAACACCAACCTCCTGCGCCGGGCCTTGGACTTCCTCGCGCAGCAGGAGGGCGAGCCGACGCTCATCACGGTGGGCAAGAAGGGCACGCAGTTCTTCGCCAAGCGGGGGTACGACATCGTGCACTCGCACACGCTCCCGACAGCAGGCGCCCGGATCGCCGACGCCGTCGAGATCGCCCAGATCGCCCGGCGGATGTTCGAGGAGGGCGACACGGACGCCATCTTCGTCTGCTACAGCAAGTTCTTCTCGGCGATCCGCCAGGTGCCGCAGGTGGTGCAGCTGCTGCCGATCGAACCCCCCGAGCAGGCTGCGGACTCGGCGGCGATCGAGTTCGCGTTCGAGCCGGACGCGGCCACCCTGTTGGACACCCTGCTGCCGCGCTACTTCCTGTCGCTGGTGTGGCAGGCGCTGCTCGAGGCGACCGCCAGCGAGCACGGGGCGCGCATGAGCGCGATGACGAGCGCCACCGACAACGCCGGCAAGATGATCCAAACGCTGACGCTGAAGGCCAACCGCGAGAGGCAGGCCGGCATCACCAAGGAGATCCTTGAGGTGGTCGGCGGGGCCGAGGCGCTCAAGGCCTAGGCCCCGCGTCCTCGCACAGCGTTCAGAAGCCGACCTGCTCGGTCCGGCGGATGATCTCCTCCTGCAGCTCCGGCCCGATGTCGTGGAAGTAGTCGCTGTAGCCGGCGACGCGCACGATCAGCCCGCGGTACGATTCCGGGTCCTTCTGTGCGGCCCGCAGAGTGTCCGCGCTGACCACGTTGAACTGGATGTGGTGGCCGTCCAGGCTGAAGTAGGCCCGGACGAGCTGGCGCAGCTTGGCGATCCTCTCGTCGTTGCGCAGCAGGTCCGGGGTGAACTTCTGGTTCAGGAGGGTGCCGCCGGTGCGCACGTGGTCGATCTTGGCCACCGAACGGATCACCGCCGTCGGCCCCTTGCGGTCGGCTCCCTGCACCGGCGAGACGCCCTCGGAGAGCGGGGTGTGCGCCTTGCGCCCGTCCGCCGACGCGCCCATCTTCTTGCCGAAGTACACGTGGCTCGTGGTCGGGAGCAGGTCCAGTCCGTAGCGGCCGCCGCGCTGGTTGGGCCTGCCGTCGATGCAGCGGAACGCGGCCTCGAACACCCGGCGCATCACCTCGTCCGCCTCGTCGTCGTCGTTGCCGTACTTGGGCGAACGGTTGACCAGCAGGAGCCTGAGGCGCTCGTTGCCCTCGAAGTCGGTGGCCAGCGCCTGCAGCAGCTCGCCCATGGTCAGCGTCCGCCTCTGGTAGACGTGGCAGCGGATCGCGGCGAGGCTGTCGGTCACCGTCCCCAGGCCGACGCCCTGGATGTAGCTGGTGTTGTAGCGGGCCCCTCCGGCGTGGTAGTCCCTGCCCTTGGCGATGCAGTCGTCGACCAGCACCGAGAGGAACGGAGCCGGCAGGTGCTCGGCGTACAGCCGCTCGATGGCGTCGTTGCCGCGGATCTTGACGTCCACGAAGTGCCTCAGCTGGGTTTCGAACGCCGCGAACAGATCGTCGAACGTCTCGAAGGACCGCGGGTCGCCCGTGCTGGGGCCCAGGCGCTTGCCCGTCAGCGGGTCCACGCCGTCGTTCAGGGCGATCTCCAGCACCTTGGGCAGGCTCAGATACCCGGTGAGGATGTACGCCTCCTTGCCGAACGCCCCGGCCTCCACGCATCCGCTGGCTCCGCCGCACCGGGCGTCCACGATGTCCTTGCCCTGGCGCAGCAGCTCCTGCAGGATGGCGTCGGTGTTGAACAGCGAGGGCTGGCCGAACCCGGTCCGCACGATCCGCAGCGCGCGGTCGATGTACGCGTCCGGGTTTTTCTTGCTGATCTGGACCATGGAGCTGGGCTGGAGCAGCCGCATCTCCTCGATCACGTCCAAGATCAGATAGGTCATGGGGTTGACGGCGTCCGAGCCGTCCGGCTTCACCCCGCCCACGTTGATCAGGCAGAAGTCCGTGTAGGTGCCGCTCTCCTGCGCGGTCACGCCCACCTTGGGCGGCGCGGGCTGGTTGTTGAACTTGATCCAGAACGCCTGGAGCAGCTCGCGCGCCTGCTCCTCGGTGAGGGTGCCCTCGGCGAGTCCCCGCTCGTAGAACGGCCAGAGGTGCTGATCCAGCCGGCCGGGGTTGAAGGAGTCCCAGGTGTTGTACTCGGTGATCACGCCGAGGTGGACGAACCAGTACATCTGCAGCGCCTCCCACAGGTCGCGGGGGGCGTGGGCCGGAACCCGGCGGCAGTTGGCGGCGATGCGGAGCAGCTCGGCGCGGCGGTTCGCGTCCGGTTCTCGCTCGGCCATGCGCTCGGCCAGCTCCGCGTGCCGCTCGGCGAAGCGGATCAGCGCGTCGATGCACACGCGCATCGCGCGCAGCTCCTCGGCTTGGTCCGGCTCGCAGGGCCCGGCCAGCCGGCGGTCGATCTCGGCGCGGAAGTCCAGCAGGCCCTTGCGGTAGATCTTGTCGTCCAGAACCGTGTGCCCCGGGGCCCTCTGCTCCATGAACTCGGTGAACACGCCGGCCTCGAACGCGTCGAGCCACTCCGGCTCCATCGCCGCGAAGATGCGCTCCCGCTGGGTCCGGCCCCGCCAATAGGGAAGGACCTCCTCGACCAGCGCGCGCCGGTCCTCCTCCGGCACCTTGTAGCTGGTGATCGGGCGGCTGTGCAGCGTGTCCAGGTCCTCGGCGGTGTGGCAGCACACCTCGGGGTAGGTGGGGGTCGCCTTCGGCCGCGGCCCTCGCTCGCCGACGATCAGCTCGCCCTCGCCGATCCAGATCGTCTTCTCCTCGAGGACCTTGCGGAACGCGACGGCGTGCCTCATCGCACTCGACAGGCCCTGGTTCTCGGTCTCCCGGTACGACCGGGTGAGGAGCACCGCGCGCTCGGCCGAGATCGTCGGGACCGCGTCCAGCGACTGGCTCCTCAGGCGGGCGATTCGTTCGGAGAGTGCCATGTTCCCGCCCCCAGTGTACAAGACGCGCGCCGCGAAGTCACGCGTCGGCCAGCGCGTCGGCGACCATCCAGCCGCACACCGCCCCCACGTACACCAGGTTGCCCGCCCACAGAAAGACCTGCCAGCCGAGGATGGAATCGGACACGGCGGCGGCGAGGCTCAGGAACAGCGTGGCGGCGGCCACCGCGCCCACCAGTCTGCTGGTCGAGCGGTTGAAAGCTCCCTGCGACAGGCCGAGGGCCGCGTACAGGAGGGCGGCGAGCCAGAAGTTCACCACGGCCACCGAGGCGAGGGCCAGGTTCGGCGACAGGCGGCCCACCGTGGTCGTCAGCGAGGCCTGGAACCGGTCCAGGTAGCCGCCGACCAGAAGGCTGGCTCCGATCGCGATGCCGCTGAGGAACGACATCACCGCCGTGCCTAGCGTCCAGGTGCTCACCGGCGGCAGGTGCTCCAGGATCGGGCTCTCCTTGGCCAGCACGAGGTACACGCAGGCCAGCAGCACCACCGAGGCCGCGACGAGCGGCGCCACCGACTGCGCCCGCCGCTGGGCCGCGGGATCGCGGTGCTGGCGCCTCGCCACGGCGCGGGCCGCCTCCTCGTGCCGCAGCCGGTACAGCTCGTTCGAGGGGTTCAGCTGGTAGGCCACCGCGTACAGGTTGGCTGCCGCCGCGAGGTTGCCCCTCGAGCGCTCGATGTCGGCCAGCACGGCGCAGGGCACGGGCTCGCGCGGCGCCCTCTGGCGCAGGTTGCGGGCCAGGCGCTCGGCCTCGGCGATCCGGCCCCGGCTGAACAGCACCGTGAGCCGCAGGATCTCTTGGTCGAGCGGCGCCCTGGGTTCGGCCGTGCGGGCCCGCGGGCCGGAACCCGAGGGACGGCTTTGGGAGCCGCCCCCCGAGGGAGGCTGAGCGGCGCGCCTCGCCGCGGCGGCCTGCGCGTCCAGAAGGCGGTCGTAGTCGCGGCGCCTGGCGGGGTCGCTCAGCACCTCGTAGGCCTCGGTGATGCGCAGGAACATCTCCTTGGCGTTGGGGGCCGACGACCGATCCGGGTGGTACTTCAGCACCAGCTTGCGGTAGGCCGAGCGGATCTGCTCGGCCGAGCAACTCCTGCTGAGCCCCAGGGTCTCGTAGTGCGTTCTCGCCATTCCCAGGTTCGGCGGCGCCCGCCGCGTTCCATTGTACAGTACAGTATCGGTCGGCTCCGGCTCAGATGGACTGCAGGTAGGACGCGTAGCCCGAGTAGAACGAGAACACCAGGTAGCCGATGAACGCCGCGACCAGCAGAAAGGCCAGCACGCCGAACAGCACGGCGTTCCTCTTGGCCATCGTCGAGGCCTCGTCCTCGTAGTACTCCGCCAGCTTGAGGAGCATCTGGTCCATGTTGCCGGTCGTCTCGCCCGTCCGCACCATGTCCAGCACGATCGGCGAGAACACGCCCGCCTCGATCAGAACGTCCGAGACCATGCCGCCCTCCTGCAGGCGTTGAGCCGCGGGGTAGATGCGGGAGCGGATGTGCTCGTTGCCGCACGCGTCGGCCGCGAGCAGCATGGCCCGGTGCAACGGGACGCCGCCGCGGTAGAGCGCGCCGAGGGCTCGCCCGAACTTCGCCGTCGCAAACCCGCGGACGGTGCCCGCGAACCCCGGCAGGACGGAAAGGAACAGGTCCCACGCGCGCTTGATCCGGACGTTCTGGAGGCCCAAACGGACGAAGAGGAAGAGCGCGATCAGCGCCGGACCCAGCACCATCCATGAGCCCGCCTCCGCCAACGGGTTCTGCAGCCGGAACGGCGCGTTGGGCCCCGCCACCGCGCCGATGATGGCGTTCGCGCCGAGAACGATGAGCACCGACGCCGCCACAACGACCTTGGGATAGGCGGTTTCGCGGGAGATCATCCTGCGCAGGGCGATCTCCGCCTCCAGATACCGGGCCAGGTCGGCGAGGGATCGCTCGAGCATTCCGCCCTCCTCGCCGGCCCGGACCAGGCTGAGCATCAGCGGCGAGAACACCTCGGGATACCGCTGCATGCCGGCGCTGATCGGCCGGCCGGCCTCGGCGTGGTCGCGCAGCTCGAACAGGATGCGGCTGAGCTTGGGCTGCCGGGTCTGGCGGGCGAGCGTCTCGAGGCTCTGGACTATCCCGACCCCCGCGCCCAGCATCGACGAGAGCTGGCGGAAGAAGAACATCAGGTGCGGCAGCCCGACCTTGCCGAACAGCGGGCCGACGAGCGCCGTGACCCACCCCGGGCGGGCCTCCAGCGGGGGCGCGGGCCTCGCCGCGGCGGCGGGCGACTCTGCGGCGGTCGGCGCCCGCGAGGCCTCCTGCAGCAGGGTCACCCTCCAGCCCTTGGCCTCCAGAGCCTGCGCGGCCGAGGCGAGGTCGCGCGCGACCATCCTCCCTTGCTGCGGCGAACCGTCGGAATCGGTGGCGCGGTACTCGAAGATCGGCATCGGGGCCTCCCGGGCGTCAGAGGGTGGCGGGCGTCGAGCCTCGCAGGAGTTGGACGCTGCCCGGCGGGTCCGTCGTTCGCGCCAGCAGCTCCGCGACGGTCGCGAGCCGGCCTCGGATGGGCAGGTGCCAGTCCGGCGTCAGGTCGGCCCACGGAGCCAGCACGAAGCGCCGATCGGGGATGGCGGGGTGCGGGATCTCGAGCCTGTCGGAGGTCAGGGCGAGCCCGCCGTAGGCGAGCAGGTCCAAGTCGATCTCCCTGGGGCCGTAGCGCTCGCGGGGCCGGCGACCGAGCCGACGCTCGATCGACTTGAGGGCGTCGAGAAGGCCGAACGGGCCCAGCTCGCATTCGCCGACCGCCACGGCGTTGAGGAAGGGCGGCTGGTCCACCACGATCTGCGGGGCCGTCTCGTACACCGGACTGAGGCGGAGGCCGGCCAGCGCGACGCCCAGCTCCTCGGCCGCCCGGCGGAGCGTCCCCATGCGATCCCCGAGGTTCGCGCCCATTCCGATGGCCACCTTGACGCCCATGCGGCAGGTTTACCACGGTCCGGCAGGAAACCGGGAGCGCAGCGTCGAAAAGGAACCACTGCATGAACGCGCCGGCCGCCCAGCAGCAAGGGAGCCAGCTCCCGAAGCCCCGTCCGATCCGCGCCCGAGCGGTTCTGCTGGCGCTCGTGTTCCTCTTCCCGGTGGTCTTCGCGACCGCCAACCAAGGGACATCGCACATCTTCAGCCTGATGACGGCGCCCGTGGCGCTGCTCATCCTCTTGGCGCTGGCCAACGTTCCGCTGCGCAGGCTCGCGCCCAAGGCGGCGCTCTCCCAAGCCGACCTGATCGTCATCTTTTCCCTTTCGGCCGTGGCCTCGTCGGTGGCGGGCGAGTGGACGGGCGTGATGCACTCGAGCGTGCACATGTTCGCCTTCCAGGCCGAGACCAGCGACTACGCCAAAAAGTACTTCTTCCAGCACCTGCCCGACTGGCTGATCGTCAAGGACAAGAACCTCGTGCTGGACCTGGACGGCGGCGGCAAGGGCCTGCTGTACGTGCTTGGTCGAGTCCCGTTTTTCTTCAAGTACTACGTAGCTTGGGGCGGGTTGATGATCGCGACGCTGCTCGCGATGCTGTCGATCAACAGCCTCATGCGCAAGGCGTGGTGCGAGACCGAGAGGCTGTCCTTCCCGCTGATCCAGCTGCCGGTCGCGCTGGCCGACGAGAAGGGTGCGCTGCTGCGCTCCAAGCCGATGTGGATCGCCTTCGCGGCCATGTTCGGCATCGACATGCTGAACGGCTTCAGCTATCTCTTCCCGAACATCCCCTCGATCCCGACCAAGACGATCATCGATCTGGGGGCGCTCTTCAAGGACCCGCCGTACAACAGCATCGGCCTGACGCCCATCGCGATCTACCCGTTCATGGCGGCGCTCGGGTTCTTCATCCCGAGCGACCTGGTGTTCAGCTTCGTCCTGTTCTATCTGCTCCGCAAGGTCACGCACGTGATCCTCGCCAGCCAGGGGTTTCCGCAGGGGGTGTTCAGCGGCACCTACATCGCTCCCGGACCCCCGTATCTGGACGAGCAGACGTGGGGAGGCGTGCTCGCGCTGTTCGTGGGGGCAGTCTGGTTCGGCCGATCCAGCCTGAAGGAGATCTGGCGCGACATCGTGACGGGACGCAAGCCGGACGACGGCGGGGTGCCCCACCGCTGGGCGTTCGTGCTGCTGCTGGTCTGCATGGCCGTGGTGACGGGATACGGCGTCGTCGGCGAGCTGCCGCTGTGGTACTCGGCGGTCTACACGGTGCTGTTCCTGATCTTCTGCGTGGTGCTGACCCGGATGCGCGCGCAGATCGGGTGCCCGACGCACGAGTTCGCGTTCTTCGGCCCGAACAGCTTCATGAACCGCTTCTTCGGCACGCGCTGGCTCACGGACGGCCAGGCTGCGTGGGTCAGCCAGGTGTTCCTGTTCATGAACCGCCTGCACCGCAACCACCCGATGCCGTACCAGCTGGAGGCGGTGAAGATGGCCCAGCTCAACCGCTTGAACCAACGGCAGATCTTCGTGGGCATCGCGGTGTTCTCGATCCTCGCCTACTTCCTGGCGCGCTACAGCTACCACGCGGCCAACTACCGGCTGGGCGACCACGGCTACTGGAACGACGGGGAGACCTACCTGCGCAACATCGTCGACAAGCGCTCCGGCCCCGACATGGTGGGCATCACGATGACCATGGCCGGCTTCGCGATGGTCATGGTGATGGACGCCGTGCGCTTCCGGTTCCCCGGGTTCCCCCTGCACCCCGCGGGCTACGTGCTGTCCCTGAACTTCGGCGTCGACTACTACTGGTTCGGAGTGCTGGTAGCGATGCTGATCAAGAACTTCGTGCAGAAGTACTACGGCCTGCGCGGCTACGACAAGCTGCGCCAGGTGGGGCTGGGCATCCTGATGGGCGAGTACCTGTCCGAGATCATCTGGGTCACGTTCTCGATCCTCACGCGCCAGAGCACGTACACGATGAGCTTCAACGACCGATCGCTGGGCCTGCAGTGACCCCTTTCGGGACCCGCGCCGGTCAGGCTCAGAGCGTGGGGCGGTTCCGCAGGAGCAGGAGCAGCTCGTGCCCGCCCATCGGGATCCGGCCGTCCTCCGGAGCCGGACGGGGGCTCTCCTCCAACGGCCGAAGAACGCTCCAGCCCGGCTCCGTGAGGCGGAGGAGCGCGTCGGTGCGTTCCTCTTGGAACAGCATCCACCACTCGAGGCCCGCCGCGTGCAGGTGGCGCGCCCGCAGGGACGGCACCGCGCGACCCAACGGCGGGCCGGACACCTCCCTCTCCCGCAGGAAAGGAATCGGGTCGCCCCTTCCGCGCCACAGCAGGCCGGCCTGCACCAAAGGGCCGAGGTCGGGAAGGAGCTCCTCGTCGGTCCCATCCTCCAGCAACACGGCCCTGCAGCGCATCTCGGCGACCCGGAGCAGACCGGCCTCCAGGCTGGCGTCTTCCCACAGGTGGTCGGCATCCAGGTAGCAAAAGGGAATCTGTGCTTGGTACAGCCGTTTGGCGAGCCTCCAAGGGGCCCCTTCCCGAGTTGCCAGAACACAGACCTCCGCCAGGTCGCGCGACTCCGCGCTCAGCCAGCACAGCCGGCGCATCGCCATTGCGTGCTGAGGGTAGCGGTCCCACCAGGGGCTGTTGGGACCCACGTCCGGCGGCCTCTCGTCGGCGCGCGGTCCGCGAACGGAGTAGTAGAACGCGTGAGGCACGAGCAGGTTGGCTCCCCGCACGACCAGCCATCGGCCGAGCCACTCCATCTCCTCCCAGGTCAGCTCCCGCCCGTAGGCACCCAGGTATTCGTTGAGGTTCCGCCGAAGGCCGCGGTGCCGCATCACCGAGGAGGCCGCGAGCGCCTGGGTGGATTCGGGGCCCTCGAGCGCGGAGGGATGGTCCGGAAGGATCCTGCGCCACACGACGTCCTGGCCGGGGATGTGGAAGAACCGCAGGGCCGCCATGTCGTCGGGCCGGGCGGGGTGCCCCGTGAGGGCGATGCCGTGGTCGTCGCACCAGCGGCGGAGGCGGGCGTAGTAGGTCTCCTCCATCCGCAGGGAGCAGACTCGGCGCCAGATCCGCCGCCACCGGTCCGCCTGGGGGTAGCGGTCGAACCACAGAGCCGGCAGATGAGGCCGCAGGTCCTGTCCGGTCAGGCGCAGGGCGTGCTCCAGGATGTCCCGGGTTCCCGGCTGGATGCCCGTCTCGCGGCAACGGCCGAGCCAGTCGGGCTCGTCGGTGAAGATCGCGCGGATCGTGGTTCCGAAGTGCTTGCCCAGGGCGCGGTAGTACGCGCCGTACACGATGTCGAGGAAGGCGTCCACGGCGTGGGGGTTGAGCAGGTCCGCCGCGGGCGGTTCGTCCTCGGGGGGATTCGCCCCGCCCGGCAACCTCGGCGGGTCCGGATCGAGGTAGTGCACGCCCCGGATGCAGGAGTCCACCGGCCGCTCGACCACCCACAGCGTCGAGCCGTCGTCCGGGGAGGGGAACTCGAGCAGCACTTGGGAGTCCGGCGGGAGCGTCGCACCCCGCGCGTGGAGCGCCAGTCCCCGGCACCGGAAGCGCTCGTCCCTCGCGACGACCAGGCCGGCCGCGGACCCGCTGGGATACATGGCCTCGTCGTAGAGCATCACCCCCATGCCCCGGGCCTCGGCGCACTCCACGGCAGTTCGAACCAGCGCCATCCACCGGTCCGAGAGGAAGCCGATGGAGCGGGGCAGGCCGACGCGCGGGTGGATCAGGAAGGCGTCCACGCCGTGCCTCTGAAAGTCGTCGATCTGCCTCTCCAGCTCCGCCTCCCGCAGATCGTCGTTCCAAAACCAAAAGGGGCACAGGGAGAACTCCGCCGGCGGGGCGGCCCACGCCTTCGGAAGGCTCGGCGGCGCAGAGCTGACTCGGGATTCCTCAGCCATGGCTTCGGGCTGTGGTTCGGGCCTTCCGCTTCGAGGCCCGCACCGAGGCTACCCGTGCCCGCCGGATCAGTTGGGTCCGAACCCGGGCCGACCGAGTCCGCACGGAGAGCGGGGGAGGGGGTTTGCGGCGCAGGGAGCCGGCAGCCGGATCGGGCTCCGCGGGCGGGTCCGGCTTGACGCCGGGCGGCCGCATCGGGTTCAATCCATCGGCTCCGTGGCGGGTATAGCTCAGGGGTTAGAGCGCCTGACTGTGGCTCAGGAGGTCGAGGGTTCGATTCCGTCTACCCGCCCCATCTTTCTCTTTTGGGCGCGACCTTGCTCTCGCGTCTCGCACGGACCCGCGTGGTCGGCCTGACGCTCCCGCCGATGCGAGGCCGTCTCCTTCCGCGCCCCCCAAGCGCCCTGGGAACGAGCCTCCCGCACGGCCGGCCGAGGTCCCGCCGCTTGGCTGGCGAAGGCCCAACCCGGGCCGTACGTTGGCCTCGCGGAGAGCGGCTCGGCGGGCAGGAAGACGCGCCCGATCGGTCGGAAGGACGGCCTGCTCCCAGCGGCGGACCCAGGCTTTGATTGCCCATAGCAGAAATCAAAGCGATCGATCCGGCGCGGCTTGCGTGCCATTTGAGGAAACAGGCGGCCGCATCCGCCGGATTCCGCAGAGGAGTTTCCGAAGTCGTCGTTATACTGTCGTTTCAGGAAACCGGTATGGGCGACGTCATCCACGAGGCTTCGGCATACGACCGCGAGGAGATGTTCCGCGTGCTCGCCTCGCGCAACCGGCTCGACATCCTCGAGCTGCTGGCCGAGCGCGAGCTGAACATCAACGAGATCGCCCGCGAGCTGGAGCTCGGGCTCCCGTCCGTGTCGAAGCACGTGGCCCTGCTGGAGCAGGCGGGCTTGGTGAAGAGCTCCTACGTTCCGGGCGTGCAGGGCATGCAGAAGCGGTGCCGCCTGGCCTACCAGAGGCTGGCGTTCTCGCTCGAGCCGCGCAAGCCGATCCCGGAGACCGTCGAGGAGATCTCGATGCCCATCGGCCTTTACACCCAGGTGGAGTGCCTCGGTCCGCCCTGCGGGCTGGCCTCCAAGGAGGGCTACATCGGCCTGATGGACGACCCCCAGGCGTTCTACTGCCCGGACCGAGCGGACGCGTCCATCCTCTGGATGTCGGCGGGGTTCGTGGAGTACGTGTTCCCGAACACCATTCCGACCTCCGTGGACATCTGGAGGGTCGACCTGCAGATGGAGGTGTGTTCGGAGTGCCCCGACTACTGCAACGACCACCCCTCCGACATCACGGTCTGGGTCAACGGCGTCGAGATCGGCACGTGGACCTGCCCGGGGGACTTCGGCGGTCGGCGCGGCGTGCTGAACCCCCCGTGGTGGAACAACCACGGCACGCAGTTCGGCGCGCTCAAGGTTTTCTCGGTCACCGAAACCGGTTCGCAAGTGGACGGGGTGCCGATCTCGCCCGTCACGGTGGCGTTGGCGGGCGTCGTCCCGCAGCGGCCCGTGCGGGTTCGGATCGGCGTCAAGCCCGACGCGGCCAACCGCGGAGGGTTCAACCTGTTCGGCAGGCACTTCGGCAACTACGCGCAGGACCTGGTTCTGCGTCTGCACTACGTTCCCAAGGACCGTGTCAGGCGGATCCCGCGACCGGCCGAGGAGGCTCTCGGCCACAACCCTCGCCCGGCGCCGGCCGGTGCGGGGGTCTTCGAGGAGGAGAACCCATGAGGCAACGCGCCTTCACGCTCATCGAGCTGCTCGTCGTCATCGCGATCATCGCCATCCTGGCGGCGATCCTGTTCCCCGTGTTCGCGCAGGCGAAGATGTCCGCGAAGAAGGCCGCCGACATCAGCAACCTCAAGCAGCAGGGCCTGGCGATCGCCATGTACACCGCCGACTACGACGACGCGTCGGTCCCGTTCGGTCTGCCCGGCGACGCCCAGCGATGCCCCAACGGCGGCATCACCTACTGGCCGTCGCTGCTGATGCCCTACTCCAAGAACGCGCAGCTGTTCCTCAACCCGGCCTACGTGTTCGAGTACAACCTGAACGACGCCGGCGGGACGCCGTGGGTCTGCCGGGGTTCGAACATCAACATCCTGGACGGCTACCGGATGCGCGTCTCCTACCTGATGAACGCCATCGAGCCAACCTGGTGGGACGGCACGCCGTGGCGGGACGCTCCCGAGAACCACTGGGGGTTCAAGATCCGATGGGAGAACGGCGTGCTGGTCGGGTCCAACGAGAACGAGGTGGCGCTCCCCGCCGAGACCATCCGCGTGGTCGACGGCCACACGTACGGGGATGGATGGCGGGCCTGCATGGCCGACTTCCCGCTGTTCCGCCGCCAGCCCGAGTGCACCTGGACCGGAACCGGCAAGGAGTGGACCGGCGGCACCTCCGAGATCCACGGCATCTTCGCGCGCAAGATCAACATCCTCTGGGCGGACTCCCACGCTTCGTCCAGGGAGTGGGGGCGGACCTACCCCAGCGAGTGGTCGCTGCAGGACGACGCCCAGTTCGACCCCTACCGGTGAGCCATGGACCGACCTCTGCCGACGCCGCTCCTGGTCGCCCTCGCGGTTCTCGCGGTCGTCGTTCTCGGCGGGCTGCTCTTCTGGGGCTACCGCCGGATCGACGGGCCGATCGTCGAGACCGGGAGGCCGCCCGACGACTACTTCCAGCGCCCGCCGGTCGCGGGCCAGGGCTCGCGCTGAGGGCATTCCGGGGCGGGCCTGCCCCGCCCCGGCCGAACACCCATGGGTTGCGTGTCCCTCGTTCTGATCGGGTCCATCGCGCTGGCCGGCGTCCGTTGGTCCGGCGGCTTCCACCCTGCGCCGGCGCCCAAGGGCGGCTTCTGGACTCCGCACGGGGGCTGGGTGGTCTTCCGCCACGAGTTTCCCGACCGGGGCGTCGCCCTCCGGGCGATGCTCTCCGGGGATGAAGGGAGGACCTGG
Organism: uncultured Fimbriimonadaceae bacterium; assembly: GCA_937961665.1. GTDB lineage: Bacteria > Armatimonadota > Fimbriimonadia > Fimbriimonadales > Fimbriimonadaceae > UBA8783. Next base: position 16,710 of record CALGMO010000012.1, read on the forward strand.
ACGCCCCTGGGCATCGTCGCCCAGGACGACGACCGCGAGGCGGACATCGGCGACGGGA
>CALGMO010000013.1 GCA_937961665.1 uncultured Fimbriimonadaceae bacterium
GTCGAACACGCCGACGGTCATGGCGAGCTGCCGGACTGCCCGAAAGCCGAGGCACGTGATCGCCTCGCGGATCGACTGGACCTTTCGAGGGAGCGCGTAGTAGGAGGAGTTCGCAACCCTCAGCAGGCGGGAGCTGAAGCCCGGGTCCACGGTGATGGCCTGCTCCATCGCCGCCGTGGGGTAGTCCTCGTTGCCCGAAAGCTCGAGGACCTTGAACACCACGTGCGGGAGCACCGCCAGCTCCGTCACCTGCTGCAGCAGCCGGTCCAAGGCCGGATTCTCGGCGAGCCTCGGTGCTAGCGCCATGTCCGATCCCCTCCGCGGGCCGTCGTCCGGCCCTGACGCAGATTCCGTACCTTACGCATAGATCACCCTCAAGACCTCGTCGACCGTGGTCACGCCCATCAGAATCTTCTGCACCGCGTCCATCTGCAGCGTCTTCATGCCGTTCTGGATCGCGAGCTGGCGGATCGTGTGGCTGGCGGCCCGCTGCAGCACCTGGTCCTTGATGTCGTCGGTCATCGCCATCAGCTCGTGCACCCCGGTCCGACCTTTGTAACCGGTGCCTCGGCACTTGTCGCACCCGGCGCCCCGGAACAGCGTGAGATCGCCCTGCGTCTCCTGCCCGATCTCCTCGGGAAGCGGGAACCCGTAGCGGAGCAGGCTCTCGCGGGTTGCGTGGTAAGCCTCCTTGCAGTGCGGGCAGATCGTCCTGACGAGGCGCTGGGCCAGCACGCCGATGATCGAGGAGCTGATCAGGAACGGCTCCACGCCCATGTCGATCAGGCGGGTCGGGGCCGACGCGGCGTCGTTCGTGTGCAGCGTCGAGAGCACGAGGTGGCCGGTGAGAGCCGCCTCCATGGCGATCGTCGCGGTCTCGTGGTCGCGCATCTCGCCGACCATGATCACGTCGGGGTCCTGGCGGAGCATCGCTCTCAGCCCGGCGGCGAACGTCATCCCGGCCTTCACGTTGACTCCGCACTGGTTGACACCGGGCAGCTCGTACTCGACCGGGTCCTCGATCGTGATGATGTTGTTGAGTCCGGTGTTGATCTTGTTCAGGATCGAGTAGAGCGTGGTGGACTTGCCCGATCCGGTAGGCCCGGTGACCAGGATGATCCCGTAGCTCCGCGAGCACATATCCTCGAGCATCTTGAGGTTCTGCGGAAGGAACCCCAGCTTGCCGAGGCCGACGCGGATGCCGCCCTTGTCCAGCACGCGCATGACCACCTTCTCGCCGAGCGTCAGCGGCAGGGTGGACACGCGGAAGTCGTACTCCTTGCCGTTGATGATCGCGCTGATGCGGTTGTCCTGCGGGACCCGCTTCTCCGCGATGTCCATGTCGGACATGATCTTGAAGCGGGACACCAGCGGCGCGAGAACCTTGCGGGGCAGGCGCATGACCTCTTGCATCACGCCGTCGATCCGGTAGCGCACCCTCACGCCGTCCTTCATCGGCTCGATGTGGATGTCGCTGGCCTTCTCGCTGATCGCCTGGTTGATGATGAGGTTGGCGAGCCGGATGATCGGGGCATCCTCTCCCAGCTCGCGCAGCTCGGCCTCGCTGAGCTCCTCCTCGTCGTCCCCGACCTTGTTCAGGTCGATGCTGCCGTCGAAGTCCTCGATCAGGTTGCCGATCTCTCGTCCCAGGCCGGCGTCCGACTTGTAGACCTTGGCGATCGCCTCGTCGAGGTCGGCCTCCACGGCGATGAGCGCCTCAATCTCCAGCCCGGTGGAGAGACGCAGCTCGTCGATCTTGAAGACGTCGAGCGGGTTGGCCATCGCCACGTGGAGCTTGCCGTCCTCCTTCTTCAGCGGGAGGCTCTTCGTGCGCTTGGCCAGCTCCGGACTGATCAGCGAGACCACATCGGGGGACGGATCGATGCGGGTGACGTCGACGAACGGGATGCCCCACACCTCGCCGAGGCACCGCACCCGGTCCGCTTCGGTGATGAAGCCCATCTCCACCAGAACCGTGGCGATCGGTTTGGTGTCTCCCAGCTCGCGCTGCTTGTTCAGCGCCAGCTCGAGCTGCTCCGGGCCGATGAGGCCCGACGAAAGGAAGTACTCACCCGTCAACATCCCCGGTCTCGTTCCTTTGGGCCGGTGGACCGCTCCCCGCCATCCGGTCTGTTCCATGCAGGGGTCGGCGGAAACCCCGCAACGATGGCAGGGCCCCGGTCGGACCGGCAGAATTGCGGGTCTGGGACGGCCAGGGTCTTGACGACGGACCGCGTCTGGGGTATCTTTTCCGTGCGTGCCCAGGTGGTGAAATTGGTAGACGCGCTGGCTTCAGGTGCCAGTGGCCGCAAGGCCGTGAAGGTTCGAGTCCTTTCCTGGGCACCATAGCTTCCCTCCTCGTTTCCACAAGCAGGGCTTTGTGGCCTTGGTCGCGCCTGCGTTGCAGGAACCAGCCCGCCTTCGCGAAACCGTCCCGGCCTTTCTGCGGTTTTGGTTCGGCTCCGCGCCGAGCCGGGGGCCGGTCCGCCACAGTCGCCGAGACCCGCCCGAGGAGAGCGGACGCCTGGGAGGCGGCCTCTGCGGCTCATGCCGCGCGGACAGCGACTCTCGCCACCGCGCCCGGACGGTGCGGAGCCGTTCTGCCAATGGTGCGGGGAGGAGCCGCGAGGTCGCACTAGAGGCACGGCTCGCGTCCGGCGGCAACGGCAGGGCGCTCTCGGTCAGGATTGCCGCGATCGCTCAGGGCGTCACGCTGCGGCCGAGGGTGGCGGATGGACTCCCCCCCCGCACCTCCCAGGCGGGAGCAAGCCCGCGGTCTGGACGGCGGCAAGGCTCACGACCTCGGTCGCAGCCAGCTGAGTCGGAGCTTCTGCTGGGCGATGACGTCTCCGGACTCGTCCCGAATCTGCAGCCGCACCTCGGGATCCGGCCGGGCCCAGTCCACCTCGATCGTTCCGAAGTTGTTGCCGTAGTTCATCGTGGCCACGCGCCAGCGGTTGGGCTCTTGAGGCCTCCAGCCCTGCGAGCTCTGGGTCAGCGCGCTGGCCGTCAGGTCGTACGCCGGGTAGCCGAGGACCTCCGGCACCATGCTGATCTCGGCCAGGTGGCGATCTCCGGAAACGAACAGAACTCCCGTCGCCCCCGTCTGCCTCACGAGCTGGAACAGGCGGTCTCGCTCGCGCGGGAAGTTCGCCCACTTCTCCCACAGGTGGTCCTCGGGAACCACCTGGATGCTGCTCATCACGATCCTCAGCTCGGCCGGCTCCCGGAGCCGCTCCTCGAGCCACCTCCACTGCTCCTCGCCGAGGATCGTCTGGCTGGGGTCGTCGTCGGGCAGGTAGCGTCCAGGCCGCGCGTCGTCGGCAGGCTTGGTGCGGAGCGGCGAGCGGAACGTCCGCGTGTCCAACATGAGGAACTGAACTCTGCGTCCCTCCGGTCCCACGGTCAGCGCGTGGAAGGTGCCCTGTCTGCTGCGCCTGGGGTCATCCGACGGGAGGTTCCAGAAGTCGCAGAAGGCGCGCTGGGAGTCCGCCTTGCGCTCGAACTCCGCTCCGCCGTCGTTGACGCCGTAGTCGTGGTCGTCCCAGACCGCCAGCAACGGGACGGTGGATCGGAGCCGCTGGAATCCGGGCACCCGGGCGAGCTTTGCGTACTGGGCGCGCACGTCCAGCCGCGCCGGGTCCGACGCGTAGACGTTGTCACCGAGGAATAGGAAGACATCCGGCTTGGCCGCAAGCACAGCGTCCCAGATTGGTTGCGGCCTGTCCTGGTCGGCGCAGGACCCGAGGGCGATCCGGCGGATGGTCGTCGCCGGGTCGAGCGACACGTCGGCTCGCGCCACGCCTGCAAGGACGCCAAGCAGAGCAAGCACACTGAGGGCTGTTCGTCGCACGAGACGAAGGTTTCCCGTTTTGGGTGAAGACAAGGTTAAGGCCGGGCGGGTTTCAGCCGAAAGTCCCTCCAGCCATCGCCCTGGATGGCTTTCGGGCGCAACCATGCCGGGCTGGGGGAGCGTGCGTTCGACCGCCGCCCTGAGGCTTTCGGCCGACGCACAGAACCGGCCGACGGAGCGTCGGAAGAGGCGCTGCTCCGCACTCCGGCTTGGCACCGCCCCGCGAACTCAGCGGACTTGACACCCGTGGGCAGAGCGTTCTAGCATCCGCTCGATGCGGAGACATCCGGCGCTGGAGCCCTTCTCCCGAGACCACAACGACGCCCTGATCCTGGCGCGGAGCCTGATGGAGGACCGGCCGGGCGCAATGGAGGAGCTGCAGAGGCTTTGGGCCCTCGACCTTCAGCCCCACTTCGCCGCGGAGGAGCGCCTCCTGTTGCCTCTTCTGACCCAAGACGAGGCGGGCCGCCTTCTGACCGAGCACGCCGCCCTGGCCGAAGCCGTCGCGGGGCTGGCGAGCCCGGTGGGCGCAGGGCGCCTGCTGCACGACCACGTCCGGTGGGAGGAGAGAACGCTCTTCCCCGCCTTGGAATCCCGTCTTACCGAGCGGCAGTTCGCCGAGCTGCTGGCGGCCACCGATGCCTACGAGCGGACACGCTGGGCAGGCAACCCGCGTCGCGAGGAGCTCGTCCGAAGACGCTGGAGCCGGCGCGGCGAGAGCCTCCCATGAGGCCCACCCTGCGGCTCGCCGCGAACTGGGCCCCTTGGCTGTGGCTCGCGGCGACGGCCTTGGCCCACGCTCTTCCCCGGTGCGGTCTGGCAGCCGCTCGCACCCTGCCCGTCGAGGCCGCACTTCTCCTCGGCGCTCCGCTTCTGGGGCTGCCACGATCCCGACTGTGGCGCGGGCTCGCCGCGGCCGCGTGGGTGTTCGGCTGGACCGCCCTCAGCCCCACGCCCCTCGCCTTGCTGAGGTCCCTCCCGCCCATCCCCTCCTCCGGAACCCTGAGGGTCGTCACGCTGAACTGCGCCGGCGGAGACCCCAGGTGCGTCGAGGAAGCGCTCCGCCTCCAGCCGCGGCTCATCCTCCTCCAAGAGAGCCCATCCTCTGCGGAAATCCGAACGCTTCTTCGGCGGCATCCAGGTTGGTCCGCAGCCATCGGACTGGACGCCTCGATCTTGGCGCTGGGCCGGCTGCGGCCGCTGGGCGGCCCTGAGCGGCACCCGGATTTCGTCGCAGCGGAGGTCCGCCTCGCCGGCGAACCCCGCCGGCTCTACGCCGCGTCCTTGCGGCTTCAGCCGCCTCTGCTGAGGCTCGACTTCTGGAACCCCGGGGCTTGGAACGCCTACGCCGACGACAGACGATCCAGGAAGCGGGAGCTGGAACGGATCGCCGACGACCTACGGGGCGAGGGATCGTCGGCTTGGATCTTCGGAGGAGACTTCAACGTTCCTCCCGACCCCTGCGTCGATCGGGCGCTCTCTCGGCTCGGCCTCCAAGACGCCTTCTCCGTGGCTGGCAGGGGTTGGGGCGGAACCGGCCCAGCAGACTTCCCCCTCGTCCGCATCGACCGCATCCTGTGTCCGAGGGGATGGAGAGTCCGAGCGGCTTGGACCGTGTTATCCGCTTTCTCGGACCACCGCATGGTGGTCGCGGACCTGGAGCCCGCGCCGTAGCCGTCAGGCGGCCGCGGCAGGCCGGATTGAGGCCCGACCCTTCCCCGAGCGTTTGGCGTCCAACAGCTCGGCATCGGCGCGCCGAAGCAGGGTCTCGCGGGTGTCGGACGGGGCAACCTCCGTGATTCCGGCGCTCAAACCGAGTCTCACGGGAACCCTGCCTCTCTCCGTATCCACGAGAACCTGCGACTTCTGGAGGTTCCTCAGCAGATCGTCGAGCCTCCGCTTCAGGCCTTGGGGCGCCATCTGTGCGACAACCGCGAACTCGTCGCCTCCCAATCGGGACACGAAGGCCCCGGCGCCGAGAAACATCCTCAGCTTTCCCGCGAAGGCGTTCAGGGCTTGGTCTCCGGCAGGGTGCCCGTACGAGTCGTTGATCTGCTTGAACCCGTCCAAGTCCAGCACGGCGAGGCTGTACCGCCCGGAGCCCAGCTTCGCCTTCTGGAGGATGGCCTCGAGGTAGTAGTCCAGCGCGGCCCGGTTCGCCAAGTGCGTCAGGTGGTCCGTCTGACTGGCGATCTCCGCCTGCTCCAGCTTCTCCTGCAGGCTGCCTACCGTCGACTCGAACTCCTGTTCCGTGCGCCTCTGCTCCTCCGCGAACTTCTGCAACGCCTGCTTCGCAGTCTCCGCCTGCTCCCGGACGATCCGCTTGAGCTCGCGAAGGTCGTCGCACTCGGATGCGAACGCGAGGTGCCTCTGCATCCGGTCCATGCCCTCGGCCAAGTCGTCCGCGGGGTCCAGGGAGGCGCGCAGGGCGGCCACCAGTCCTCGCAGCGAGTCCCGCACCTCGAGGACGAACTCCTCCACCTGCCTGCGCTGGGCCTCCCCGAACGCCTCGAGGTCTCCGCCGATCTGCTCCCGAATCTTGTCCAGCCGCGCGGGCTGGGGGTCGCGCTGCGCCAGCTCCGCGCCGTAGGCGAGCATTCGCTTCCGGAAGTCGGCCCCCTCCGGCGACCCCGGACTGACGGTGAGCTTGGCAGCTCCCTCGATCGCCTCCAGCGCGAGAGACAGTGCCGGCAGAGCCAGTGCGGCCAGCCGAACGGGATCGGTCCCCGAGGATGGTTGGGCGGGTCTCCAGAACCGTCGCATGCTCACTCTTTGCTATCGGGTCGCATGCGGACGAACCTCAACCGCCAGGGTCGGGCGGTAGACTGCGTTCATGCCCTTCGCCGAACTGCGCTATTTCTCCTCCGCGCTCCAGAAGCACACTTCTGTGAATCTGATCCTCCCCGATCCGAAGCTCCGGGGGCCGTTCCCGGTGATGTTCCTTCTGCATGGGCTGAGCGACGACCACTCGATCTGGATGCGCCGCACCAGCATCGAGCGCTACTGCGACGGGCTTCCCCTGATCGTCGCGATGCCGGACGGCGGACGGGGCTTCTATCTGGACGCGGTGGAGGGGTTCGCCTACGAGACGGCGCTGGCTCGAGAGTTGCCCGAGTTCCTGCGCGCTTGGCTTCCAACGACGGAGCGCTGGTGCGTGACCGGTCTTTCGATGGGAGGCTACGGGGCGGTTCGCTTCGCTCTGCGTCGGCCGGAGCTTTTCGTGTCCGCACACTCCCACTCTGGGGCGGTAGCCTTCGGCCACGGAGCCGTTCTGCCGGATCGCCCCGAGTCGCGCGAGTTCGAGCGCCTGATCGGCACCAACCCCGCGGGCAGCGACTACGACCTCTTCGCGCTGGCGGAGCGCCTGTCCCCCGATCAAAGGCCCAAGCTGCGGCTCGACTGCGGAACGGAGGACTTCCTCCTCGAGGCGAACCGCGAGTTCCATCGCCACCTCGCGTCGCTCGGCTTCGAGCACGAGTACGAGGAGTTTCCCGGCGAGCACGAGTGGGGGTACTGGGACCTGCACGTCCGCGAGGCCCTCGCGTTCCATCGCCGCAACCTGGGCTTCTAGGCGCCTGCCGAGCCGGCCGCACATCCCGCTCCTCGGCACCGACCAACCGGGTCGCCGGCCGACGGAGGTCGGGCACCCCGTGCTGCCATCCAGCCTTGCCCCGTGTTTCCCGGCGCAACTGCGTCCCCTTGCGAGAAGAGGCTATCAGAACGTCGTTTCAGGACACACGCTTCTGATGGATGATGATGGTAAGGGGATGATGCGATGGGCCAGAACGGGGACCAAGGCGGATGCGGATGCTGCCTCCTCCTGTATATCGTTGCGGCCTTCTCGTTCCCGATTCTCTGGGTTCCGCTGATTCTGGTGCTCGCCGTGCAGGTCTGGAATTGGCTGTCCCAGCCGTCTTCCGCAGACAGGTCCAACTGGTCGGGTGAACCGATGCCGAGAACGCAAAGCACATCCACAGGCCCCGCCGCAAAGGCCGGGGCGAGCGCCAGACAAGCACCGGTCTGCGTGGTCACTCAGACTTCGGGGGAGACGAAGGTCGATCCGCTGACCGGCGATCCGATCCCACCTTGGGCCTCGTACGTCGAGTGCACCGTCTGCGGCGCGCGCTACTCGCCGGACTCCTTCCGCTTCATCCAAGAGGAGCACCAGGGACGCTGCCAGGTGTGCCGAAACGTCAATCGGTACCAGTGGCACGCGCCGTCGACGGGCGGAGGCGGCACGCAGAGCCAGCAGCAGCCCCCGGCCCGGCCGCAAATCTCCTGGTGCGAGCAACACGCGCTCGAGACCATGCTGCAGGGCGGCGCTCCGAATGCCGCGCAGCAGTCCCGAGCAGCTTACCGGCCGATGACGCCGGACGAGGCAAGACGCCTCCTCGGCGTCTCCACGAACGCGACGGGCTACGAGATCCGACGGGCGTACGGGGCGAGAATCCGAGAGATTCTGGACCGCGACCCGGCTGAGGTCCGTGGCGACAGCCGGGCAGCCGCCCAGCTGCTGGATCGGGCGCTCTGGACGCTCCTCAACCAAGAGGGAGCCTCGTGACAACCCTGCCGCAGGCCTACGACTACTCCTTCGCCGAGCGCTATGCCCGGCTGCAGCTCATCGACTGGTGGGACCAGAAGGCGGTCTGCGGCGCAACGGTGCTGGTGTTGGGCGCAGGCGCCGTGGGGAACGAGGTCGCGAAGAACCTCGCCCTGAGCGGCGTCGGTCGGCTGGTGATCGTCGACTTCGATACGGTGGAGGTCAGCAACCTCACCCGGTCCGTCCTGTTTCGACCGCCAGACAACGGACGGGCCAAGGCCAGAGCAGCCGCGGACGCCGTGCGTCGTCTCAATCCAGCCGTGTCGGTCCTGCCCGTGGTGGGAGACATGGAGTGGGACCTGGGCCACGGTTGGTTCGTCGACGCCGACGCGATCGTGGGTTGCCTCGACAGCGTGCGGGCCAGGCTCGCCATCAACCGGATCTGCAGGGCCGTCGGCCGACCGTGGATCAACACGGCCATCTCCTCGTCCGCCGCCGAAGTCACCCTCTTCGGTACGGAAGGCCCCTGCTACGAGTGCACAGTGAGCGCAGACGAGCTCGAGCAGTCGCGGAGGTACAGCTGCACCGGATTCCGCCTGCCCGACGTCTCCGACAAGATTCCCACCACCGCCGTGACGGCCTCTCTGGCCGGCGCCTGGGCTACCCAGCAGGCGATCGCTCAAATCCATCGGCTTTCGGGCCGGGACGTGCCGGGGCTGCGGCCGGGTCAGAGGCTTCTTCACACCCTCCGCCCCCTCGCAACGCTGACGCTGAAACTGACCGAGGATCCGGCCTGCCCCCACCACGGCGAACCGATTCCGGTCGTGCGGTTGGGCCTCCACCCCGGCAACGCGACCGCCGAGGAGGTTCTCAAGGCCTGCGGCTCCGACTTCGAAGAGCTCCACCTCGGCAGTGAGTTCGTCCAAAGCCTGAAGTGCGTTCGTTGCGGGCACCGGCTGCGGGTTTCGAAGCCCAAGTCGAAGGTGGACGACGCCCTCCGCTTCTGCTCCCTGTGCGGAGAGTTCTCGCGCTCCGCCATCGGAGTCTCGATCCTTCGCCGTGGCGACCGCGAGGCGCGACGCCCCTTGAGCCGCCTCGGCGTGCCGCCGCACGCGCTTTTGCTCCTCACGGGCCCGCGGCGCACCGTCTGGGCCATGTTGGAATCCTAATTCGACATCGATCCGAGAAGAACGAGATCAGGTGAGAACCATGACTTACAAGCCCCAACCCCGCACTTCCGATGCCCCAGCGGCCGGATTGACCATCCACCTCAAGACGATGGACGGCACGCGCGTCGCCAAGGTGCAGGTCGATCCCAGCCTCCCGGTCGCCCAGCTGATCGAGGAGGCTCGCGGACGATGGAACCTGCCCTCCAGCGACGGCACCAAGTACGCCCTGATGGATACGGCGAGAAGCACGCAGCTGAACCCCAACACGGCCATCGGGCAGCAGGTCCAAGAGGGAGCCGAGCTGACCCTGGTGCCCATCTACGTCGCCGCGTGAAGCCATGGCAGACGTGCGCACCACCCGCCTGAGGAACGACGAGCAGCGGCTTCGGCAGCTGGTGGCGGCGAATCCCGGCAGGCTCGCCATCCTGTCCACGCAGGGGAACCCGCCCCACACGTACGAGATCCTGTTCCGCGTTCGGGGAATCGTGGGCTGGAACCTGGGCGGTCCCCGCTTCGGCAACGAGCACCGGGCGATCATCCGCATCCCGCCCACCTACCCCTCGGCCGGGGTGTCCGCCGAGGTGAGGTTCCAGACCCCTCTGCTGCACCCCCACGTGTTCAGCTCGGGGGCGGTCTGCACGGGATACTCCCGTTCCGTGTCCGAGTTCCTCGATCTGTTCGTGGTGAGGGTGTACAACGTGATCCGCTGGGATCCCGCGTTGATGAACCCCGCCAGTCCCGCCGACCTCAGTTGCCTGAGGAGGTTCCAACGGGGGGAGGTGCGCACGCCCCTCGACGAGCCGCTGCTCCTCCCCTCGGCGACGCCGAGCAAGCCCAGCATCCTTTGGATGGACCAATGAAGGACGGAAAGCAGGCATGGCCTCTGTGGGCCGGCGGGGTCGCTTGGGGCGTGCTGGCCGTTTGGGCGGTCGCCCGATCGCTGCAGTCCGCCGGCGAGGCGAAGAGTCGGACCGCCAGCCGTCCCACGGAGCCGGAACCCGACGCCGGCGTCGGCCCTCCTCCCGCGGATGCCCCCGTGCTGTTCCTAGAGGAGGAGTCCCACGACCCCTGCTCGACGGCGACTCTGGACGATCTGCGCGAGCGGTTCGGGCTCGAGCGATCGGACCTGGACGGCCGAGGAGCCGTGCTGATCCCCGAGGCGGTCTTCCAGCGGATCCTGGGTCATGTCCGCTCGGACACCAGCGTCGAGCTTGGCGGAGTGCTGTTCGGAAGAGCGCTCCACGTGCCGGAGTGCGGGTGCCATGTGACTGTGGTCAGCCATTCGGCCGCGGGCCATGGCGCGAGGTCCGGCGCCGCTTCGCTGGAGATCGGCACCGAGGCGTGGTCCAGCATCTTGGCGGACGCCAACAGCGCGAACGTCGAGGAGCCCGTCGTCGGGTGGTACCACTCGCACCCCGGCTTGGGAGTGTTCCTGTCCGGTGTGGACCGACGGACCCAGCAAGCTCACTTCCCGCACCCTTGGTCGGTCGCCCTGGTGGTCGATCCCGTCCGACACCAGGTCGGTGCGTTCGTCGGCCCAGAAGGGACTCCGGCGAAGCTGATCCGACCCGACGCGGGCTACAACGGGGTCCCAGCCAGGCAGGAGAAACGCCGGTTGTTCGGCGAACTGAAGTTGCGACGATGAGGCTCTCCACCAACCCCGAGGAGTCGCCTGCGGACCTGCAGGCCGAGCTCCAGACTCTCGAGGCGCGCATCGCCGACCTGCCCGAGCCCGAGGCCACCGAGCTGTACAACCGAGAGCTCTTCCCCCTCGCCTGTCTTTCGGTGCGGATGCAGGCCGCCGACCGGCCCCGACGCAGACTGGCGTTCATCCCCGTGGGGACCCAGCCGTACAGCCCGATCCTGGCGACGCTGGCCAACCCGGCGGATCGCACCGTCCTGCTGTACACGGAGGGTTCGAGGGCGTGCCTGCAGGACTTGCTCGAGTCGGTACCTCTCGAAAACCCGTCGCTCAGGGAGTTCAAGGACGACCCCAATCCCAGGGTGATCCTCGAGATCGTGGAGTCCGAGCTGGCCTGGAGCGGCAGGCCCTCCACCGACGAGGTGGCCGTCGACGTGACGAGCGGGCGCAAGAGCACGGTCGCGACGCTGGGAGCGGTCGCCGCGGCGCTGGGCTTTCTGCAGTCCTACCTCCTCTCCAGCCCGATCCCCGGCAAGCCGCACCTGCATCGGAGCCCCCGGCTGGTCACTCTGCCGGATCCCGGCTCCTTCTGGGGCCTGAGACGTCGGGAGACAGCCCGGCAGCTCTTGAAGGCTGGCGCGTTCGCCGCCGCCGAGTCGGCCTTCCGCGAGCTGGCGGACATCTCCATTCGTCGCGCCTCCGACGAAGCGATGGCCGACTGCTGCCGCGGTCTCGCCCTCTGGCTCCAGGGACAGGGCGAGCCAGCGAGACGACGATTGGAGAGGGCCAAGAAGATCCTGGGAGAGCCGACCGGATCGATCCTGCAGTCGGCGCTGGCGCAGCTCGCGCGGGACGATCGCGCGGGCTTCCCGCGCGCAGCCCGTGATGCGGCCCTGCTGGCCAAGGGCGGAGGCAAACCAACCAAAGGCGGACCGCTGCACGTCGCCGGCAGCCTGGCGGAGTGGCTCGAAGAGAAGCGCTGATGGACCAGCTGGACGCCCTCTCCCTCCTTCGCGCCATCGAGGCGGAGCGTCGTCAGGCCCGCAGGAGTGCTTTGGAATCCACGGTGTACCTGTGCGAGCCGCTGCCCGGACCGGCAGGCACCGAGAACGCGGTGGCGTACTTGCGGATCAACCCGTCCCAGAGAGGGCGGTTCTCCGGAGTGGACGAAAGATTCGAGGGCGGATTCGCGCTCTCTACGGGCGGCGCGCGCTTCGAGATCGTTTCCGTCGACGAACAGAACGAAGCCGTCATTCTCCGCATCGCTGGCGAGGGGCTCCCGGAACCCGGAACCAAGCTCCGGCTGTACGAGCCGGACTACTTGAGGGCCCTTGAGGAGTGGGTTCGAGAACTGCTCGCCGCGCCGCCCCTGCCCGCCGGATCACCTGGTCTCATTCCGACCGTGCGAGCGAGGGGACCGATGCCCGCCTTGGATCCACCCGGCGAAAAGGCGCTGGTTCCCGCCGACGCCGCCGACGAGCCCACCGTGCGTCTGATCTGGGGCCCGCCCGGAACCGGAAAGACCTACCGCATGGGAGAGTTGCTCGCGCAGACCTGGGCCTCCGGCGGCCGGGCATGCGCGGTCGCGCCCACGCACGTGGCGGCCGACCAGCTCGCCCTCTCGACGGCGAACGCCATGATCCGGCTGGGTTGGCAGCCCACCCACGGTGTGGTCGTCCGATATGGCCAGCAACTGCGAAGCTCCCAGATCGAGCTTCCTGCCTACCTTGGCCATGAAAGCCCGAGCGTGCGGGACCTGAAGGCCGAAGCCTCACGATTCCGCAGTCGGCTGCGCAGGCGAAAGAGCGAGCTCCAGCACCACAAACCCGGCTCAGAGATCTATCTCCGCACCCAGACGGAGATCGCCGAGCTGACGAGGGCGCTCGGCCGAATGCAGGACCAGATCAGAGACATCACCAAGCAGCTCCTGAGCCATGCCCCGATCCTGATCTGCACCGCCCATGCGTTCGTCCACAACGCGGAGATCCTGGCCCGCCCGGACACCCTCCGCCTCGCCGACGAGGCTTCCATGGTGGCCCTGGCTTACGTGGTCCCGCTCGTGAGGTCGGCGACGCGGCACTTCCTCTTCGGCGGGGACTTCTTGCAGCTCCCGCCGATCTGCCAGGCGACGGACGACCGGGACGCCCGAAACTGGTTCTCCCGCACCATCTTCCACCACTATGGTCTGCCGGAGCGGTTGGACGAGCTGGAGGCCGAGGGGCTCCTCACGATGCTGACTGAGCAGCGGCGCATGAGGCCGGAGATCTGCGAGTTCGTGTCCCGATGGTTCTATCGCGGCAGGCTCACGACGATCGGCGAACACGCTTTCCGGCCATCTCTGCAGGGCTGGCCCACGGACGCGTTCGTCTGGGTCGACCCCAACCTCGACCCCAGCCCGGACACGATGGCATCGCCGATCAGCCGCTCGGGAAAGTCGTGGGACCGCTCGGGGGAGCGGACCGCAGAGTGGGCGCGAACGGCTCTGCAGCTGAGCGAGGAGACCACCGTGGCGACCATCACGCCCTTTCGCGCTCAGGAGCGACTGCTGCGATCCCTGCTGGGACCCGAGCTTCAAACGCAGCGCCTGAAGGTCGGCACCGTGCACAAGTTGCAGGGCCAAGAGGCCGACATCGTCGTGTTCGACGTCGTGGACTCCCAGTTCGGACCCCTGAAGCACAATCCGGACACGATCGTCAACGTCGCCGTGAGCCGTGCCAGGAAGCAGGTGATCGTCGTCGCCACCGCGCGGGAAATCCGGCGCCACGAGTTCCTGTCGCGCATGCCCCTGCCTTCGAGACCGCTCGCCCGCCCGCCGGGCTTCGAATGGAAGCCGGAGTTGCCGCCGGGAGGATAGGCCAAGCCCCGACCCCAGCTAGAGCGCGTCGACCCATGCCGGGCGACCCACGCCCGACCGGAAGTCCGGGATTCGGAGCGGCACGCCTCCGCTCTCCACGCTCAGCGTGCTCAAGAGGCCGACGGCCGTCCACTCCAGAGCGTCCTCTACGCCGACCGCCGGCGGCCGCTCTCCCCTGAGGGTCGCGCACCAGTCCTCGATAAGGAACCAGTCGCCACCCCCGTGGCCCGCCTCCAGAGCCTCCCGCGGGGCGTCGCGGTACCGCTCGGGCAGGAGGTCCTCGAAGTCGGCGATTGGCCGCCAACGCCTGTCCTCTCCCGAGCGGCCTTCCCCGATCCAAACGACCCCCGGCTGCCCCTCGACGCGGGACGCCTCGTAGGCCCCCTTCGTCCCTTGGAGGGAGTAGAAGGTCATCAGGTGCGGGCGGTTGCTCATCATGTCCAGCCTCAGCCGAACCAGACGTCCGCTGGCCATCTTCACGAGGGCCACGCTGGTGTCGTCGTGCGGGTGCTCGGGGTCGGTGTGGACCCCGCTGCCCATCGCGACCACGGTGGACGGTCGATCCTCGGGATCCGTCGTACGCATCCACTGAACGACCGGCCCCAGGCTGTGCGTCGGATAGGTGAGCCCGGTGGTGCCGACCTGCCAATACGCCCTCCAGGTCGGCTTGCCGTCGGCGCCATGGTGGAGGTCCCGCACCTCGTGCAGATACTCGCCCTCGCCGTAGTAGGGCTCACCGAAGAGCCCCCTCCGCGCCATCTCGCCGACCAGCACCACCTCCGGGATGTTGCAGTAGTTCTCCGCCAGAGTGTAGGTGGCCTGGGAGGCGCGGGCGGCCTTCCACAGCCTCCAGCACTCGTCGAGCGTGACGCAGGCGGTGACCTCGGAGAGCACGTGCCGGTCGGCCCGGAGGGCCAGGATCGCCTGTTCCGCGTGCAGATGCATCGGCGTGGCCAGCACCACGGCATCCACGCGCTCCACGAGTTCTTCGAAGCGCTGGGTCGCGAAGGGAACCTCCCAGCTGCTTGCGGCCTGCCCCAACCAAGCGGCATCCAGCTCGCACAGGGCCTCCACCCGCACGCCCTTCTGCGCCTTGAGGGCCCCCAGAAAGGCCTGCCCACGCTTGCCCACCACACCGACGCGGATTTCCCTCACGGCGCCATGCTACCTAGAGTCAGGGGGGCCGAAACGGAGCGAGGGCCGGCCTTGCGGCCGGCCC
>CALGMO010000014.1 GCA_937961665.1 uncultured Fimbriimonadaceae bacterium
CGTGGCGGACGTCATCGCGATGCCGTCGATCGCGAACGACGCATCCTGGGCGGCCAGGATCTGGTTCCCAAACCCTCTCTGGAGGAAGCCCAGCGCCTCCAGGGCTCCGTCGGGATCGCTGTGGCTGGCGACCCCCGTGAGGTCGAGCTTGTGGACCGTCCTGCCCGCAACCGTCGCCGTGCGGACGGTGGCGGTGACGCCGGCTCCGGAGGAATTGATCGCCGCCGCGACGTCCTGCAACGACATCGCGTCGAGGTCCAGGCTGACCGACGTCCCGTTCAGCACGATCTCTCGGACGCCGGCTCCCGAAAACCCGAGGTTGGTCGAGAGCGCCTCGGTGCTGCTGGAGAATCCCGCGCTGGCCATCCCGCCGGCGATGGGCTCCCTCACGCTGGCGGCGCCCGAGACCAAGCCCAGAGCCTGCGCCGCTCCGCCGCTCAGGTCGCTGATCTGAATCTGCGACTGGGCCCCCGTGGAGGTCGCCGTCAGAGTGAGATAAGCGTTGCCCGCGCCGCCGTTGATCACCGTGGCCACGACGCCCGCGTCCGCTTGGTTGATCTTCCCTGCCAGGCTGGTCAGGGAATCCGAGGCCTCGACGCGGATCCCGCGACCGTTGACCACCATCAGACCCTCGGACAAACCGAGAGCGGAGGTCGCGTCCGCCTGCGCCGCCGTCGCGATCTTGTGGGCTTGGGCCAAGCGGCTCACGGAGAGGTTGAAGGTTCCGGGCGTCGCTCCCGGGCCGACCCGCACATCGGCCACGGCGGAATCGGACACGGACGCGCTGTAGTTCTCGAAGGCGGTCTGCGACCGGAGTCCCGACGCGGCGGTCGACAGCGACACCACCTTGCCCCTGAACTGGTTCATCAGGGACATGCGGCTCGTCAGCTGCGCCTGCCGCGCCTGCAGCCTCCTGATCGGGACCTGCTCCAGCTCCACCAAGCGCGAGATGATCGACTCGGTGTCGATGCCGCTCCCGAGTCCGCTGAAGCTGATGCCGGAATTGCTCAGCGTGCCAGACATGATGCCTTCGGACCCCGATCTCCGCCGGGTCCTCCCCACTTGTGTATCGGCTGGGCCGGATCGCTTCTGGATACGGGTTCTTACGCCGCCAGGCCGCAGTACTCAGCCATAGCGCGGACTCGCATCTCCATCTCGCGCCTCAGCCACTCCAGTTCGGAGGGCTCGAGAGCCACGGCCTCCACCGAGGCATCCGCGATCTTCCCGGCGTCCTCCGGCGTTGCGCACTCGGCCAGAAGCGAGGCGACGCGGATGGCGTGGTAATCCTCACAGAGCAGCTGGTCCCGCGGCGGCTCCTCGGCGCGGATCAACGCGGTCAGGTCGCACGGCAGCTTCCAGTGCTCGGCGAGCATTCCGCCGATCTCCTTGTGGGTCACGCCGAGCAACGGCCGCTCGACCTCGATCTCGGTCACGCCCTTGAAGCTGGCCAGCTCGGAGACCTGGCGGTACAGATCCGGGAAGTAGGCCAGCAGAAACAGCTTGCCGATGTTCGCCAGCAGGCCGCCCACGAACAGCAGCTCCAGCTGCACCTCGCCGAAGCCCCGGAGCTTGCCGATCGCGCGCGCCCCGATCGCGGTCGAGAAGCTCTGCCTCCAGAGAGCCTTCAGACCCTCCCCGTCCGCAGGGTTCTTCGCCTCGATCAGTCCCATCGCGCTGACCCCGATCACCAGGTTCCTCACCTGCTGCATGCCCAGGATCACCACCGCCTGGCTCACGCTGCGCACTTGGCCCGCCAGCCCGTAGTACGACGAGTTCACGATGCGCAGCACCTTGGCGACCAGCGCCTGGTCGGAGCTCAGGATGCGCTCGATCTGAGTCGCCGAAACCTCCTCCCTCTCGGTCTCCTCCAGAATCCGCGTCACGACGGCCGGCAGGGGCGGCAACCCCTTGACCGCAGCCTCCATGCACTTGGCGTCCAGCAAAGAACGGTTGTCCAACCTCTTCCTCCCATCGATCACGCGGCTCGGCCGCACGAAATGATCCCGTTCACGTCGGCGATCAGCGCCACGTTCCCGTCGCCCAGGATCGTCGCCCCGCTGACGCCCGGAACGTCGCCCACGAAGCCGCTCAGCGACTTGATCACGACCTCCTGCTCGCCGATCAGCTTGTCGACCACAAGCCCGATCCTCTGCTCCGCGATTCCGACGATCACCACGAAGAACTCCTCCTCGCTCTTCCGCTCCCAGCGGTTGGTGATGCCCAGAGCCTCGCCCATCCGCACCAACGGGGTCGTCACGCCGCGGATCAGGATGACCTCGCGACCGTGGACCGTCTGCACCTCTTTGCGGCGCACCAGCAGCGTCTCCACCACGCTCCCGAGCGGGATCACGTACACGACCCCGCCGACCGAGACGAGCAGCCCACGGATGATCGCGAGGGTGAGCGGCAGCCGCAGGCTGAACTTCGTTCCCTTGCCCGGCGTGGACTCCACGTCGATGATGCCGCCCAACTTCTGGATGTTCGAGCGGACGATGTCCATCCCGACGCCGCGGCCGCTCACCTCGCTGACCTGCTGGGCGGTGCTCAGGCCGCTCGCGAAGATGAACTGCAGGGCATCCTTGTCGGTCAGGCGCTCTGCGGCCTCGGGCGAGACCAGCCCATTCTCGATGGCCTTCTGCTTGACCCGCGCCACGTCGATCCCCCGGCCGTCGTCCTCGATGTCGATGACGATGTGGTTCTCCTGGTGTCTGGCCGCGACGACGATGCGGCCCGTCTGCGCCTTTCCGGCCCTCGCGCGCTCCTCCGGCGGTTCGATACCGTGGTCCACCGAGTTCCGAAGGATGTGGAGCAGAGGGTCGCCGATCGCCTCGATCACGCTGCGGTCGAGCTCGGTGTCTCCGCCCACCAGCTCCAGCTGGATCTCCTTCCCCACCTTGTTCGCGAGGTCGCGAACCATGCGCGGAAAGCGGTTGAAGACCGTCTCGATCGGCAGCATCCGCGCCTTCATGATCTGGTCCTGAAGGTCGCTCGTGATGCGTGCGATGTGGCTGACCGTCTCGGCGAGGGCCTCTACGTTCTCCTCGTTGTCGTACTTCGCCGCCAGAACCGCGCCGATCTGGGCCACCCTCGTCCGGTCGATCACCAGCTCGCCGACCAGGTTCATCAGCTCGTCGAGCCTCGCCACGTCCACGCGAACCGTCTGGCCCGTGTCCGCCTTTCGGCCCGCCGGCGCGGCAGCCGCCTTGGCCGACGGAAGCGTCTCGGAGCGCTCCCCGCCTGCCTGCCGCTCGGCCTCCCGAGGCTGGACGGCATCCGCTCCCCGCGGCTGCCAAGGTCCGACCACGGCCTCGGCAACCTCGCCGATCGCCTGGAAGGTCTTCCGCCAGTCCTCGGCGGGCCGCTCCGAGCGGAAGAACAGCTCGAACGTGTCCCCGAACTTCTCCTCCTCCAGCGTCTCGCCGTCCGGGTGCGTGGCCACCAACGTTCCGGCCTCGTTCACTGCGTTGATCGCCATGAACGCCCGAACGAACTTCATGAGGCAGTCCGGCGCGAGACGGATCCTTGCCCGCAGGATTGGCCCCTGCTTGGTCTTCTCCGCGAGCTTCTGGACCAGCTCGGCCGGCAGATCATCCAAGTCGGCGCCCTGCGGAGCCGTTGGGCTCGCTTGGCCGGAGTCGCTGGCCAGACGCTTCAGGTTCGCGACCAGCTCGCTGGACTCGTACCCGTCTCCCCGGCCCTCCGCGATCTGCGCCTTGATGGCCGTCAGAGTGTCCACGCAGGCGAGCAGAGCGTCGGCGATCTCGGTGGTCACCGCCAGCTGGCCGCCCCGGAGCAGATCCAGCAGGTTCTCCATCTCGTGGGTGACCTCCGCGAACGTGAGGAACCCCATCGCTCGGCTGCTGCCCTTGAGCGTGTGCGCGGCCCGGAAGATCTTCTGCAGCCGCTCCTGCGTCGGATCCTTCTCCAGCTTGAGCGTCTCCTGCTCGAGAATCTCCAGCTGCTCGTCGGCCTCTTGCAGGAAGAGGTCGAGGTATTGGGACATGTCGAGTTCGGCCATGGCTCTCGCAGCGGGGCGCTAAGCGGCGATCGCCTGTTCCAAGTTCAGCAGAGTGATCAGCTGGGACTCCTGCTTGGCGATTCCCCGAACGAACTCCGCCGTCACGTTCGCGACCAGAGGCGGCGTGGCGTCCACCTGCTCCGGCTCCACCGTGACCACTTCGGTCACGGCGTCGACCACGATGCCGACGTTGCCGCGATCGCTCTCCACCACGATGATGCGGGTCGAGTCGCTGTCCTCGGCGGGCGGCAAGCCGAACTTGGTCCGCAGATCCACGACGGGGATCGTCTTGCCACGCAGGTTCACGAGACCCCGGATGTGCGGCTCCGACCCCGGAATCGGGGTAATCTCACGGAGCCGGATGATCTCGTGCACCCGGAAGATGTCGATGCCGTAGGACTCCCCGCCCAGGCGGAAGATGACGTTCTGCTCGCGATGGTTCAAAACCGGTGCCGTCGACATGCGGGCTTCTCCTCGGGACGAACCCACCAACGATTTTCGGAAGGCGAGGCCGGCAACTTTACCGTGGAAAGCCCGATCGCCAGAAACTCCCGCTTGCCGATCCGCCTGCTCGCCGTCGACCTCGACGGAACGCTCCTCGATTCCGACCGCCGGCCCCATCCCCGCAGCGCCGAGGCGCTCCGCCGCTGCCGGCGCGCGGGCGTCAAGGTCGTGCTGGCCAGCGGCAGGGTCGCGCTCACGATGGCTCCCTTCGCCGACGAGATCGGGCTCGAGCGCACCTTCGTCTGCTGCAACGGCGCGCACGTTCTGGACTCCGTGGCCGGAGAGGTGCTCCACACGCCGCTGCCTGCCGAAGCGGCTTTGGAGATCCTCGACTTCGGCAGGCGGAGGTCGCTGCAGACCAACCTGTACTTCCGAGATCGGATCGCCTTCGGCTTCCGTTCGGCCTTCGGCGACGTCTACCTCTCCCGAGTCCGCTTCGCTGTCGTCGACGGCGTGGCCGACGACGAGATCCAACGGGACCCGCCCACGAAGATGATGCTCCTCGCAGAGCCGAGCGAGCTGGAGCGCCACCGGCCGGAGGCCGAAGCCCTCGCCTCCCGACTGGGACTTCGAACCGTTCTCAGCGAACCCGACTACCTCGAGTTCTTGGTTCCTACCGCCGACAAGGGGTCGGGCCTCCGGGCGCTCAGCCGCCGCCTCGGCATCGCTCGCGAAGCCTGTGCGGCCATCGGAGACTACTCCAACGACGTGGAGATGCTCCGGTGGGCCGGACTCTCGGCGGCCATGGCCAACGGCAACGACGAGGCGAAGAGAGCCGCCGCGCTGGTGGTCTCCTCGAACGACGAAGGCGGTGTGGCGGAGTTCGTGGAACGCTTCGTCCTAGACGACTCGCCGCGCTCGGAGTAGTGTAGTATTCGTAGGCTGCGGCCCGATTCAGCCGCGCGTCCACCTTTCATGCGAATCGGCGAAATGGGAACGGAAACGGTGCTGCTTTTCCGCGCCATCGCGGGAGACTGCGCCGATCGCTACGCCAGCGAGATGCTTCTCGGTCCGCTGGGACGCATCATCGGCAGCGGATCGCCCAACATCTCCGAGATCCGCGACGCCTTGCTCGACCCCTACCTCTGCCTCCGCGCCTTCTTCGGCCACTACGCGTTTTCCAGGCGCGGGAAGGACCGTGGAACCCTGTCCGACCTGGCCATGGACGCGCTCGAGGAGGTGGCCGGTGGAGACCGCATCGGGCAGTTCCTCGCCCTCGACTCCGGCATCCTGCTGTGGGAGGCCTTCGAGGCGCGCTGCCTCGAGCACCGGATCAAGTCGAACGAGCAGCAGAATCGGGGCGTCGTCCAAGGAACGGCGGAGCTGGCTCAGGAGGTCGCCCAGATCGGCCTCCGCAGCATCGCCGACTGGGTGCGGAAGGGCGTGCTGGAAACCGACCGGATGGAGCCGCAGTTCCTCCGCATCGTCGACATCCGCGGCGTCGGCCCCAAGATCACCTCGCAGTTCCTGCGGGACGTCACGTACCTGTTCGGTCTGGAGGAGCGCATCGAACGCGCCGAGCGGATCTACATCCAGCCGATTGACAAGTGGATCCGAGCGCTGGCCCCCTATGTCGTTCCGGAACCCAACGCCGAGGGGATGGCCGACTGGGTGCTGGCGGGCAAGCTGAACAAGTACTCCCGTTGGGCAGGAGTCAGCCCCGTGCGCTTCAACATGGGCGCCACCTACTTCGGCATCCGCCAGGTCCACTCCGTGGAGCACATCGAATCGGCCGTCGCCGAGCTGATCGCTGGCGCTAGCCTCGCCCCCTGACCCGCTCGTAAGCCAAACGGAGCCCGTCCAGGGTCAGGTTCGGTTCATAGACGTCGATCGTCTCGCAGAGCCCGAGGAAGAGGCCTCCCAAGCCGCCCGTCGCAATCGTGAGGACCTTTCCTCCGAGTTCTCCGGCGATCCTCCGGACGATCCCGTCGATCGCGCTCGCGTAACCGAACATCAGCCCGGACTGGATCGACTCGGCGGTGTTCCGACCGATCGTGCGCGCGGGTGCGACGAACTCCACCTGGGGCAGCTTCGCCGTGTGGCTCGCCAACGCCTGGCTGCTCACCAGGATTCCGGGCAGGATCGCCCCACCGACGTAGACACCTTCCTTGGAGATCGCGTCGAACGTCGTGGCCGTCCCGAGATCCACGACCACCATCGGCGGCTGGTGCTTGGCCAAGGCCGCCAGAGCGTTGACCAGTCGGTCCGCCCCGACCGACGAAGGCGGCTCGTAGTCCACCGGCACGCCCACGTTCGTCGCCTGCACGAAGAGCGGATCGATGCGGAACCACCGTTGCGCGAGCCTCTCGATCGCCTCGTTCGCCGCAGGCACGACCGACCCGCACACCACGGCGTCCACATCGTAGGGCACGCCGGCAAGGTCGAAGGCCCCCTTCAGCCACACCGCGATCTGATCCTCGGTGCGGTCCGGGTTGGTGGCCCGGCGCCACACCGCGACCCATGTCCGGCCATCCCAAACCCCGAAGACCGTGTGCGTGTTGCCGATGTCAATCGCCAAGAGCATGGGTCAGATCCACCTCGCTGTAGACGCGGCCGCCTGCCTCCTCCAGCAGGGCTCGCACGATCCCTTCGAGCGCCCGGTCCCTCAGCTCTTCGGTGCGGGCCTCGACCATCACGCGCACCATCGGCTGGGTTCCGCTCGCGCGCACCAGCACGCGGCCCCGGCCCTCCAGAAGCTCGCCGGCTTCCTCGATCGACCGCCGAACCATCGGTCCGTCCGCCCACGTCGCCCTGTCGCGCACCTGCACGTTCGCCAGCTTCTGCGGCCATGGCTCGTAGTCGGCGGCGACCTCGGCGAGCGTCCGTCCCTCGCGCTTCAGGATACGCAGCACTTGGAGCATGGTGGCCAAGCCGTCGCCCGTCGGACCGAGCTCCGGAAAGATGATGTGGCCGCTCTGCTCCCCGCCGATCGGCGCCCCGAGGCGCTCGATCCAGTCCGCAACGTGCTTGTCCCCAACGGGCGCCCGCTCCAGCCTCACGCCGAGCCGGCCGAGGTACTCGCCCAGTCCGCCGTTGCTCATCACGGTGCCCACCGCGACGCGGTTCATCGGCTTGCCCGCCTCCAGCCAGTGCCTCATCCAGAGGCCGATCGTGCGGTCGCCGTTCACCAGCCGGCCCTCCGCGTCGCTGAACACCGCCCGGTCGGCGTCGCCATCGAACGCGACCCCGGCATCGGCCCCGGTCTGCCGCGCCAGAGCGCAGATCGTCTGCGGCTTGGTCGCGCCGCCCTCCGCGTTGATGTTGACCCCGTCCGGCTTGTCGCCCACCACGACGGCCTCCGCGCCGAGGGCCCGCAGCAAGCGTGGCGCCAGCTCGTATGCCGCTCCGTGCGCCGCGTCGACCGCGACCCTCATGTCGTCCAATCGC
>CALGMO010000015.1 GCA_937961665.1 uncultured Fimbriimonadaceae bacterium
CGGGGCCACGGTTGCATCGCCGGGTGCTCTCGCGGTATAGTTCCTCGTCCCGCGGGCCGTTAGCTCAGTTGGTAGAGCAGCTGACTCTTAATCAGCGGGTCGAAGGTTCGAGTCCTTCACGGCCCACCAGAGTGCAGGTTCCGGGACCCTAGCCTGCGACGGTGTCGGGTTGCCCTGAGGATGGTCGGGCGGCTTCCTGCGTAGCTGAGCGGCTTTGAGAATCCCGCTGTGGGGGAGGGTCCCAGAATCATCGGCCTGCCGCTCGGGGCGTCAACGGCCGATCGGTCTCGGCCGTGTTGGGCCGGAACCGCTGGCTCTCGCCACGGGCGGCGTGCCGCGTCTCTAGCAACCTCCGCAGACGGCCGGGGGCCGCGCATCCCCGGCGCTCCTCGCGTCGCAGGGCCCGACGCACCGAACCGCACGTAGCGGGCGTGACTGGTGCGCCGGCCCGGCGATGGGCTCGGTTCGCAAGCCTCTCGGACGGAGAGCCTTGGGGGGAGCGGCGGACCCAAGGACGGGTTGAAGGGCTCCTACACGGACGCCAGGAGGGCCAGCGGCGCACTGCAGGTTGATCGATTGGAGGCTGAACCTGGCAAGAGCCCCTGCACGGACGGCAGGAGGGCCAGCTGCGCCCTGCAGGTTGATCGATTTGAGGGTGAACGTGGCAAGAGCCCCTGCACGGACGCCAGGAGGGCCAGCGGCGGCGGACCCACGGCTCCGGTACCCCCTGGCCGGGCTCGCCGGCGATCGTCGCACGCCCCCGACCGGCAGCGTCGCGCTACCTCGAACGAAGGCGCCGGGCCCGATGAGTGAAGATCACATCAGGGCAGAGCCCCGCCTCGCGCGGCGGCAAGCAGCGTTGGCACCGAGCGGTTCGGGTCGGGCATACTTGCCCATCACGGGGGTGTGCGGACATGGCGAACGACAAGCCGCTCGTTGGCGTGATCATGGGTTCGAAGAGCGACTGGGAGACGATGCGGCACGCCTGCGAGGTTCTGGAACAGTTCCGGGTGCCCTATGAGAAGCGGGTGGTGAGCGCGCACCGCACTCCCGAGCTGATGGCGGAGTACGCGCGGACCGCCCGCAACCGAGGCCTGGAGGTGATCATCGCCGGCGCCGGGGGAGCGGCGCACCTTCCCGGCATGACCGCAGCCCACACCACCCTGCCCGTGCTCGGCGTGCCGGTCCAGAGCAAGGCGCTGAATGGACTCGACTCGCTGCTCTCGATCGTGCAGATGCCGGCGGGGATCCCGGTGGCCACCTTGGCGATCGGCCAGGCGGGAGCAAGGAACGCCGGCCTGCTCGCTGTCTCGATCCTTTCGACCAGCAGGCCGGAGCTGGCGCGGGAGCTGCAGGCCTTTCGCGACCGGCAGACCAAGGCCGTCTTGGAGGACGCGCTGGAGTGACGCCGATTCTGCCCGGGTCCACGATCGGGGTCTTAGGGAGCGGACAGCTGGGGCGGATGCTCGCCATCGCCGCCCGCCGCATGGGCTACCGGGTGCACACGCTGTCGCCGGACCGCGACAGCCCGACGGGACAGATCGCCGATCGGGAGGTCGTGGCCGCCTACGACGACCTGGACGCCGTGAGGGAGTTCGCGGCCGGCGTCGACGTGGTGACCTTCGAGTTCGAAAACGTCTCCTCGCAGGCCGCGGAGGCGGCCGAGTCCCTGGTGCCGGTCAGGCCCTCGGGATCCGTCCTGCGCACGACCCAGAACCGTCTGCGGGAGAAGCGCTTCCTGAGCGAGGGCGGCTTTCCGTGTCCCCGATTCGCCGAAGTCCGCTCGGAGGAGGAGCTGGCGCGGGCCGCCGCGGAGGTCGGTCTGCCCGGCGTGCTCAAGACCGCGGGCTTCGGATACGACGGCAAGGGCCAGAGGATCGTGAGGTCTCTCGGAGAACTGAAGGCGGCGTGGGCGGAGCTGGGCGCATGCCCCGCCATCCTGGAGCAGTTCGTGGAGTTCGAATGCGAGCTGTCGGTGGTCGCCGCACGTGGGACCGACGGTTCGTTCGCGCACTACGGAGCGGTCTGGAACACGCACCGCAACCACATCCTGGATGTGACCGTATCGCCCGCCCCCTTGCCAGAACCCGTGCGTCGCGAGGCTGCGGAACTGGCTCGGGCGATCCTCGAGGCCCTGGACGTGGTCGGGGTGCTCTGCGTGGAGATGTTCCTCGCTCCCCGAGGAAGGCTGTTGGTGAACGAGCTGGCGCCCAGGCCGCACAACTCCGGGCACTTCACGTTCGACGCCTGCGTCACCAGCCAGTTCGAGCAGCAGCTGAGGGCGGTCTGCGGCCTGCCGCTCGGCTCCACCGAGCAGACGAGGCCGGCGGCGATGGCGAACCTGCTCGGGGACCTCTGGAGCCGGGGAGAGCCCGACTGGGAGTCGGCCCTGCGTTTCCCGGAGGTCAAGCTGCACCTGTACGGCAAGGCGGAGGCGCGGCCGGGCCGCAAGATGGGGCACCTCACGGCGCTCGCCGAAACGGGCGCGAAGGCGCGGGAGACGGTCCTCTCCGCCCGCGACGCTCTGATCCGTTGACCGATCCAGCCGCCTCGCACGCGACCCCGGGGCGGATCGCTCGACCGGTCAATTCCCGGTTCCGCCGCCAAGCAACCGACCGGATTCGATCAGGAGACGAGGCTGGGAGGTGCCTTGGCCGATGGCGATCCCAGCCCCTCGGTTGGTTGTGTCTTCCGGAAGCGGATGCGGCGGCGGATCGATGGAGCCTTCGGCCGTCCAGTGCGCTCGGCTGGGGGGCTCCCTAGACGCCGACCACAAGCTGCACGCCCCGGAACTCTTCTTGGATCGCGGGACTCCGCCTCGGCGGAAAGCGGGCGGGCGGATGAAGTCGGGGTGTCGAGAGACAGAGCATCCGGGAGGCTTTCCAGCGAGTGGAGCGGTATGGATTGGTGAGACGCTCGCCCTTGGCCGCGAGGATGGGGCGACGAGAGTTTTGGTAGGGTGCGGCGCCGTTCTTGGCTCTGGCTACCTCATCTTGCCCATCCGCCGGCGCAGGAACGCGCGCCTAACGACTGCATCTCCGCACCAGGGCTTGACGGAGCCCCGAGCGAACAGGGAGGCCGCCCGTCGGGTTGGGGGCGCCGGGAGAGGCGCAGCGGAGTCAGTCGTTTCCGCGCTGTCTGCAGTGGAGCCTGCCGATCTTCGACGATCCCCCGATCAGCCTCCGAGCTGAAACTCAAGGAGGTGAGTCCTGGGTGCGGAAGAAGGGGCTCGTCGTGGCCCTGGTGGTCAGGACTTCGATCGCGGAGGCCAAGGTCCGAGACGCCCACAAACGCCCGGCGGCACAGGACCGAGCCTTCTGCCCGGGTTCGGCTCGTCCATCTTCTTGAGGAAGCAAATCGGAAAAACCATAATAGGCAAGGAGGCAAATTTGAGGATGAGAACAACTTTGGCATGGCTGGCGCTTGCCGGCCTTCTCGGACTCCTCGGCACGACAGGCTGTGGAGGAGGAGGCGGTGGCGGGAGCTCCGTTCCGTCGGTGTACCGAGGCACGTGGTACGGCGGGTTCGAGGACGGCGACGGCGTGCTCAACGTGATCGAAATGACGGTCTCGGACAAGGGGACGGTGTCCGGAAAGGCCCGCGAGCCCGGCTCCGCGACCACGGGAGCACCGGTAACGAGCTTGTCCGGCAGTGTCTCAGCCGGCGGCATCCTTTCGCTGAAGCTGAAACACCCCGACGGAACCACTCAGACCGTGGCCGGTGTGGCGAGCTTGGCCGGGAACGGTGTGCTGCTCAGCATGGAAGTGGTGCCCGACCCGGCCCATCCGAACGAGAAGATCACCATTCCGTTCGATCGTCAGCGGGCAACGGACCTTCCTGGGCCGCTGAGCGGGGAGATTCGGATCGAGGTGGCTCCCGGCAACGTTCTCACGATGCCGGTGCAGTCTGCCCAAGGCGTCGTAGGCGGACGCATGGTGGTCGTCGTGCAGACTTCCGAAGGACCGGTTGCGGTCGAGACCCGGCTCGGAGACGACGCCGCGGGGGCGAACAAGAGGGTCATCGGGTGGTCCCCCGACGGCCGGGTGTTGTTCGGCACTTACACGGCGGGAGTCGATTCCATCCGGGCGGAAGTGGACCTCCAGTGGGAGGAGAACGGGACCGAGCACACCGCCCACGCTACGATCGACCTGCAGCGCTGAGGGCGAGACCCGAGGGTCAATCGCCTTGGGTCCGCGCGCCAACGGGGCTTGGCCGGCTCGGCCGGATGAAACGGCAGAGCCGGCCGAATCGTTTTCCATGAGAGTCCGGCCGGACCGACCGGCACGCGGCGGGCGACGTCGGACGCACTCAAAGGAGGATCGAAAATGCTCGCAGGAATCTGGATGGGGGTGGCGCTGGCGCAGGCGGGCGCCTCGGCCCCGGAGATCACGGTGTACAACCAAGGCTTCGCCTTGGTGAAGGAGGTGCGGAGGCTGGAGCTCAAGCCGGGCCGCCAGCTGATCCGCGTGGAAGACGTCGCGGCGCTGATCGAGCCGAACAGCGTGGGCGTGCGCAAGCTGCAGGGGGCGGGGGACTTCCTCGTGCTGGAGCAGAACTACCAGTACGACCTGATCAGTCCGTTGGCGATCCTGAACAAGGCGGTGGGGCAGAAGGTGCGCTTCATCCGTCTGTTGCAGAACGGGCAGAAGGACGTGGTCACCGGCACGCTCCTCAGCTCCCCGACGGCCGTGGTGAACCCTGCCGGCGAGGGGGCACACACCACCTACAACGGCCTGGTGATCCGCACCGACGACGGGCGGATCCTGCTCAACCCCACGGGCGAGATCGAGGTGATGCAGATCCCCGAGGGGATGATCAGCAAGCCGACCCTCGTGTGGGACGTGGAGGCCCAGGCCGGCGCCGTCGAGGCCGAGCTGAGCTACCTGACCCGCGGCATGACCTGGTCGGCCGACTACGTTCTGACCCTGGACGGCTCGGGCAAGGCCGGCCTGATCGGCTGGGTGACCCTGAACAACTCGAGCGGCGCCACCTTCAAGGACGCCAGGCTCAAGCTGCTCGCCGGCGACGTGCAGCGCGTCGAGACCCAGCGCATGGGCCTCCGCGGAGGAGTAGGCGGAGCGATGCCGATGATGGCCAAGGCCGATCAGTTCCAAGAGGAGTCGCTCTTCGAGTACCACCTGTACACGCTGCAGCGGCCCGCGACGGTGCGCAACAAGGAGACCAAGCAGATCCAGCTCTTGGCGGGCGACGGCGTGCCGGTGGAGAAGAAGCTGATCGTGGACGCGATGCGGGACTTCGGCCGCTACTTCCCCAGCGAGGGCGAGTTCGGCACCGGGAACCTGAAGCCGCAGGTCCGTGTGGAGTTCGTCAACTCGGAGAAGAACGGTCTGGGAATGCCTCTGCCCAAGGGCAACGTCAAGGTGTACCAGCGAGACTCGAGCGGGTCGGTCCAGATGCTCGGGGAGGACGCCATCGACCACACGCCGAAGGACGAGCGGATCTCGCTGGTCGTGGGGCGGTCGTTCGACGTGGTCGCGGAGCGCCGCCGCACGAACTTCCGCCGCCTCGCGCCCACGACCGTGGAGGAGTCGTTCGAGATCGAGGTGCGGAACCGCAAGTCGACGCCCGAGACCGTGCACGTCTACGAGCGCCGCTACGGCGACTGGAGGATCACCCAGAAGTCCCAGGACTTCGTGAAGCTGGATGCGAACACGATTGACTTCGTGGTGCAGCTGAAGGCCGGCGAATCGAAGAAGGTCAGCTACACGGTGATCACGTCCTGGTGACTGGGGCTTGAATCCTAAGCACCCTCGGGAAGCTCTTGCTTGGTATGAGTCAAGCTGTGAAGCCATTGAAAACGCAGGACTTTGAGACGGAGGTCCTGAACAACTCGAAACCCGTCTTGCTGGACTTCTGGGCGCCGTGGTGCGGCCCCTGCCGCATGGCCAAGCCGATCCTGGAGCAGGCCGCGGCCACGTTCGGCGACACGGTGGACGTGCGCACCGTGAACGTGGACGAGGAGCCCGCGCTGGCTAGGGCGTTCGGCGTGCAGAGCATCCCGACCATGGTCCTGATGAAGGACGGCAAGCCGATCGACGCCTGGGTGGGCGTGCAACCGTACGATGCGCTGGTGAAGCGCGTGGAGGCCAAGGCCGGTCTGCCCCCACGCGTTCTCCGGCTCAACTGAACTCGCTCCTCCGGAGAAGGCTGGAGGCTCCCAGGGCGACGCCCGGGGGCCTCCTCGCTCGCATGGACGCGGCCTTGGGAGAACTCGGCGCCCCCCCGGCATCCTGCGAGCCCGCCGGGCATCGTGGGGGCTCCTCTTCGGTACGATGGGCCATGCCGAGGATCGAGGCCGGCCCGGTCCGCCTTTGCACGTACGAAACCTGGGAACTCACCGCCGAGCTGGCGTCGGCGCCTGCGGACCCTTTCGAGCCGGACCCGGCCTTCCTCGAGTGGACCACCCCCGCGGGCGCAACGAGAAGGGCCGGAGCGTTCTGCGACTCGGAGGATGGACGGGTTTTCCGAGCCAGGATTCTGCCGACGGACCCCGGCCCGCACCGATGGCGGCTCCGCAGCAGGGAAGGGCGCCTGCTGGCGGAGGGCGGCTTCGAGGCCGAACCGGGCGGGCATCCGGGCATGGTGAGGGCGGAGGGCTGGCGGTTCGTGTGGTCGTCGTCGGGTCGGCCGTTCTTCTTCAACTCCACCACCGCCTACCTGATGGCCGGGCTGAGCGACGCGAGGATCGACCAGGCGCTGGAGAGACTGGCCGGGTACCGGATCGACCGCATCCGAGTGGCGCTGTGCCCCTCGAGGCAGATCGACGGCGGGCGGTGGAACGAGCCACAGGTGAAAGAGCGGGACGACTTCACCTTCCGCTATGGCCCTTGGCCCGCCCGGAATCCGGCCGACTCCCTCCACCCCTCCTACGACCCGAGCCGATTCGATCTGGGCCACTGGAGGAAGTTCGAACGGCTCCTGCGCCGCGCCGACGAGCTGGGCATCGCCGTGCAGGCAGTGTTCTTCGTGGACGGGCAGGAGGCGCAGAACTACCCTTTCGATCGCGATCGGGCCGGCGACGACCCGCTCGAGGAACGGTACTTCCGGTACGCGGTCGACAGGCTGGCGGCTTTTCCGAATGTGGAGTGGTGCGTGACGAACGAGTGGGCCCTGTTCCGCCCCGACGAGTGGGTTGAGGCCGTTGGTGCGCGCCTCGCGGCCTACGACCCTTACGGGCATCTTCTGAGCGTTCACGGGCACGGCCACTTTCCGTTCCGGTCCAGCCCTTGGTGCACGCACGCCCTGTACCAGTGCTGGGACGAGCACGGCTCGCATCCGTTCCTGCTGCGGGCCCAACGGGACCAGGAGGCTGCGGAACAGCCCAAGCCGCAAGTGAACGAGGAGTTCGGGTACGAGGACCACTACGCCGCGTGGGGAGAAGGCAGGCGGAGCCCAGCCAGGGATGCGGACTCGCGAATCCGGCTGGCTTGGGAGATGCGGATGGCCGGAGCCTTCTGCACCACGGGGGAGTCGGCGGCCGACGGCAGAGGGGGCTGGATCAACGGCCTGCGCGACGGAGACAGCCGCCTCCTGCAGGGCCACCTCTGGATGCGCGCGTTCTTCGAGACGATGGATTGGTCGGCCATGGCGCCGGCCGAGGCATCGGGCCACGCCTACGCCCTGGCGAACCCACGTGGGGAAGTCGCCGTGTACGGCTTCGGGGAGGGGTGGACCGCCGTGCCCCTGCCGCATGCCGGACCCTGGGACGTGGATCGCTTCAGCCCGTGGACGGGCGAGTGGGCGGCGGTGCACCGGGGGGCTGCGCTCGAGCGGGACCCGTGGACCGGCCCCGGGGCGGTGCTTCCGACGCTTCACGCCGGCCGCCCGGTGGCATACCGCATCCGGCCCTCGGAGGGAACCGGCTGATCGGGAAGGGGTCCCGCCCAGCGGTCCAACGGCGGGGCCGGTAGACTCTCATGGATGGTCCGTGTCGGAGCGCTCGGACCTTGAAACGAACATGACCGAGATCGCCTGGCAGCAGCTGCTCAAGCCCTATCGCACCCCCGACGCGCGCAAGGCTTGGACGCAGGTTTTCAACACTATCCCCCCGTTCCTCTTGCTCTGGGTTGCGACCCTGTACTGCGCCTCGCGGGAGTGGTGGCTTCCGATGGTAGCGGTCGGCTTGGCCGCGGCCGGATTCATGATCCGCACGTTCATCCTGTTCCACGACGCGGGGCACGGCTCGTTCTTTCCCTCCAAGCGTGCGAACGAGATCTTCGGCTTCTGGGCGGGCGCGTTGGCCTTCACGCCGAGCCATCAGTGGTGGCACAGCCACGCGATCCACCACGGCTCCGCGGGAAACCTCGACCGGCGGGGCACCGGCGACGTGCTGACCCTCACGGTGCGCGAGTACCTGGCCTTGCCCTGGTGGAAGAAGGTCGGCTACCGGATCATGCGGAACCCGCTGTTCCTGTTCACGGTCGGGCCGCTGTTCGTGTTCGGCATCGCCTACCGCTTTCCGACGCGCTCCGACGGGCCGAAGGAGCGCAGGAGCGTTCTGCTCACCGACCTGTTCCTGATCGCTTGGGCGGTGGGGTGGAGCCTGCTGTTCGGCTGGAAGGCGTACCTGATCGCCCAGCTCCTCGTGCTGCTGGTTGCCACGGCCTCCGGCGTGTGGCTGTTCTACGTGCAGCACAACTTCCCGGGAACCTACTGGGAGCACAAGGACCGCTGGAGCTACTACGACGCCGCGCTGGATGGCAGCTCGTTCTACAAGCTTCCGAAATGGCTCGACTGGATCACGGGGCACATCGGCTACCACCACATCCACCACCTGAGCAGCCGGATCCCGAACTACAACCTGGTGCGGTGCTACGAGGAGCTGCCCGAGCTGCACGTGAAGCCGATGACCCTGCGCGACAGCCTGAAGTGCCTGAGCATCCGCCTGTGGGACGAGGATACCGGCGAGATGGTCGGCTGGTCGGCTCTGAAGCGCCACCGTTCGCCGAGCTCCGGCGCGTCCTCCCAGCGGGCCTGAGGCGCGCTGGCTCCGAGGCCCCGGCAGGTTCCGGGGGTCCGCACCCCGAGTGCGCCGGGCAGGCGCGAAGACATGCCCTGCTCGGATGCGTGTAGATTGCGCGCCCCCAGAGAGCAGGGGAGGCGCGGCTGGATCCCTTGTGGAGGTTCCGTTGCGTACCGAGCGCGCTGGTCGGGCTCTCCCGCGTCGCCCGAGCATGCTCCCCGCACGCGGAAGACCGTGCTCTCCGATGATGAAAGTGCCCGACTCTCGCGTGCAGAGCGGCGCACTTTCATCGCACGACTCGGGCACTTTCATCGCACAACCCGTGCAGTCTCACGCGAGGACTCAGGCCGATTCGAGCGATGCCCTATGGCCCGGCGACGACTCGGTCCGCTCCTCGGATCTCCGGCCTCGCCCCCAGGTGACCGACGGCGCCCTGCGATGGTGCCCGACGAGGGCTCGCGAGGCTCAGCGTGCCGATCGTACTTCTTACTCCTGGCCTTCGAGGGTGCCCCAAAGGACCGGCGTTGGGCTAGAATGGTTCCGTGACGTTCTCGGAAGGCCGTGACTCCGGCCGATTCCGAGGCGGAAAGAGGCTTTCAGGAATGGCGTGCACAGTCGTTCGATGCCACGAGTCGGCGAACCACAGCGAGGAGACGGCGCTTCGGCGCGTTGAGGCTGTCCTGAATGGCAGGCCGGGTGAGGAATGGGTCGTTCTCGCCAACCTGATGTTCTCACCTTCGCCAGACCGCCCGTCCGACGAACTCGACCTCGTGTGTATCGGGACAAGGGGCGTCGTAGCAATCGAGGTGAAGCATTGGCAGATCGTGACGGACGAGGATCGGCGTCGGCTGGAACGGGAGGCAGAGCGGATCAGCATGAAGGCCAGAAGGCTGTCCGGCTCGCTCAAGGCCAAGCTGCGTCAGTCCGGTCTGTTCGTTAGCGCAGGGATCTTGCTCACCAAGGCCTATTCCCGGCACGGTGAGGCAATCAACGGAGTGCCGATCCACGATGTCTCCTCCATTTCTCTACTCTTCGACAGCCTCTCAGGCCAACAGCTCTCTGGCGAGGCGGTTCGCTTCTCCGCTGAAACACTCCATGCCCAGGCTGCTATCCGTCTGCGAGAGAAGATACGCCGTCTTGCCGGCTACGTTAATTTGGAGCACCAGAGCAGCACGCAGGATGGTTTCCATCGAGTTTTCCGTGGCGTCGAGGCGAGCACCAGGGAGCCGGTCGTTCTGCACCTGTACGATCTGTCCGTTGGGGCTGACGGCGATCTAGGCAACTTGGCGCGGCGGGAGTGCGAAACCCTGCAGCGGCTGCAGAAGAGTTCGCACGTTCCGTACATCCGAGAGACGATTCGGGACGTGCCGGGCTACGAGGGGGAGATGCTGTACTTCGTCCTGATGGATCCCTGCGCACCCACGGTGGCTAAGCGGAAACAGGACAAGGCTTGGTCATGGCTGGAGCGGCTCTCTTACGCGACGAAGGCTCTGGAAGCACTCCAAGAGCTGTACGAACTGGGGGAGTCCAGGCGAAGCCGGGAGCGTTTGGTGCTGCGCACCATATCCCCGAACACGCTTCTCGTTGCCAACGACAACCTGCCGGTCTTCAGTGATCTTCAGCTCTCGCGCCTGCCAGGCCAAGAGACGATCGTGCGCGGATCTGAGACCGTTCCTCAGGACTCATGGATCGCTCCTGAGATTCGAACCCGCGGCTGGCAAGTGGCGTCACAGGCATCCGACATCTTCGCACTCTGCACCGTCCTCAAGGATGTCTTCAACGTGGATTTCGATGGGCGCTCCGCTGACGACTGCGACCAGGTGGTCCGCATCTTGGACAAGGGCTGCAGGGAGGAGCCTGGGGAGAGAGCGTTGGACCCGAGAGCGCTGGCGGAAGAGCTGAAGAGCGTGGGCGCCTCCGCGGAAACCACCGCGACAGCGGACAAACCTGAAGCGAGGAACCCCTCCGTGGAGTTCTGGAGCGAGGGAACGACCGTCCGTTTCAAGAACCGGCGATTCCGCGTCGTTTCGAGACTGGGAAGCGGAGGAGTTGGCCACACGTTCAAGGTGGAGAGCCTGGAGGAGGGCTCCGATCGAACGAACGGTACGTTTGTGGCCAAAGTCTTCCGAGAAGGTGTGGACGTTGAGCGCGTCCTGAAAGCGTACCGGCGGGTCCAGAGCGCATCGTCGGATGCCGGCTTGGCTACCGTCCACGAGGTCGCCGATGCGGCGGAGCCGAACGGAATCGGCGCTCTGATGGAGTGGGTGGAGGGGCCAACCCTGGACAGTCTGTCCGGTCGGCTCGGCGAGCAACTGGATACGGACCTTGATCAGACCCTGGAGGCGCTGCTGAGAGGATGGATCGAGGACTGCTGCAGGGCCTTGGTGAGGCTCCACTCCCAAGGACTGGTGCACGGGGACATCAGCCCGCGCAACCTCATCTACCACAGGGAACGGCTTCGCATCATCGACTACGACTTGGTCACGTGGGAAGGCGAGGCTGCGGTGGGATCAGGGTGCCCGCGCTACGCCTCTCCGGAATCCTCGCTGAAGGAAGGGCTCTTTCCGAGGGACGACTTGTACGCGCTCGCAGCGTCGCTGTTCGAAGCCGTCTTCAGCGTCCAGCCGTTCCCCGCGTGTGAAACGGGTCTCGACAAGTCTCGGGGCCTTGACTGGACTAAGGAGCGGGCGGCCGTCTTAGGCGCCCTTGCAGAGTTCTTCAGTAGGGCAACCGATCCCGATCCGAACCTGCGGTTCCAGAGCGCCAGGGAGGCCCTCGCCTGGCTGAGGGGTGAGGAACCCATCATGGAGGAGCGGACCAAGCAGGTTGTGCCTTGGCTGACGAATTTGCTGACGGTCTATCCCGGCTCGGTGCACGGCAACGTCGAGACGCGCGGTCTTGACAGCGAGTTCGCCGAGAAGACCTACGTGCCCACAGAGCTGGAGGATGCGCTGCGCGAAGATCTTCAACGCGGCGGGTCGCTCTTGGTGATCCTCTGCGGAAACGCCGGGGACGGCAAGACGGCGCTGTTGCAGTCGGTCGCGAAGACCCTCGGTGGCACGAACGTTCGGTCCGAGGATCGCGTGTGGACGTTCCAATCCGCGGATGGGCGCAGCATCCTCATCAACTTCGACGGGGCGGCGGCCTGGAAAGAAAAAAGCTCAGACGAGCTGCTGGACGAGCTGTTCGAGCCGTTTCTTCATGGCGAACCGGAGGACAGAAGAGTCCACCTTCTGGCCATCAAC
This sequence comes from uncultured Fimbriimonadaceae bacterium, assembly GCA_937961665.1. Lineage (GTDB taxonomy): Bacteria > Armatimonadota > Fimbriimonadia > Fimbriimonadales > Fimbriimonadaceae > UBA8783. The sequence goes on from CALGMO010000015.1 coordinate 12,229, forward strand.
GACGGTCGCCTGCTGGAGTGGCTGCACAACTACGAGAGGGCCAAGGGCCGGACACAGCTTACGGAGACCCTGTTGAACTGCCTCGCCGCCGACGACGATCCGAGACCTGCACCAAGCCACATTCAGTTCATCAGCCTCAACCACAGGTCGCTGGTCGGCGGTGTGGATGAAAGGCGGCAAACGACCCAGGACTGGTTCGTCGATCAGCTCGTCTGCAGCATGCTCGGCGGGGACGATGCGCCGCAGACTTGGGAGCCCTGCAAGACCTGCACGGCATGGGGGAAATGTCCGGTTGGGCCCGTCGCGCACCGCCTGATCGCGTCGTACCAGGAGACCGAGGAGTCGCGGACGGAGGATGCCCGTCGCGGCAAGAGGATCCGCAAGCGGCTGACAGAGGCGCTGCAACTGGTGCACCAGAAGGGGGAGACCCACATCACGGTTCGAGAGTTGAGGGGCGCGCTCAGCTACATCCTGTTCGGAACCATGACGTGCGAGGAGGTGCACGAAGCCCCCTCGAAGAACCTGTGGCACTACTTCGAGCGTGCGTTCGATCCCGAGTCGCCGGACCGTCAGGGAGCTCTGCTGCGGGAGCTGACGCTACTGGATCCGGCCTTGGAGGCGCATCCGCTCTTGGACCGTTGGGTGGTGGGCAGATCCTCGCAGAGAATCGACGGCGCGGGGCCCGCCTATCCTGGCCTGCCGCTGAGCGCTGCCCGTCGGCGCGCCTACTTCGAGTGGCTGCCCGAGGAGATCGAGAGGGTCACCGGTTGGGAAGAGGGTTTGGGTCTCGCCGGGGGCGAGCACCTGCGGTCGTTCCACGAGGCGTCGTTGCGGGATGCGGATCAAAACAAGGAGCTGTGCGGCAAGCTCTGCCGGGGCATCTCGAAGCTGGAGGAGTTGCCGGAGGCGGCTCTTCGACGGAAGGATCGGGTGCCGCTGCGGCTGATCGGACGCAACCCCACCGAGACGATCTTCTGGATCGAGAAGAAGCTCGAGCGGTTCCGATTGGAACCGGAGTGGCCGCCAGCGTTGCGGCTGGGCCTGCCCGTCCTGCCGAACCGCCTCAGGCTGGTGTACCGGTACGCGGACGGCGGCGAAGAGATTCTAAGCATGGGTTATGGGCTGTTCCACACACTGCTCGCAATGAGTGAGGGCGAACAGCTGGGCGAGCGCCTCGCGGACGACCTGTACGCGAACCTGAAGCTGTTCGTCCAGCGACTATCGATGGAAGACGAGCGAGAGTGGTATGCGTGGCATCCGCGCGGGCAGGACGAGGTCCTCCGGCTGGCGGTTCGCCAGAAGAACGGTAGACAGGTGATCTGCTGCGAAGATTTGGAGGAAGAAGCGTGAGCAGAGGCAAGCAGGAAAGGGCTATTGCCCGGGTGTTCGGAGAGGCGTATTCGACAGCTCTTGGTGGCAATACTCTCCACTATTACGACCCGAATCTTTTTGACGAGCTTTGGACGGCTACCACGGACTTGGTTCTGCCGCTGACACCTGGCGACTTTAGCGTCGGTTCGGTTTTGCCTGCGGTCATGTACATGATCCGCCGCGGGCATCGACGGGGCAAGGGTCGATTCCATGAGACATATGGAGCCTCAAACGGCTTGACAAACCAGGTAACAGTGGCTTCGGTGGCTAGGAAACTCGTCCAATGGCACGCACTGTTTTCGGGATTCTCAGATGAGATTAGGTTGGAGATACTAGGTGATCTTCTGTTGGCAACTGCTCTTGAAACCAAGAATCGGAAAGGTAGGCATGATATTGAAGTCCTGCGTGTGTATCCGTCTCACTACTTCGCCTCCTGGATAGATCTTCCACAGAAAGTAGGGAATCTACGCTTGGTCCCAGAGCTTATTGCCAACCTTCTCTCTGTTCAGGGCAAAGAGGTAAATCCCGCATCTAAAGAATTAAGCACTAGTGGTGGGGTGTCCCAGTCAAGCCTCTTAATAAAGGTGTTCGCAAAGGGCACGGTTTTTTCGAACAACCCGAGCGAGCTTCATGGCGATAAATTTGATGAGCAAGAGGCATTGGCAGTTGATGAGCTCCTTATGGTTCGCTTAGGTGCGGGCTGTAGTTCTGCTCCAGAGAAATCCAAGGATACCACGATCGGAGCGTCAATTCCAAGAAACAAGCCGCTAAGCTCAAGGGCAAGTGAGATCTTTCGTAGCGATTTGGTTAACTTTCTAGAAGCTTGTGGAGAGGCAGTTCCTAGGAGGATTCTAACTGGAATGCTGGAAGCACTCATAGGTATGGGGCTGTGGCACACCTCGTTGACATCGCTGAGGTGTTCAGTGGAGTGGGAGAAGACGGGCACGGTGCCGCATGAGAATGACCAGATTCCAGTTATGGTCTTCGTGGACGCATCCAATGGTGCCATTGCGGATCTTAGGAATGAGTCGGAGCGTTCTTTTTCAGATATTCTATCTCTGTTGGACGATGCTATCGCGGCTATGGCGTGTATTAGAGTGCTACAGGAGAACGTGAAGTACGACCAAACGTTTCAATTACTGTTTGGAGAATCCGATGGGAATGCGGAGAGGCTCAATAAGTTGTACCGCATACGGAAACAAGATGTGCCTGGGGCTGAAATGGCAATAGGTATTATTTCTAGATATGTGGCAGCTCTCGGAGAGAAACTTAATAAGGAAGATCTGTGCCCTCCAGCTCAGCAGGTGTTGCTCAAAAACACAGGAAGCGATCCTGTTCGTGCATTAGGGGAAGCGTTGGTCGAACTAAGAGGTGGAGGGGATCTTCGTTCGAGGTTTCTGAAGCTGTTGGACTCTGCTGGCATGTCATTGGAGCCTCATGGGCTTGTCCGAAAACGTAGCGTCAAGCGTAAGATGTCAGACGGTTCTCGCCGCCAGACTGAGGCACGGTCGATTGCTCTTTCAGATGAACTTCTTGAGGCGCTAGTGCATACGCACTTGTTCGAAAGAGAGTTTCCGGTCTCATACCAGGAATTCCTCACCTTGTTGCGGGACCGGTACGGCCTGTGTGTCGATCAGGCCCCGCCAGGGCATGGAATACCTCAGGAGCTGTTGGTCCGTAACCGGAACATCTTGGAACGTCGGTTGCGCGATTTGGGGCTTCTCAGGGGTGTCAATGACTCCGAGTCGATGAAGCTCTTGCGATCCCGGTACAAGTACGCAACCACAGGCAAACAAAGAGTTTGAACAGCTGTAACCATGGCACAAGACGTGAAGCGTGTGGATTGGATTCGAGCAGCTTTGCAGAAGCTGGCTGGGAGGCCCCACGCTGGGGACCTCGCCTTTACCCGAGCGTTCGACCGCGAGACGATTGAAACGGTGCTGTCTCAAGGAGATTCGCTGGGGGGATGGGAGCTGCGAGGAGTTGGCCATTCAAGTGCAAACGGATGGATCACCGCTGACCGAGCAGTTGATCTGCGTGAGGCAAAGGGGACGGCGACGCTCCTGCTAGTGGATCGGGACTGGTCGGGCTCTGGGATGGACGGCGTCTACAGCTCAGCCAGAGAAATTACGGAGAGCAAGCTGCTGGCCGCCGCCGTGCAGATTGCCTTGGCATCCCTTGAATCGGGGCTGACGGCTTTCGCCAAGGAAGCGTTCCGCCACGCGTCGCGCGTCGGCGGGCGGGGCCGAGCCGTATATGACAGCGAGAAGCTCGAATTTCTTGCGGCTCTAGCCGAGAATTCACAGGGGGTCGGTGAGGCGTTGCCCCATCTTCAACTGTGGCCGGTCAGCGGGGATCTGGAGCGGGCTCGGGCCTTGCTGGACGTCTCGGGGGTCATGGTGGAGCGTCTCTTATTGTCCCCCGCCACCGCCCAGACAGCCGAAGCGCGCATCGCCGGTCTCCAGCTTCAGGAGGCGGAAGACAGGACCGTTCGGGAACTAGCCGAGCAGCTGCGGAAGGGCGCCGCCTTGCCCGCCAAGACGACTCTGCTCCGGGTTGCGCGAGACTCCCGCCTTTGGCTGGGTAACCTTCGGCCGCTGTTCCTCGAGAAGAGAGTGCAACGGATCAAGGTCGTTTCGTGGCGCAAGAACGGGAAGCTCTCCAAGTGGAGCGGCTTGGTAGAATCAGGACCGGACAGCCTGCCAGAGTACCGGGTGGACCCCAAGAATCCGAAGAACAAACTCGAGGTGTGGTGGACGGTCCATCCAGGGAATCTGCCTCGCGGCTCCGCCTCCTTCAACGTTCGTGTGTTGGCCGGGGACGAAGAGCTCGCTTCCCAGACCGTGAGCCTCAACGGTCGGAAGGAGCAGAAAGCGTCCTTCGGTCCGGAGGACTTTTCGGAACTGGAAGAGCACGGGCGGTGGCAGGCCAGAGTCGAGGTCACGGTGGTCGGCACGGACGAAGTCGCTCCCGAGACAACGGAGGACTTTATCGTCTGCTTCGGTACGGTTCCAATTGACGAAAAGGTTTTTGCGGGAACGGTATATCGTTGCCCGGTGGAGGGCGCCGTCGAACTCGACACACGCGAGGAGGCCGAGGCTCTCGCCGAGGCTGCTGCCAAAGGCGAGCATGGGAATCCAGACAACAAAGGCTTCCTGAGCTACCGCCCGAGGGACAAGAAAGGCGAGATTAGGAAGTCGTTCCGAGTGGAGCGGCCGCCGTTGCTCGCCAAGATCGAGAAAGACTGGTCCGAGCGGAACGACGCGCCGATCGGCCGATGGGTGGTGCGGGCCCGGCCGGACGGATCGCTCGTGCAGGGACCGGACTACGAGCCCGTACCAACCGACGGGTTGGGCGACGCGGAACAGAAGCTGAGGGAGGCCACTGAGGCGCTCCGGAAGAGGCTCTCCGGGACGGGAGGGATGCTGTCCCAGATCTACGTTCACAAGGGGACCGGAGCGTCCGTCATCGGAGAGTACCTGAACGCGTGGATGTCTGCGTTGGAGAGCGGCCCTGCCCGCTTGGCGCTGGCCAACACCGTCGAGGTCCAGTCGCCGTCTGGGGAGACCATCGGCCTGATCGTGCTGCCGTTCCATCCGATTCGGATGGCTTGGCAAGCTGCTTTCGACACGCTGGCGATCCATCTGCGCTGGGAGCAGGGCCTGAAGGCCGATCGGGTGCGGAAGGCGTTGTCCAACCTCGACGGGGCGCACTTCCCGTTCCTCCTGCCCGGTCTGAAAGCCGGCGAGGCTTTCGTCTTCGGCGACTGCATCGGCATGGCGGGAGTGGCGATGGTTTCCACCAACGACCCGGAACCGAAGGCTAGCCTCTCGATGCTCGCCGCGGCCTACTCGGGCGACTCCGACCGCTTGAGGCCCGAGATCAGCATCGAGAGCGGGGAGGCTTTGGCGCGCGTTCTCCGTGCATACCTTGACACTCATCCGGGAAGCTCCCAGCTGATGGTGCATGCGCTCCGGCCGGGCGACGGCGCCACGGTGGTTCGGGCGTTGGGCAAGGCACTCAAGGCCGAAGCCGAAGACACGGAAGAGTCGGAGGACGGAGACGAGCGACAACGGGATCGCAGAGTCGCCGTCCGACTGAACCTGTTTCCCGCACGGCGCGAGTCGATGGTGACGGGCCGGCATCTGACCAAAATCGTCCAGCGACGACGCACCGGGGCGCCGAACCCCCACGAGGAAGATGCCTGGTGCCTGGAGTCCGTCGACTTCGGTGGCGGACGGATGCTGCCGAGGTTGCGTTGGGCCAAGCGCGACGAGGGTGCGCCTCGCGAGCCCGGACATCTGTCCATCGCGTTCGACTGCTTCTCTTCCAGGGTGGCGTGCGAGGAGCCGACCGGCGAGCTGGCGCCCCTCCTGGCGTTTGGGCTGATCGCGAACGTTCAGCGGGTGTTCGCCGTCGAGGATGATCAGCCGATGTGGCGGACGACGATTCCCGCCGGCCTGGAGGGCCCCAAGCTCCAGGATCGGATCGTAACCGAGCGCTTGGTGCGAGCCCAGGCGGCCGTCTTGAAGTCCGTCGCTCGGCACCTTGGCTGCGACCAAGGTTGGCCCGTTCTGAAGACGCTCCTCAGTCCTGAGAACCGGCAGCTGCTGGACGGCCTGCACGACCGGTCCGATTGGGTCGTGACGATGGACCGGAACATCGGTGTGGAGTACTTCGATTCTCCCAAGCATCTGCCGGACGTCTTCGACGCCTACGTGATCGACGCTGTGCCGGAGCGGGACGATCTCGGTTGTCTGCAGCTGATCACGTCGACTTCGCACTTCGACGAGGTCCGGGGACTGTTGGACTCGACGCTCCAGCAGATGGGACTGAGCGCATCGGAGAGGAACTGCAAGTTCCTGCTCGACGAGCTCAAGGCGCTCAGCGGGCGCTTGGCCCTTCGGATGGCCGGCGCCGCTGCGCAGGAAAATGGGGAGACCGTCGGGGCAGAGATGGTGGCCTTGGCGGCGGTGCACGCCCGATCCCGTTGCCAGCCAGAAGGGGTCCAGAGTTGGCCGGACTTGAAGAGGGGTTTCTTTGTTCCACTGGACGACGTTCGAGACCTCCTTGGGTCCCACGGCGACAAGGGGAAGGACGGCGAGAACGAGGGTAAGTCCCGAGCGGATCTGTTGTACGTGGGGCTCGGCTCGCGCGACCGACTGGTGTTTCGGTTCGTGGAGGTGAAGTATCGTCGGCACCTGAGGACGGTGCGGAGCGACGAGCTAGCCTCCCGAATCGCGGAGCAGCTGAACGGCTCCCGGTCGGACTGGGAGAATTGGTATGCCAGCCACAAGTCCTGCAGCGAGCCGGAACGGGTGTTGAGGGCAGCCAGGCTCGCTCGGGTCCTGCGGTTCTACGCAGACAAGGCCTACCGACACCATCTCGGCGAGGACCCCTACAGGAAGCTGGTGCGAGGAATCAGCCAGCTGGCAAAGAGCCCGTCGGACCTGAGTAGCGAGGTGGACGAGAAGGAAGACATCGGCATCGTCTTCTGCCCCGAACACCGGGACAGTGAGATCGAGACCCTTGGGAGTTCGAACGGCCATGCGATCCTGTTGTTCGGCCCGGACTGCCTGCCGGACCGGGCCGGGGAGAACCCTCCCGAGACGCAGGATGACGTCGAGCCCGCGCCGGCTAACGAGGAAGAGAAGGAAAGCCCGCCGCACAACTGCGACGGGGAAGGAGCGTCGGAGCAGGTAAGCGTCGGCTCCGGGCTGATCGGTGCTTCAGACTGCGGCAGCCACGAGTTGCCCAAGGGCGAGTCGGAACATGGCAAGGAACCGGTCTCGTCGGGCGAGATCACCAAGCCGGTCGTCGGGCCGGTCGCGGTCCTCCTAGGCACAACGGACAGCGGGCAGGATGTCTCGTGGACGGTCGCCATCAACGGCAACCCCCACCTGCTGATTGTAGGTCAGCCGGGGATGGGAAAAACCACGGCTTTGGAGAACATCTGCCTCCAGCTTTGGCGCGGCGGCGTAGCGCCCATCGTCTTCTCCTACCACTCGGACTTGGACGAGCATCTACTAAGCCTCCTAAAGGGCTGTACCACGCATGATTGCTTCAGCCTCGGCTTCAACCCGCTTCGGGTGCCGAGCGTGAGCCGCTTCGCGCACACCGACTCGGCCGGTCACATTCGCGACATCTTCGCCGCGATCTTCAGGGACCTCGGAGAGGTCCAGCTCGCCGCGTTGCGGGAAGCCGTCCTCGAGACGTACACAAAGTTGGGATGGGGAGACGGCGAAGAGCATCCGGTACCGCCGTTCTCGGCTTTTCTGGAGTCTATGAAGGCCACGAAGAGGAACGGATCCCGCGACCACGGGAGGGAGAATCTCCTTCTTCGCCTGAGGGAGCTGGAGGACTACAACTTCTTCGACGACTGCGAGGACTCGATCGGCAGCCTGCTCGAGGGAGGTGCACCCCGCCTCATCCGCATCCATACCGTGCAATCGGATATGGTGCAACGAGCTTACGCCAGCTTCATGCTCTTCCGGGTGTATCAGGAAATGTTCCTTAGGGGAACCCAAAGTCGGATCACCCACGCGGTGGTGTTCGATGAGGCCCATCGGGCGAGCAAGCTCAACCTGCTCCCAAGGATGGCGAAGGAGTGCCGCAAGTTCGGCATTGCCCTGATCGTGGCATCTCAAGAGGCGCGGGACTTCGACGACAGCCTGTTCTCGGCTGTGTCCAACTACATGGCGCTCCGGGCTGTGGACGCCGACGCGAAGGCCATGGCTAAGAAGATGGCGCCCAGCGGCCGAGAGCGGAGTCTCGCCGACACACTGATGAACCTGGAGAAGCACCGTGCGGTGCTTCGAACGGGAGAGATGCCCAGGCCGAAGACTGTGAAACTCTTGCCCCCACCCGAAGGCTGCAACTAGGCGGCCCCATCTCTGGCAGGACCCTCCCTGGGCATGCGGGACGACCCTTCTGGGCGGGAGGTCTTCGTCCTCGTTGGGCGCCTCCCCGAGGCTCCACCGAGGCAGCCGGACAGCGGAATTGGTGCACATCGGTGGACCGCAAGGTTCGTCTCGACGCAGAGGGAGGAGCCTCCCGAGCTTTTCCTCAAGCGTCTGGGGTCAGGCCCAGGGAATCTGTCCGGATATGCGATCTGAAAGCGGGGTTTTGCCTTGGGGTGCCTGGATCTGCTCCTGATGCAGGGCCGATCCGTTCCTTAGACCGCACCTGTCACCTCGCCGATCGGCTTGCACGCGGCCGGGGTGCCGTCCTAACGCTCCCGCGCGGTTCCCCCCTGGATGCGGCGACACCGAATGCAGGAGCCGACGGGATTGTCAGGTGCATGGCCTGGATCGCACGAAGGGTTGCTCTCAGGTGGTTGGCGTCGGTCGTCCGTTCGGACGCGGCAGCGGAGCCGAGGAGGACCGACGTCTTTCGTCGGCGCCGCAAGCATCGCCGGCCTCGAGCCGATCCTTGGTTTGCAGCGAGGACTCACCCAAGCGGAAGGCTCTTCGCTCGGCACAGGCGGAGGCGGTAGATTGGCGGCATGGTGCAGGGGGTCTTGCTGGCGGCGGCGTGGGGGCAGGCGGCGGCGTGGACGGACGGCGAGCGGGCCGTGCAGGAGTGGCTCGACCGGTCCCGCGCGGTCGGGGTCTCGGTCGCGGTGGTCGACGACGCCGCGGAGTGGACCGCGCAGGCGGGCTGGGCGGACCGGGAGGAGCGGGCTCCGGTGCGGGCGGAGACCCTCTTCCGCCTCGCCTCGATCAGCAAGGCGGTGTGCGCGACGCTCACCATGGGGTTCGTCCAGAGGCGGAGGCTCGATCTGGACGCCGGGGTCTCGCGCTACGTGCCCGGCTTCCCGGACGAGCGGGGCGCGATCACGCTCCGGCGGGTCCTCTCCCACACCGCGGGAATCCGTGGCTACCGGCCCGGCAGGCCCGACGTCTTCTTCCGGCCGCTGAGCACGGCGGAGGCGGTCGGACTGATTCGGCACTCGCCGCTGCGGTTCGAGCCCGGCACGGCCTACGGCTACAGCACGCATGCCTTCGCCTTGGCGGTGGCCTCCATGGAGCGGGCCGCCGCGAGACCTTACCGCGAGATCCTGCGGCTCGGAGCATCCCGCTGGGGCATGGATTCGTTGGACGTGGAGCTGAGCACGGAGGACAAGCCGCAGAGGACCGCCCTTTACACGGCGGCGAAGGAGGGTCCGGCGGTCCGCGTCGCCAAGCGGGAGGACATCAGCTGGAAGGCCGGCGGGGGAGGTCTGGAGGGCACGGCGCTGCACGTGGCGCGGTTCGGTCTGGCCGTCCTCCGCGGCAAGATCGTGGGTTCCAGGGAGCGGGAGGCGATGTGGACGCCGGTCCGGCTGCCGAACGGCCGCTCGACGGGGTACGGGCTCGGTTGGGCGTGCGATCGGGCCACGGCGTCGCACGCAGGAGGCCAGCAGGGGTGTTCCAGCTTTCTGCTGGTGGATCGGCGCAGGGGCTTGTCGGTGGCCGTGCTGTGCAACACCGGCGGGCTGGACGCGGGAAGCCTGGCCAGAACCCTGAGGGACCTCTGGGTCGACCGCGGGTCGGCCCGCGCGGGCGCGACCGGCCGGTAGGCGGGCGAATTCCAACAGAAAACCAGCCGCGTTTCGCAAAAGCCGTGCTATCATGATCAAAGCTTTGAGCAAGTCGCTCAAAGATTTGACCAGAGGCGATTCGATGGCGAAGGACCGGCCCCAGAGGGAGAGGACGACGCTCTACGAGGTGGCGTCGCGGGCGGGCGTCTCGCCGTCCACGGTGTCGCTGGTCCTCGCCGGCAAGGCCGACCAGAGACGCATCCCGCAGGCGACGCGCGAGCGGGTGTGGAGCGCGGCCGAGGAGCTGAACTACGCCCCGAACCTGCTCGTCCGGTCGCTCCGCCGCGGCCGGACGCACGTCGTCTCCTTCTACAGCACGTTCCGGAACCGCAAGCGGGGCGACCTCTACATGGACCGCCTGGCGTCGGCTGTCGAGACGGCCGGAGGCGAGTTCGGCTACGATGTGCTGGTCCACTGCAACTTCCGGAGGACGCCGCGGGAGACGTACCAGTTCCTGAACGGCGGGTTGGCGGACGGGCTGCTGCTGTTCGCGCCCACCAAGGACGACCCGTTGCTGGGTCTCCTGCGCCAGAGCAGCCTCCCGGTGGTCATCCTCAACGGCGTCGACGAGCGCGGGCAGTACTCCTCGGCCAGCGACGACATGGAGCAGGGGATCGCTCTGGTGGCAAGGGAGCTGCTCGCGCGGGGGCACCGTTCCCTCGCGGCCATCGGCTCGGTGGGCGACGACGTCCGCGACAGCGTTCCCCGCATCGAGCTGCTCCGGCGGAGCCTCGCCGAGCGCGGAGTCGAGCTGGGCGAGGAGCGCGTCGAGTGGATTTCGTTCGACCCCGGGGAGGCGATGGAGCGCCTCCTCTCCCTGCGGAATCGCCCCACGGCGCTGTTCTGCTGGCACGACGCCGTGGCCTACCGCGTTCTCGAGTGGTGCGAGGCGAACGGCGTCTCGGTGCCCGGCGATCTGTCGATCGTGGGCTACGACGGCGTCCACTGGCCGTCCACGTCGCGCCACATCTGCGCCTCGGTCGAGGTTGACCTGGACGCCATCGCGCTCGCGGCGGTTCGTCTGCTCGACGAGGCCATCAACCGTCCCGGCTCGCCGGCGCGCCACGAGAGCGTGCCGGTTCGGTTCAACGCGGGCACGACGCTCGCCACGCTTTCCAACCTGCAACGGAGCAAGCCATGACACACGCGCACATCCACCGCAACCGAGCGTTCACGCTCATCGAGCTGCTGGTCGTGATCGCGATCATCGCGATCCTCGCCGCCATCCTGTTCCCGGTGTTCGCTCAGGCGAAGATGTCCGCCAAGCGCACCCAGGACCTGTCCAACGTCAAGCAGCTGAACCTCGGCGTCCAGATGTACGCCGGGGACTTCGACGACACGTACCCCTTCTGCTGGGGATGGGACTCCGAGTGGAGACCCTGGACCGTGCAGATCAACCCGTACGTGAATAACTTCGACATCTACAAGTCGCCGGTCGACAACTGGGACCGCGGGGCGACCGAGCCTGGCGGGACGTTCTGCGACGCCAACCGACGGCCTCCTCGGCTGGCCACCTACTCGATGAACTTCACGTGGCCCGCAAACGGCTGGGGGTGGGACGGCAACGCCCTCCAGAACCAGATGTCGCCCACGAGCAACATGGGCGGCGCCTCGACGACCAACGTTCCCTCGCCGGCGACGACGATTCTGCTGGCGCCTAGGCCGAACTGGTACCACTTCTACTGCCAGGGATGGGCGACGGAGGTGTTCTTCAACTACGGCGAGTTCAACATGCAGGGAGGCGGCGCCCGGATGTTCAACGGCGGCACCAACTACGCCTTCTGCGACGGGCACGCCAAGTACTACAAGAAGGAGGCCACCCTCCAGCCGCAGGGCAACCAGGCCGGCACGCCTCCTCCCGATCTGTGGCCCAACGACCCGGTGAACTGGCCGTGGCCGGTCGGCATGTGGGACAAGCGTCAGTAGGCGCTCGGGATAGCCGGAGATGAGGGAAGAGGTGAAAACGCCGCTGATCGTCGCCGTGATCGCGATCGTGGTGGCGGTGGTGGCCTACTTCGGCTGGAAGACCCTGTCGACCGCTGGCAACTTGGACCAGGGACAGGTCCGGTACACCCCCGGCAAGCCGCCTTGGGAGGAAGCGGATCCGAGCAAGCGCGGGCCGGGAGGGGCGCCGACCAACGTGCCCGTGGCCGGACCGCCGACGGTGAACAACCAAGGCCAATAGCGAGGAGGCCCGATCATGGAAGGAATCCGGTTGCTCGGCTGGCTCGCGGTAGCGGCCGCGGGGGTCTGGGCCCTCGTCGGCAGCGAGCGCGCGGCCAGCCGGCAGGCCGGTTCCGAACGGGTCGTCGTGACCTACTGGGAGAAGTGGACGGGCGACGAGAAGCGCTCGATGCAGCGGGTCGTCGACGCGTTCAACGCCTCCCAGGATCGGATCGAGGTCCGGATGCTGAGCATCTCGGGCATCGCCGAGAAGACTCTTCTGGCGACGTCGGGCGGAAACCCGCCCGACGTCGCCGGGCTCTGGGCCGACCAGGTCGTGCAGTTCGCCGACGCTGGGGCTCTGGAGGATCTGACCGACCTCGCGAGGGAGTTCGGTATCTCCGAGAGCGACTACATCGGCAACTACTGGAGGATGGTGGTCTATCAAGGGCGCCTCTACGCCCTGCCCACCACGCCGGGCTGCAACGCGCTGTATGTGAACCGGGCCCTGATGCCGCCGGAGTACGACTCGCCCGAGGAGTTCCCCAAGACCCTCTCCGAGTTCGACCGCTTCGTGGATCGGGTGAGCAGGAAGGGGCCCGACGGCAGGCTCAAAACGGTCGCCTTCCTCCCTCGGGACGGTTGGGGGCTTTGGGGGATGCCGTACCTCTTCGGCGGGGGCTTCGTGAAGGACGGCAGGATCGACGTCAACGGGCCGGACGACGTGGAGGCTTGGACGTGGGTCCACTCGTTCGCCGAGCGGTTCGGAGCGCGCGAGACGCAGGCCTTCCGGAGCGGCTTCGGCAACTACTCGTCTCCGCAGAACCCGTTCCTGAGCGGCAAGCTCGCCGCCTATAGCGACGGACCGTGGTTCGGCAACTTCATCCGCCTGTACAACCCCAAGGTGGATTGGTTCGCGGTGCCGATGCCGCATCCGGACGGTCGTCCCGACCTCGCCGGATACACTTGGCTGAACCTGAACACGCTGATGATCCCCCGCGGCGCCAAGCACAAGCGCGAGGCGTTCGAATTCATCGCGTTCGTCCAGAGGCAGCCGGTGATGGAGCGGCTCTGCATGGACCAGTGGTGCAACACCCCGCTGGCCCGAGTGTCGAGGGAGTTCCTCGAGAGGCACCCGAACAAGGCGATCGCTCTGTTCGACCGTCTGGCACGCGGCGAGAGGGCGGTCCGGCCGGTTCAGATGGGCATCGCCGGGCAGATCGGATCGGAGGTCGGCAACGCCGTCGACCGGATGGACCTGGGCGAGGCTACGCCCCGGCAGGCCTTGGACGAGGCCCAGAAGCGGCTCGAGGAGCTGTGGGAACGCTATCGAAGGCAGGTGCTGGCCAGATGAGCCCGCGGAGGGAGCAGTGGGTCGGCCTGCTGTTCGCCATGCCTTGGATCCTCGGATTCCTGGTGTTCCTCGCCTACCCGCTGATATCGTCGTTCTACTACAGCTTCACCAGCTTCTCGGTGCTCCGCAGGCCGATCTGGATCGGCTTGGAGAACTACCGGGAGATGCTGGGCGACGAGGTCTTCCACCTCTCGCTCAAGAACACGCTCGCCTTCACGGCGGGCTCGGTGCCCTTGGCAACCGTCGCGGCGATCCTCGTGGCGCTTCTGCTGAACACGCGGGTGCGGGGGATGGCGCTCTACCGCACCGTCTTCTACATCCCGTCGCTGGTGCCGATGGTGGCGCTGGGCGTGCTGTGGCTCTGGGTCTTCAACGGCCAGTACGGCCTGCTGAACGAGGTCCTCCGGCGGCTCGGACTGCCTGACCCCGCTTGGCTCAGCGACCCCGCTTGGGCCAAGTGGACCCTCGTGATCATCTCGATCTGGGGCACGGGGAACGCGATGATCATCTACCTCGCGGGCCTGCAGGACGTGCCGCAGTCGCTCTACGAGGCCGCGGAGATGGATGGCGCGCGGTGGTGGGGCAAGACCCGGCACGTGACGCTGCCGATGATCTCGCCGGTCATCCTGTTCAACGTCGTGATGGGGATCATCGGGACGCTGCAGACGTTCGCGCTGCCGTACGTGATGTTTCCCGGAGGCCAGCCCGCCCGCTCCACCTACTTCTTCTCCATGTACCTCTACGACAACGCCTTTCTGTACCAGCGCATGGGATACGCCAGCGCCATGGGCTGGGTGATGTTCCTCATCACCTTGGCGCTGACGCTCCTGGCGCTCCGGGTATCGGCCAAACACGTGCACTACGAGGGCTGAGATGACCAAGAGAGTCCGAGAGAACCTGCGTCAGGCTGCTACGCACACGGTCTTGCTCCTCCTCTCCGTCCTGTTCCTGGCGCCGCTCCTGTGGATGGTCAGCACGGCGATCAAGCCCCTGGACCAGACGATGGCGTCGCCGCCCGTCTGGGTGCCGGATCGCCCCCAGTGGGAGAACTTCTGGAAGGCGCTGAGCTACAACGCGGAGGACCTGGGCTACATCCCGTTCCTGGTCTACGGCAGGAACACGCTCTACGTGACCGTGCTGGCGGTGATCGGGTCCGTGGTCTCCAACGCGCTCGTGGCCTACTCGTTCGCCCGGTTGAGATGGAAGGGGCGGGACCTGCTGTTCGGGGTCACCCTCGCGACCATGATGGTTCCCGGCCCCGTCCTGATGGTGCCGACCTACGTCCTGTTTCGGGAGTTCGGCTGGATCGGCACCTTTCGGCCGCTGTGGGTGCCGGCGTTCTTCGGCGGGGCGTTCAACATCTTTCTCCTGCGCCAGTTCCTGAAGACGATCCCGATGGAGCTGAGCGAGGCGGCTCGCATCGACGGTGCCTCCGAGTGGCAGACCTTTCTGCGGGTGATCGTGCCGTTGGCGCGGCCGGCTCTCACGGTGGTGGCGCTGTTCACCTTCATGTGGGCTTGGAACGACTTCATGGGGCCGTTGCTGTACCTCACGGACCAGAGCACCTTCACGCTCTCCATGGGCCTGCAGTTCTTCCAGAGCCAACACACGGGGACCCCTTGGAACCTGCTGATGGCCGCGTCGCTCATCGTCGTGCTGCCCGTGATCCTGGTGTTCCTGTTCGCCCAGAGGGTGTTCATCCAGGGGATCGCGACCACGGGGATCAAAGGCTGACCGCTTGGAGATAGACCCATGCTCGCCGCTCTGCTTGGCACCGTTCTCGTCTCCACGCCCCTCGAGGCCCTGGACCTGTCGCGCTGGTCGCAGGGCTGGCAGCGCCCCCGCCCCAATGCCGGCGTCGCGGGCGGGCCTCTGCAGGTCAAGGGTCGGAAGTATCCCAGCGGCGTCGGCACGCACGCCCCCGCCGTGGCGACCTACCTGCTGGACGGCACGGCCGACCGCATCGAGGGCCTCGCGGCGCTCAACGACTCGGGCGGCGGTTCGGTCCGTTTCAGCCTCTGGGGAGACGGCCGGCGGCTCTGGTCCAGCGGCGTCGTGCGGGGCGGCGAAGACCCCGTCCCGTTCCAAGCGGACCTCTCCGGCGTGAGGGTCCTCACGCTGGCCGTTTCCGACGCGATGGATGGCAACGGTGGGGACCATGCCGACTGGATCGGCGTCCGGATCCTCCACCGGGGCCCCCGACCCCAACCCCTTCCCCCGATGAAGCCTCTGACGCTGCTTCCAGACCGCGAACGACAGACCATCGACAACTTCGCCGCTTCCGACTCGTGGACCATCGAGCCGCTGATCCGTTGGCCTGAGGCCAAGCGGAGGCGCATCGCCGAGCTGCTCTTCCACCGCGAGAAGGGCGCCGGGCTGAGCGGGTGGCGCACCAACCTCGGCGGCGGAATCGACCACGAGACGATCCACAACCCGCTCCGAACGGTCGATACGTACGACGCCGGGGAAGGGAAGTTCGACTTCTCGCGGTGCCCCGGCCAGCAGTGGTTCCTGCGCCAGGCCGCTCGGTATGGCGTCGAGCGGGTCGTGGCCTACGCCATCACTCCGCCGAGGCGGCTGACGCGCAACGGCCACCCCAACTGCACCGACGGCGAGGGCACGACCAACCTGAAGGAGGGAGCGGAAGGCGCCTACGCACGGTTCCTCGTCGGCGTGTCGGAGCACTTTCTGAGACTGGGCATTCCGATCACGCACATCAGCCCGATCAATGAGCCGGACCTGGAGTGGAACGGAGTGCCGAACCCGGGATCGCAGGAGGGCAACCGGGCCAGCAACGAGGACATCGTGCGCATCACGCAGGCCCTTGCCCGAGAGATCCGCGACCGGGGCTTGAGGCTGCGCGTGCTGACGCCGGAGAGCAGCTCTCCCCAGCGCGTGTACCAGGAGAACGGAGGCATGAAGGCCAAGTACGGCGCGGCCTATGGGGACTATGCCGGACTGCTGAAGACCCAGACCGACTGGCGCAAGGAGACGAACCCCGTGCTCGCCTACCACTCTTACTGGTCCGACGGCATCGGGAACATGACCGACGTCCGTCGGCGGATGCGCTCCGCGCTGGATGGTCTGGATGGGCTGGAGGTGTGGATGACCGAGTACTGCCAGATGGCCGGCCCGCGCGGAGAGGGCGGCTGGGGCCGCGACACGGGCATGACGCTCGCGCTGAACGTGGCGCGTCTGATGCAGCTCGACCTCACGGTGGCCGAGGCGAACGCCTGGCAGTGGTGGCTGGCCGTGAGCGACGCGGACTACAAGGACGGGTTGATCTACGTGGACGACTTGGACGCCGAGGGAGGAGGCGACATCTTCCCGACGAAGACCCTGTGGGCGGTGGGACACTTCGCCCGCTTCGTGCGGCCGGGTTTCGTACGCATCGGGACGGAAGGGCCCTTCGACGACGTGGGGGCGGTGCTGGCCAGCGCCTACAAGAATCCGAAAACCCGACGCCTGGTGGTCGTGCTCGTCAACCCCGAGACCCGAAGCGAGCTGGTCGATCTGAGGGCGCCCGGACGGATGCAGGGCAGGGCATGGATCACCTCGGACCGTCCGGGCCACGACTTGGCGCCTTGGCGGGAGTTCCGCTACGGAGCGCCGATCCGCGTGCCGTCGCGGTCGGTGGTGACGGTCGTCCTCGACCCCCTGTCCCGATGAGAGCTTGCGGGCCTCCTGGCTCGGCCGCGTCCGCCGTCGCTGCTCCGGTAGAGGCCAGGCTCGGAGACGGCGGTGCCGAACGACGGCCGGTCGTCCGCCACCCTGGACCAGAACGCGAGCCTGGTCATGGAGCCATCGCCCGGGGTGGGAACGAACGCGACCTGCCGGCGGAACTCGTTGCCGGAGATCGGCGCAGGATGCACGAGCCTCCATGAGGAGGCTCCATCCTCGGTGAGGTACAGGCCGTTCCGGTCGAACACGGACGTGTTCGTGGCGACCGCGATGGCCCTTCGCCTACTCCGAGGGTCGATCGCAAGCCCCGAGGCCCCGCGACCGAGGAAGCCCACGTTGGCTGGCTCCCAGCTGCGGCCAGAATCGCTGCTGCGGTAGATGCCGCCCACGTCCACCCCGAGCAGCAGGAAACCGCCGGAGGAGTCGCACGCGATCGACCTCGGCCACTGGCCTCCCTCGCCACCCGGGAACCCGCGAGCCCGAAGGTCGGTGGAAACCAAGGGCATCTGCACCCAACCGGAAGGCGGGGCGGTCATCAGCGACCAGGCTAGAGTCCATGCGAGCAGCATGCAGGCGTATTTTGGCTGGATCCGTCAGGACGCGCTTCCACCGCACGCTCTGTCCGGTCCCGCGGCTCACGGTTCTGGGCCTGTCGGAGCCGAGCGGAAGCGGGCGGTCTCCCCGCGGGGTCCGATCGGTCCGCTGGCAGCAGGGGGAGCTTTCGGGGTGTCGATCGCCACGGAACACCCGGTTCGAGTGCGCCACACGAAACCTCGCCGGCACACGCCGAACAGAGAATCGTGCCGCGGCGGAGCGCCTCCGCTGCCCAAGAACCCCAAACCATCCGGCACGGTGAAGGGAGAGACCGCTGGATTTCATCAAACCCTAACTTTCGGAGGAGATTTCGCACTCAAGCGTTAGGGATTTGTTCCTACAATGAAGGAGGAGCGGACCGAACCGATCGTTCGGCCGATCAGCGGTTTTGGGCGCGCCTCGCCCGTTGCAGCAGGATTCCCAAGGCCGAGGAGGGCAAGATGAAGAGGATCGCATGGGTGGCGCCCTTGGCGGCGCTGTCGCTGATCGGCTTGGCGAGGCTTCAGGCGGAGATCGCGGTCGGGCCGTTCCGCCTCTCGCCCGACACCACGTGGGACGCCCCGACGGAAGGGTCCGTGTTCGGTCTGCCGGGATGGATCCTGCTGCGGCCGGGGGCGGCTCCTCGGCACACGCTGCACCTGTCCAGTCAGACCGTCGCGTTCCGAGACGACAAAGAGCGGCATCGCCTTCTGAAGGAGCTCGCGCAGGCGACGGGCGAGGAGCATCCCGAAGGGTTCAAGGCATCGACCGCGAAGCTGGCGGGCGTGGACACCGTGTTGGCCAGGTTCACCGAGGGCGAGGAGACGGTCTTTCGGTATTTCCCATACAACGCGGAACGGATCTTCACCGTGACGCTGGTCATCGGACAATCCAACGCCACGATGACCCAAGCCGGCCAGAAGGTGCTCGTAACCCTCAAGCTGCCGGATCCCCCGTACAAGGCCCCCAAGAAGGACTTCTTCTCGGGTCTGATGGGGGCGCTCGAGGGTCTCTCGAAGGAACTCGACAAGCTCAACGACGTGCTGTCCGGCAAGCCTCCCAAGGATTCCGGCAAGACCGCCGAAAAGGGCAAGGAGGAGGGCAAGCCGCCGATCTTCGCCGATCCCCCGTTCGAGACGGGCAAGAAGGGCGATGCGGTCGTCAAGGAAGAGGGCGCCACGGTCGCCGTCTCCGTGCCATGGATCAAGCTCGACGAGGCCGGAGGCACCAAGTCGGACGGCCTCGCCGCGTCCGACCGGTATTGGGCGCCGGTGAGTTATCCGTTGCCGGAACGGCCGGAGATCGACGCTCTGCCGATGGAGCCGGTGCTCGATCTCCGCGAACTGGCGCGGACCCGCCCGGACGGTGCCTCGAGGGTACTGGCGGCTGGCTTAAGGGAGCTGATGGGTCCTCTGCCGCCGGCGGAAGCCGCGCGATTCCAGGCGAAGCTCGCTCCCACCGTGGCCATGTCCGACGACGAGCTGGATCGGTACTGGGAGAGCCTCATTCCCCTGGTGCAGGAGCAGCTGGCTCTGAGGGCCGCCGCGGCCACCGCGGCCGAGGAGTTCGACGCGGCCTGGCTGGAGGCCCGGATCGCGGCCGCGCTCGGCGCGGAGCAGGGCGTTCGGGAGGCCCTGGACATCGCCGACCGGCAGCGGGAGACGCTCCAGATGATTCAGGCGAGAAACGCGGACCTCGCCAAGACGGCAGCCCGGGCCTCCACCCCCAATCCAGTCTCGCGAACGTTGGCTCAGGCTGCCGAGTACGAGGGTACCGTCAAGCGGATTTTGGCGGCGATCCGAGCGACGCAGCCGCAGACGCCCGCGAAGACGGACAAGCAGATCGCTTGGAGCTACTCGGGGAAGGTGCCCGCCGGATGGACCGTGAACAAGACCCCAACGGGCCTCGAGTTCTCCCGAACCAAACAGGAGACTCCGAAGACGGAGGGCCACTGGCAATCGAGCGTCGTGGCGACCGTGGTGGTTTCGCTCCCGAAGAAGGTGGGTGGGCCGAGCGACAAGCCGGCCACGGCCGCCGAGGCCCAGCTCCTGCTGCAGGAGAGTTTCAACGCACGACCCCAGGGCTTCACCCCGAACGACATGGCCGTGGGGCTGCAGAAGCAGGGCGGACTGGAGGGGGTCTCCGCCTTCTCGATCGGCGAGTTCAAGGGATCGATCGTGGACTACGCCATTTGGCGGAGAAGAGGAACGGCCGGCATGGGCTTCACCCCCGGCTACAACGGCGCCGGAGGGGAGGGCTTCGTGTTCAGCGAGGGCTACCGCATCTCCTTCCGGTACACCGTCGCGACCAGCTCCTGCTTCGACAACTGCCAGCTGGCTTGGGAGAACGCGCAGGCGATGGCGGCCCAGCGTGAGGCCCGCTCGATCCTCTCCTCGCTGGATCCGAAGGGCACAGGCGTCTTCGAAACGGTTCCTACGGAGGCGATCGAAGCGGGCGACGACCCAGTCTCGAAGCTGCCGCCTACCCTGCGGGATACCGTGCGGATGCACACCGACAACCTCAAGTTCCTCAAGGGCACCATCCAGAGGCTAGAGGGAGAGCTCGCTGCAGAGACCGATCCCCAGCGCCGGGCGGAGCTCCAGTTCCGTCTGTTGCAGGCCCGATCCGATGTGATCGCCGAGGAGGATCTGATCCAGTCGCACCTGACCGGCCAGATCGTCCGCCGTCCGACGCCTTTCGACGAGTACGCCAGTGCCCGTTTCGTGGAGTCGATCCGAGAGAACCAGCAGAAGATGGAGCGCTTCCAGCGGGCCCAGGCTGCGCTGCAGAGGCTGGCCGGCATGCTCCCGCCCGGCGAGGCGGAGGAGGCGCGGAAGTTCATCGATCGGCAGATCGACCGCAAGGCGATGGCCGCCATGGACTTCGAGAAGGTCCGGAGGGTGGCCGAGGCCCTGCACAACAAAGCCACCGGCTACTTCCTGGCAGAGCAGGCCAAGAGCGAGGAGGCAGCCGCCATGGCGCAGTACGGTCTGGAGACCGCGGAGCGGTTCAAGTCCACCGCCGACAACAGCCTGTTCGTGCTCTCGCTGTTCGGTGGCAGACCCGTCATGGCGGCCTATCAGGCGGCGACCGGATACGTGGAGGGAGGTCCGCTCGAGTCCATTCTGCGCACGGCGGCCTGGTGCGGCACCCCGGCGTACGTCGCCAGCGAGGCCGTCCGCGGGTACACCCGGGTGGGCCCCGACGGGGAGCGCGCAGGCTGGACGGGCGCTCTGGAGAATGCCGCCACGGCCTACGTGATCGGCAAGGCGTTCGAGTTTGGCGTCGGCAAGGTGGCCGGATGGGCCAAGGGCCGGGGCAGGGCTCCGGCGTTCTCCGAGGCCGACCTAGCCGAATTCAACCGACGCCGAGCGGCAGGCGAGCGGACAGCCCGGGCGTTCGCAGAAGCCCAGGCGGCGATCCAACAGGCGGGAAGGAGAGGAGCCTCCGCCCAAGAGATTCGCCGGTTGCAGGAGCGGGCGATGCGGGCGGCCCACGCGGTCAATGAGGATCCGCACGCGAAGAACTTCCTCAAATACAGGGGAGACAGGGCCTCGCAAAGGGCCTACAACCTGCTCATCACCGAGACGCACGCCGAGGTGCAGGCTCGGTTCCACGAGAACATGGCCCGCCGCGGTTGGAGTCGCGCGCCGATGAGGGAATTCCGGAACGCGTCGAGCTGCGGTTCGGTGGGCATGGACTACGACATCGGTCTCGACGAGCGCCTCGTGACGTCGCTCACCAAGGACGGTCGCTCGCAGAGTCTGCACCGGTGGCAGGCCGAGGCTCAGCAGGCCTGGGACGAGGCCTACCGCCAGGTGACCGGCCGCAGCGCCAGCCGGTCGTGGGAAACCGTGACCACCAGCGCGCATGCTGAGGCCTACAAGGACCTGGAGTGGCTCTCCCGGAACAAGGAAGGCATCCGCCGAGCCTGGGCGCAGCAGGCGGCCGACGTCACCCGCTACAAGAACTGGCACTTGGCGGGCTCCGGGCTGGATTTTCTTACCGCGCTCCAGGAGAACAGCCGGGGCACGGCCAAGGACATCGAGACGAAGCTGCTGGGCCTGTTCTGGCGGAACCTGCCGCAGAACCAGGCCTCCGCGGCCGCGATGCAGAACTCGCGCCAGAAGTGGGAGGCGATCCAGAAGGTGCTGTCGATGTTCGGCAGCAACCAGATCGACCCCGTGACGGCCTCGGAGCGCATCCGGCGCATCACGGGGGGAAGGGACGTTCCGCAGGTTCTCGAGGACGCGGCGATGATGATCGAGTCGCTGGGCAAGAACGCCGGTCGTTGAGCGGGGCAACCCCGACAGCCCGCCTCGAGACCGCACGGATCATGCGCGGGTCCGGGAAGTCTCGGACCCGCACGCCAAACCGCCTCCTCGGCCGAGCGCGGCCGGATGGGGTGTGCCGAGGTCGGCGCGGGCTCGTCCTCTGGCCGCTGCCTCGCTTGGCGGAGGCCTCTCTGCCCGAGCCTGCCGAGCCTCGGTAGCCTTCAGTCGCGCAGTGCCTTGGCCGCCTCGGCTTCGCCCTCGCCGTCGGCGCCGTCCCGACCGTCCGGATCGCTCAGGTCCGGGTTGAGCCGCTGCAGGATGCAGCAGGTGAGCGCGTCGCCCGACACGTTCACCACCGTCCTCATCATGTCGAGGGGGCGGTCGATCGCCCAAAGCAGCGGCAGCTTCGAGGTCGGCAGTCCGACCGCGCTGAGAACCAGAACCATGGTCACTAGGCCCGCGCTGGGGATGCCGGCCGCCCCCATGGCCGCCAAGACGCTCGTCAGCGCCACCAGAATCTGGGTCCCGATGCCGAAGTCGAACCCGAACGCCTGGGCGAAGAACATCGCTGCGACGGCCTCGAACAGCGCCGTGCCGTCCATGTTCAGAGTCGCCCCCACCGGCAGAACGAACGCGCTGATGCGCCTCGGCAGACCCATCTCCTCCGCGCACCGCAGGGTCACCGGCAGAGTCGCGCTGGAGCTGTTCGTGCCGAAGGCTGTCGCAAGAGCCGGACCCATGCGCTGGAGGAACCGGATAGGGCTCACCCTCGCCACGATGGCCAGGATGGCCAGCTGGAAGGCGAAGTGAGCGGCCAGTCCCATCGTAACGGTCAGTGCGAAGAGGCCGAGGCTCCGAAGGAGGGGGCCAAGGAACGACGGCTCCTGGGTCGCGACCGTGTGGGCGACCAGAGCGAAGATGCCGAACGGCGCCAGGACCATCACCCACCCGACCATCACGGCCACGGCATCGTTGAGGCTCTGGAAGAAGCCGAGCACGGGCGCGGCCCGCCGAGGCCCGATCTGGAGCAGCGCCACCGCGAGCAGGATCACGAAGAAGAGGATCCCGACGACGTCCAGCTCGGCGATCGCCTTGACGGGGTTGGTCGGCACGACCCTTAGGATCAGCTCGGAGACGCTCTGTCCGTCGGCGGCGCCCTCTCCGTCGACCAGCCATTGGCCCCGCAGGCCGGCGCCCGGCTTCACGACGTTCACCGCGATGAGGCCGATGGCCACCGCGACCACCATCGTTCCCACCATCCAGAAGGATGCCTGAAACCCGAGCCGTCCCAAGCGGCTGATGCTGCCCAGCGACGCGATGCCTACGAGCACCGTGACCAGCAGCAGCGGCACCACGAGCATCCGCAGCAGGCGCAGGAACAGCTGGCCGGCCACGTGCAGGACCTCGACCGGCCAAGGTCTCACCGAGACTTCGCCCCGGGCGACAACCCGCGCCGAGGGGATCGCGATTGCGGTTGCCTCCGCGACCGCCTTGCGGAATCCCTCGACGGGCATGCCCAGGGCCTTCATCTCGGGCGGCAGGCCGTTCAGGGGCGGCTCGGCCTTCACTCTGGCGGCGTCGCCTCCCGACGGAGAGGCCTCGAAGGTCAGGGTGTGGGTACGCCCGGTCGCCGTGGTGAGCTCCACCCGATCGTCGGGCTGAAGGCCCGTAGGCAGCCCAACGAGGAGCGCGCCGCCCACCACGCAACCCAGAACGATGCCGAGAAGCACCCGCAGCCCGAACCGGCGGTTGACGATTCCGTCCATTCCAGGCGGGATACCCCACGCCGGTCGGCCTCCGGAGGGTCTCGTCCGCTCCCCCAAGCTGGCAGGCTCACCCTCCCACGGGCCGAGCACCCGCTCGCCCACGAGAGGCACCGGCGGGAACGGCTTCGCCCCCCCATGCAGCAGGGCTTCCCAGCTGCCTGGTCGCCCAAACGAAAAAGGTTGACGCCCCGGAAGACCAGGGCATCCCATCCAACAGGGCTCTCCAGCTGTCTGGTCGCCCATACGGCCCGCACCCTCGCGCCGGCGGACGATCTGGGCCAGCCGGACCGCTGGGCGAATCGGGCGCTGGGCGCCGAGACGATCGTCTGGCCGGGGCAGGGGACGGCCGAGCGACTCCGCAACGCCATTCAGCCTCCGAGCGGGATGGGCATCCCCGATCCGGCGGAGACGGAGCGCCTGGCGCAGGAGCACCTGGCCTGGTGGCGGCGGTCGGGCCGGCCTCTGTCCGGCCGGGAGCTGCGTTCCGCCGTGCTGCGCCTGCTCTCGCGCTGACGGCGGCGCCCTTGGCCGGTGCCGGCCCCCCCCGCGCCCGTCGCCTACGGCCGCGGGCAATCCTCCCTCCCGATCCCCCTCCCGCAAGGCGGGAGGGGGAGGGGCGATGGTGGAATCCCGCTACCCTTCACCTCCACCCTCCGCCCTCGGAGAGGCAGGAGGGTGTGGGGCCGCCGCCCTCGGGGGGATCATTGAGGCAGGGCGGTCTCGGTTGAAGGCCGAACACGCACGAAGCAGCGG
>CALGMO010000016.1 GCA_937961665.1 uncultured Fimbriimonadaceae bacterium
CGCGCTCCATGGCTCGACGCACTGGCCCAGCAGCTCTCGCGGCATGATCGCGTGGTGCTCGCCTGCTCGGCTCTGAAGGCTTCCTATCGCCAGCGCCTCGCCTCGGCCAGGCCGGATCTGCGCGTCGTTTGGCTCCACGGAAAGCCGGAGCTGATCCGTCCGCGGATGGAGGCCCGCAAGCACCCGTTCATGCCGGCCTCGCTGCTCGACACCCAGTTTCGAGACCTCGAGCCGCCGACGGAGGCCATCGCCGTGGACGTTTCGCGCCCGCCTCAGGCGATCGTCGAAGAGCTGACGCGAATTCTGGAGAGCCAGCCATGAAGATCGGAATCGTTGGACTGGGACGGATGGGCCGGCAGCTCGCGCTTCGGATGCGGCGGTCCGGCTTCGAAGCCGTGGGGTTCGACCTGGACGGGACGGCCCGCGACGCCGCTAGGCAGGAGGGACTGCTCACGGTCGGATCGCTGCCCGAGCTGGTCGCCTGCCTGGAGCCGCCGCGGCGGGTCTGGGTCATGGTTCCGGCGGGCGAGCCGACGGACGCCGTCCTCCGCGAGCTCCTCGAGTTGTTGGAACCTGGAGACAGCGCGGTGGACGGCGGCAACTCGAATTACCAGGACTCCATGTCCCACGCGGACCGGTTCCGCCAGAAGGGCTTGGGACTCCTCGACGTTGGAACCAGCGGCGGCGTCTGGGGCTTGGAGAACGGATACTGCCTGATGGTAGGCGGCGACGAGACTCTCTGCGAACGCTGGTCCGACGTCTTTCGGGTGCTCGCCCCGAGTCCCGACGCGGGATGGGTCCACGTGGGGCCGAGCGGCGCCGGGCACTACGCCAAGATGGTGCACAACGCGATCGAGTACGGCATGATGCAGGCCCTGGCGGAGGGCTTGGAGCTCCTCCAGGCGAAGCCCCTCGTCCGGGACGTCGCGGCGGTCGCGGAGGCGTGGAGGCACGGCAGCGTGGTTCGTTCCTGGCTGCTGGATTTGGCGGCCGATGGGCTGCGGGAGGAGCCCGGCCTCGAGAGCCTCGCGCCCCACGTTGCGGACAGCGGCGAGGGCCGATGGGCCGTCGAGGAGTCCGTTCGGCTCGGAGTCCCAACTCCGGTCATCGCGACGTCGTTGTACGCCCGGTTCGCCTCTCGGCAGGAGAACTCCTTCGCGGCTCGGGTCCTCGCGATGCTCCGGCGACAGTTCGGGGGTCACGCGGTGCGGCGGCGAGAAGAGGGTCAGCGGTAGAGGAGGTGCCTTTCCCGCACCTTCCGGAACTCGGCCAACTCCTCGGCGAAGCGCCTCTCCGTGGCGCGGGCGCCCTTCTCCACGATTAGGCGCGCCGCCTCGTCGTTTGCCACCAAGTTCACGAGCTTCGACCGGTCCCACTGCGGGTAGCGGCGCGCGAGCTCATGGGCGAGCTCCATGCCGACGCGAACCGGATCCAGCCGACTCCGGTCGACCACGACCATCGACACCCCGCCACAGACCTCTCCGGCGTACTTGCTGGAGGACGGCACGTTGGAACGAGGGTAGAACCGGATGCCCGCGAGCCTCTTGGAGTTCATCGTCGCAGCAAGCTCCCTGCCGTCGATCCACGGGGCTCCGATCCACTCGAACGGCGTGTCCGTTCCTCGCCCCACCGAGACGTTGGTCGCCTCGATCAGGCAGATGCCCGGGTACAGCAGGGCCTGGGTCGGCGACCTCATGTTCGGCGAGGGGTTCACCCAGGTCTGACCGGTCTCGTCGAACCACATCTTTCTGGCCCACCCCTGCATCGGCACGACCTGCAGGTCGCAACCGATCTTGCGCTCCTCGTTGAAGAGGCGCGCGAGCTCTCCGACCGTCATGCCGTGGGCGACCGGCAGTTCGTGGTAGGCGGTGAGGCCCCTGTGCTTCGGCTCCGAAAGGGGACCGCCGACGTACAGCCCTCGAATCGGGTTCGGCCGATCCAAGACGATCACGCGGATGCCTCGCTTGGCGGCCTCCTCCATGGCGTAGCCCAGCGTCCCGATGTAGGTGTAGAAGCGCGAGCCGACGTCCTGAATGTCGAAGACGAGCGTGTCGATGCCCTCCAGCTGCTCCGGGCGCGGCCGGTACCGATACTCCCTCTCCCTGGGGTTGTACAGCGAGTACACCGGCAACCCGGTCGCCGGGTCCCGGCCGTCCTCGATCGCCTCGTCGAGCTCTCCGCGAATGCCGTGTTCGGGGCCGAAGAGGGCGACCAGCCTGACGCCCGGCGCACGAAACAGGACGTCGGCCGTCTGCCGGCCATCCAGCGTTCGCCCGGTGTGGTTCGTGATGAGTCCGACGCTCCGACCTTGAAGAAGCCGGAAGCCATCGCGTTCCAGAACGTCGATCCCATTCAGAACCTGCATCGGGGGGAGCGCCGCCATCGCCAAAGCCACCGTGAGCACGCCCTCCATCTTGGCACGATCAGCGGATGTTGAAGTACTTCGCCTGCGGGTGATGGGCGATCAGGGCCGTGGTGGACTGCTCCGGCGACAGCATCCACTCCTCCGTCAGCTCGATCCCGATCCTTTCCGGGCGCAGGAGCTCGAAGAGACCCTTCTGGTCCTCGAGATTGGGGCAAGCGGGATAGCCGAACGAGAATCGGGCTCCGCGATACTTCGCGCTGAACAGCAGCTTCATGCTCTCCGGCTCTTGATCGTCGATTCCCCATTCCTTGCGGATCTGCTGGTGCCAGTACTCCGCCAGGGCCTCCGCCGTCTCCACTCCCATGCCGTGCACCAGCAGATAGCGGCGGTAGTCGCCTGACTCGAACAGCCCTCTCTCGTAGCGCGAAACCTCCGGGCCGACGGTTACCGCCTGGAACGCGACGTAGTCCTCGTCGCTGCGGAAGAAGTCGGCCAGACAAAGCCGCCTGCCGTCTCGTTGGCGGGGGAACCGGAAGCGCACTTCGCCACCTTCGGGGTTGGCCACCACCAGGTCGTTGCCCTCGGAGCGGCAGCGAAAGTAGCCCCACACCACCTTCGGCTGGAAGACGGGCGCCAGCTCCCGCTGCAGCCGCTCGAAGATGGGCTGAACGTTCTCGGCGAGCCAGCGGTCGAACTCCGGATTGGACTGGTCGGGTCGCCGACGGTACTGCCACTGCCCCCGGAACAACGCGACCGGGTTGATGTAGCGGTAGATCTCGAAGATGTCGAACCGGTCGCGACGCTTCGTTCCGAGGAAAGACGGAGTCGGAGGCTGGACAGGCTGGACGTCGCTTCGCACGCCGTCGAAGCGGTACAGATCGGGTTCGCTGTCCGGCAGGCGATGGCTGAGGGATCTTCCAGCACCAACGGGGGACGTCCCGGAGGCTTGGCCGTTGGCCAGCGACTCCATGATCCGCAGGCCCTCGAACGCATCCTGAGCGTAATACACCCTGCCCTTGTAGAGAGCGCGGAGGTCCTCCTCGACGTAGGCCCGCGTGAGGGCGGCCCCTCCGAGGATCACGGGGTAGTGGTGCACGCCCCTCTCGTTCATCTCCAGAAGGTTCTCGCGCATCACCAGCGTGCTCTTCACCAGCAGCCCGCTCATCCCGATGGCATCCACCTTGTGCTCCTCGGCGGCCTTGAGGATGCTCTCGATCGGCTGCTTGATCCCGATGTTCACCACCCGAAAGCCGTTGTTGCTCAAGATGATGTCCACAAGGTTCTTCCCGATGTCGTGAACGTCCCCCGCTACCGTGGCCAGCACGATGGATCCCTTGGAGCGCTCGGCGGACTTCTCCATGCGCGGCTCGAGATAGCGCACCGCGGCCTTCATGACCTCGGCGCTCTGCAGAACGAACGGAAGCTGCATCTGGCCGCTGCCGAACAGCTCGCCGACGGTCTTCATGCCGTCCAAGAGGATGTCGTTGACGATCTCCAGCGGCCTGTACCTCTTCAGAGCCTCCTCGAGGTCTCGCTCGAGGTTCTTCTTGAGGCCGTCGATGATGTGCCGCTTGAGCCGATCCTCAATGGGCAGGCCCTCCAGCGGATCGGCCGCCGTCTCCTGCGGGCGCACCGACTCGAACCTCCTCATCAGCTCGACGAGGGGGTCGTACGTGCAGCGGCGCTCCGGCTGGCTCATGGGTCCGGAACAAGGTACCCCGGCCCGTCGGCTCGGCAGGGGTCAGTCCTCCAGCTCGACCCAGCCCGGCACGGTGAGCATCTTCTGCAGCAGCGCCTTCGGGAGCGTCAGGAGCTCCGCCGCACCCTCCCTGGGCAACTTGAGCCTCGGCGGGCGGCCCTCTGCGACCACGCGCGGCCAATCCGGCTCCACCAGCAGCGTGCGGCCCAGCGCCACCAAGTCGGCTCCAAGCTCCAGCACCCGCTCCGCGTCCTCCAGCAGCCGCACCGCGCCGACTCCGATCAGAGGCGTCCTACCCGCCACGGCGTCGGCCGCTTGCCGCAGGAGCGGGGTCTCTCCCTCGCCGGGCGCGACGTACCGGTGGTCCTGCAACGAGATGTGGAGGTAGTCCACGCCCTCGCGAAGAAGCTCCTCCAGCAGTCTGCGGGTGAGCTCCATGCCGTAGCCATCCGCCTCGGTCGGAGAGAACCGATACCCGACGATGAAGTCCGTTCCGACCGCCCGCCGCACCGAGCGCAGCACCTCGAGCGGAAAACGGAGCGTATCCGCCGCCCAATCGTCCGAGCGCCGGTTGGTGGCGGGGCTCACGAACTGCTGGAGGAGGTAGCCGTTGGCGCCGTGGATCTCCACGCCGTCCCAGCCGGACTCCCTCGCCCGGCGCGCGGCCTGCCCGAAGGCTTCGATCACCTCAGCGATCTCTTCGGGAGTCATCGCGTGGGCCAAGATCGAACCGTCCTTTCCGCACGGAACCTCCGAGGCCGACCACGGCCGCTCCAGCCCGGTCAGAGACTTCGGGCAGTGCCGGCCTCCGTGGTGAATCTGCAGCACCGCTCTCGCCCCGCCCCGGTGGATCGCCTCCGAGGCTGCGCGCAGCGACGGAATCCTCCCGTCGTGCTCGCACATCCATTGACCCTCGAAGGCCCGGCCCGACGGGTGGACGCCGCAGGCGCCGGCGATGACCATACCGAGCCCTCCGGCCGAGCGCCGCTCAAGATACGCCAGCTCCTCCGGATGGACGTCTCCGGACTCGTGGCTGGAGAACGTGGCCATCGGGGCCATGACGAGGCGATTCCGAAGCTCGAGCGCACCGAGCCGAAAGGGAGCGAACACCATGCCCCTGTTCTTACCCGAAGGGACCCGAGCCGGACCGACGGCTCAGAACGAGCTGTCCATATCCACCACGGCCTCCTTCGCCGGGGCCTTCACGAACGTGGACGTCTCGATGCGCCTCCTCAGCTCCGCCTCGTAGAGACCGCCGTCGAGCGGCATCGTCACCGGCCCGCCCGTCCAAGCCGAGAGGAGCATCGCGTTGGCCATCTCCACCGAATGGATGCCTTCCTCGCCCGGTGCGATCAGGTCCACCCCGTCGAGGATGGCGTCCACGAAGTTCTGCAGGATCTCCAGGTGCTGACCGCCGTAGCCGCTGGCTGGGATTTCGCATCGCCAGGTGGGCACCGTCGGGAAGGCGTGCGGGGTCGTTTCCCGGAACTCCCTCACCGGCACCTCGGTCCGGTCGAAGACGATGCGCCCCGACTCGTAGACGAGCTTGCCCCGATCGCCCACGATCTCCAAACGGTTGGTGCCCGGCGCCTCTCCCGTCGACGTGACGAACACCCCGGTTGCGCCGTTAGCGTACTCCAGATACGCGGTGACCTCGTCCTCCACCTCGATGCGGTGGTATTTGCCGAAGGAGCACTTGGCGTCCACGCGGGTCGGCACGCCGCAGATCCATTGGAACAGATCGAGGTTGTGCGGGCACTGGTTCAGAAGAACTCCGCCGCCCTCCCCGGCCCATGTCGCCCGCCACCCGCCCGAGGCGTAGTAGGCCTCGGACCGGAACCAGTCGGTGATGATCCAAGAGGTTCGTTGGATCTCTCCCAGTTCCCCGCCCCGGACGATCCGGCGGATCCGCTGGTAGTGCGGGTCCGTACGCTGGTTGAACATCGCCGCGAACTTGAGGTTCGGGTTTCGCTTGTGGGCGGCGATCAGCCTTTCGCAGTCGGCCTTGTGGACGGAGATCGGCTTCTCGGTCAACAGGTGCAGGCCGTTGTCCAGCGCGTCGATGCCGATCGTCGTGTGGTCGTAGTGCGGGGTCGCGACGAGCACCGCGTCCACCAGACCGGAGCGGATCAATTCGCGGCTGTCCACGAACTTGTCCACTCCGTCGATCCAGTCCATCTTCGACGGAACCACATCGCAGACCGCTGTCAGGCGGCACCTTCGAACCTGGGGCATCGAGCGCACGTGGTGCGATCCCATGTTCCCGATGCCGATGATGCCCAATCGAACCTCGCCAGCCATGGCCAGACCTTACCTTCCAGCAGGCTCGAGCGTGCTGGGATCGTCTCCGTAGCGCCCGAGGGTCACACCCAGCTCTGCGAGTCCGTCGCGAAACCTCTCGTCCAGCAGCAGCTTGGCCTCTTCGTCGCGCTCTCTCGCGATTTGCCCGTCCTTCAGGCCAGGGTGCCAGAACCTCCGCGTCTCCGGGGAGTCGAACGCGGGGTGCAGAACCACCAAATAGGTTCCCTCGGGCGCATGGCCGAGCGCACGCAGCAGGCGGTCCCTCAGAGGCTCGTCGGTGGCCTCGAGCCGGAGATGCCCGTAGCGCGGACGGAAGGCCAGGCCGTGTCGCGCGGCGAGGTCTCCCAGGACCCCCTCCACCCCGGCGAGCCAGCCGAAACCCATGTGTTCGTCCAGGTAGCTCAGGGAGAGACCCTCCTTCTGGCACGCCTGAAGCTGGGATTCCAGTTCCGCGCGCACCTCGTCGAGGGAGAAGCCGCGCTCGTGGAGCACCATCGGCGTCGGCGTCAGAGTGCCGTCCGGCTCCACCAGAGACGGCACGTTCTCCGCTCCGGCAACGGGACCCCAGCGGACTTCGGTCCACTCCGCATTCAGCGTGGCATGGAGCCCGACGGTGGCGGTCGGAAACTCCCTCAGCATCGCAGCCGCCTCCTTGAAAGCCGGGCCGGGGGCCATGACCCCCACGGAGCGAGCGAGTCCGAAGCGCAGAGCCTCGGCGATGGCCTCGTTCGCGGCAGAACAGCTGCCTGCGTCATCGAGCCGCAAAATCAGGGTCTTGGAGGACGCCATGGTCCCTGACGATACCGCGAACCAACCGCCCTGAGAAGCGAGAAGGGCCCGCTTTCACGGGCCCACACATCTGGAGCGGGAAACGAGATTCGAACTCGCGACCCTCTCGTTGGCAACGAGATGCTCTACCACTGAGCTATTCCCGCTTTCGCCCCTCTTTATACCATCCTTCCCCGACCGGATGCAAGACCCGGCTCTGGTTTTTGCGCGAGAATCAGCGACAATCCTGAAGGTGTGGAGACTCGCTCCGAGCATCCAGGGGTGGCAGCGCCCTGGCTGCGCAACGCTCCAGAAGGAGGCCTTCCACACCCTCGGCGACCAGCCAAGGCTGGACCTCGGACGGGTGCCGGACCTCGTGGAACCCGGCCGGCTCGAGGTCCCAATGCCGCGCGAACTGGCGACGGTTGGCCGAGTCGAGGACCACCGCGTGCCAGTCCCGGATCCAGACGTCGCGGATCGATCCGTTCAGCCGCTTGAGCAGGGCGGAGTTGTCGGCCCGGCTCAGAACGGAACTGCTGGAGACGCGATCGATCCTTCCGCCACGCTGACCATAGGTGGCGAGGACCAGCGGCTCCCCCTTGCCCCACCACTGCCCGGCCTGGATCCTTGTCGAGATGTTGAGGCCAGTGAGCTGGACGTCCTCGACGAACCCGTCGTCTCCGGCGAAGATTCCGACGCCACGGTTCGAATCGGCGATGATGCAGTTGGCCACGAGGACGTTGCGGACCTTGCTGTACTCGTGACCGATCCGAACGCCAGCCGAAGACGAGCGGAGGACGCAACCCGTGACCACGACGTTCTGAATGACGGTCTCCGGCGAAGCAATGCCGGTGATCGCCACGCAGTCGTCGCCGCAGTCCAGCTGGCAGCCCTGGATGACCACCCCGTCGCACCCACAGAGATGGATGCCGTCGGCGTTGGGGGTCCGACGATGGTTCTGGATGCGAATCGAATCGACCAAGACCCGATGCGAGTCGACGACCGTGATCGTCCAGCAGGGGGCGCGGCGCACGGTCACCCCGCGCAGCGTGAGGTTCGCACACTGGACGAACACCATGCACTGATTCGGTCTCTGGCCGGGCTCCACGGGTGCCTCCAGAACCTGTTCCGGGCTGAGGCGTGCGACTTCCGCCGACGTGAAGTGGGCGTCGGTCTTCACGACGTCCCACCGGAGGAACGGCTCGTCGTTCAGATCGATGGTCCCGGCTCCGGTGATCGAGACGTTCACGGCATCCTGGGCGAAAAGGAGGCTCCGCGTATCGCCCCATTCCTCGTGACGGTACGGCCAGACGGCGTAGTCGGCGAGGTCTCCGGACGCCTGCAGGACCGCTCCGGCCGCAAGGTGCAGCTCCACGTTCGAGCGCAGCTGGAAGGAACCGGTTCGAAAGAGCCCGGCCGGGACTCGAACGGTGCCACCTCCGCTCGCATGCACCCGATCGACAGCGCCTTGGAGGATGTCCGTCCAGAGCCGGTCGGATCCGGGCACGGCACCCAGTTCGCCAAGGTCCAGCAGCATGATCTTCAGGCTACCCGACTGCCATAATGGTCGGGCACATGGACCTCGCCCCTCTTCTGGCTGAAACAAGCGCCCTGGTGCGGGAGGCCGCGGACGTCGCCGTAAGTGAAAGGGCCCGGCTCGCCGTGGAGAAGAAGCCGGACGGCAGCTTGGTGACCAACGCCGACCGGGCCACCGAGGAGTGGCTCCGGCCACGCTTGACGGCCCTGGTGCCCGGATCGGGAGTGTGGGGCGAGGAGTTCGGCCGGGACGC
This sequence comes from uncultured Fimbriimonadaceae bacterium, assembly GCA_937961665.1. Lineage (GTDB taxonomy): Bacteria > Armatimonadota > Fimbriimonadia > Fimbriimonadales > Fimbriimonadaceae > UBA8783. Next base: position 8,924 of record CALGMO010000016.1, read on the forward strand.
GCAGGACGGCCCCACCTGGCTCGTGGACCCCGTGGACGGCACCAGCAACTTCGCGTTCGGCTCGCCACTCTGGGGCGTCAGCGTGGGCTTGGTCCACGGAGAGGATCTTCTGCTGGGAGTCGTGGCTCTGCCCGACCTCGGAGAACTGTACGCCGCGGCGAAGGGCTGCGGCGTCGCGAGGAACGGCGTTCCGCTCGACCCGATACTCCCCGGGGAGGTCTTGCCGCACGAGCTGGTGAGCTACTCAGAGTCGATCTGGCACGCCTACCCGGGACAGCGAATCCCCGGGAAGATGCGCTGCAGCGGCGCGATCGTGGTCGATGGAACTTTCGTCGCGTGCGGACGATTCCGAGGGATGATCGGCATGAGGGAGCGCCTCTACGACTTCGGGCCGGTCGTGCTCATGGGCCAGGAGCTCGGGGCGGAGTTCCGCCACGCCGACGGACGACCGATCTCCATGGCCGCCCTGCTGCGCGGCGAGCCGTTCCAGGACGCCTGGATCCTGTTCCCTCGGGAGTCCGGCTTCTTCCTTCCCCGTCGCGTCCGTTGATCAGTTCCTGAAGATCGACTTCAGGAAGGCGACCAGTTCCTTCCAGCTCGCCTTGTCGGCGTCAGGGTCGTAGCCCGAGGCCGCACCCGGAGCAGGCTTCGGCCCGGGCACGGTGAACGAGTGCACCGCGTTCGAATATTCCACGAACTTCAGCTCCACACCCGCGTCGGCCATCTCCTTCTTGAGGTTCTCGACGTCCGACCGTGGCACGAGCGGGTCGGCCCCGCCGTGCAGCACCAGGATCTTCGCCCTCACCTTCCCCTTCTGGGCAGGGTGGCTGGTTGCCAAGGATCCGTGGAAGCTCACCGCGCCCGCAAGCGGCGCGCCCGACCGGGCCGCCTCCAGGGCGACCATGCCTCCGAAGCAGTAGCCCATCATGGCGAGCTTCTCCTGCCGAGCCTCGGGAATCTTCTCCACGGCCTTGAGAGCCGCCCGAACCCTAGACATCAGCAGCTCGTAGTTCTGGTAGTACTTCTGAGCCTCGGTGGCAGACTCACGCGGGTTCTTCGGCCGAATCCCTTTGCCGTAAATGTCGACCGCGAAACCGATGTAGCCCAGCTCGGCAACCTGCTTCGCCCGGCTTTCCTCGTAGGCGTCGATGCCGTTCCAGTCGTGCACGATCAGCACGACCGGCGCCTTCTTGACCCCCGACGGCTTGGCGACAAACCCCTCCAGGACGGTCGAACCATCCCTGTACTCCAACGGCCCGGCAACGATCGCGGAACCCATCGCGAGAACCCCCAGCAAGGCTGCAGTCAGCATACGCCGAGGATTGTGGGACAACCAGAGCGGCCCGAAAGGGATGGTCCCGAAACGGAAGCGGGCTCCCCGGCCTTGGCCGGAGAGCCCTGGCAAGGCGCCCCCCTTGCGCTAGGATGCCTGGCGAATCATCTCCTCCGTCATCAGCACGGGGTGCCTGCCCTTCGTGACCACGCCCTCGGGGAGGATCACGCGCTTGATCTCGGGCCGGCTGGGCACCTCGTACATCACGTCCAGCATGATCTGCTCGATGATGGCGCGAAGGGCCCGTGCGCCCGTCTTGCGCTTGAGCGCCTCCTGAGCGATCTCGCGGAGGGCGTTCGGGTCCACCATCAGCTCGACGCCGTCGATTTCGAAGAACTTCTGGTACTGCTTGAGGATCGCGTTCTTCGGCTCCGTGAGGATGCGGATGAGAGCCTCCTCGTCGAGCTGGTCCAAGGTCGCGATGACGGGCAGCCGACCGATGAACTCCGGGATCAGTCCGAACTTGAGCAGATCCTCCGGCAGAACCTGGCGCAGGAGGTTGGACGGCACCTCGGACTTGCTCTGCGGGTTGGCCCGGAAGCCCATGGAGTTGTCCTTCATGCGCCGTCGGATCATCTCCTCGACGCCCTCGAACGCTCCGCCGCAGATGAAGAGGATGTTCGTCGTATCGATCTGCAGGTACTCCTGCTGAGGATGCTTGCGTCCGCCCTGAGGCGGAACGTTCGCGATCGTCCCCTCCAGGATCTTCAGCAGAGCCTGCTGAACGCCCTCCCCGCTCACGTCGCGCGTGATCGACGGGTTCTCGCTCTTGCGGGCGATCTTATCGATCTCGTCGACGTAGATGATGCCCCGCTCGCAGAGCTGCTTGGCGTTGCGAGGATCCATCGCCTCGGCGGCTTGGTAGAGCTTCAGCAGGATGTTCTCGACGTCTTCGCCCACGTAGCCTGCCTCCGTGAGCGCCGTTGCGTCGGCGATCGCGAACGGCACCTGGAGCATCCGGGCCATCGTCTGTGCGAGCAGCGTCTTGCCCGACCCCGTCGGTCCGATCAGGAGGATGTTGCTCTTCTGCAGCTCCACGTCGCTCTGCTTCGGGCCGCGGATCCTCTTGAAGTGGTTGTAGACCGCGACCGAGAGCGACCGCTTGGCGTAGTCCTGGCCAATGACGTACTGATCGAGGAACTCGACGATCTCCTTCGGCTTCGGAACCCGGCTCACGGGAGCGGCGCCGCCGGCGTCGGCCGGCGGGTTGTCCGGCGCGGGCCGTGGATATCGCTCCGGCTCGTTGTTCAGGATGTCGTTGCAGAGGTCGATGCAATCGGAGCACACCGCACCGTGCAGACCGACGATCAGCTTCTTGACCTGTTCCTTCGTCTTGCCGCACAGGCAGCACTGGTCTCTGCGTTCCGGACTCTTGGACATGGACACTCCCTAGAAGATTATCGCTCTCCGGGAGCAAGAACTTTATCCACAAGTCCGTACGCGACCGCCTCTTCCGCGGACATGAAGTAATCCCTGTCGCAGTCCTTGCGGATCTGTTCCGCCGGGCGGCCGGTGTGCTCCGACAGGATGTTCATCAGGGTGTCCATCGCCCGGTTGACCTCCGCGGCCTGGACGTTGATGTCTGCGGTTGTGCCTCGGAAGCCCGCGCTGACCTGGTGGATCATCACCCGCGAGTGCTTGAGGGCGTGGCGCTTCCCTTTGGCGCCGCCAGCCAAGAGCACGGCTCCCATGCTCGCGGCCTGCCCGACGCAGATCGTCGCCACGTCCGGCTTCACGATCTGCATGGCGTCGTAGACCGCCAGTCCGGCGGAGACCGATCCTCCGGGCGAGTTGATGTAGAAGTCGATGTCCTTGTCCGGGTCTTCCTTCTCCAAGAACAGGAACTGCGCGACGATCAGGTTCGCCACGTAGTCGTCCAGTTCGGTGCCGAGGAACACGATCCGATCCTTGAGCAGGCGCGACCACAGGTCGTAGCTGCGCTCGCCGCGGGCGGTCTGCTCGATCACATAAGGGACACCCATGTTCAGCATGGCTCTACGAAGACTCCCTCCAACCTATCGGCACGGGCGGCTCAGCCCTCCAGTCCCTCGGTCGGCTGGCCATCGGCGATCTCGACGATGTCGGCGTGCTGCCGCAAGAGTGCGAGCACCTTCTCATAGACAGCTCGGAAGCGGAGCTCGCTCATGGCGTCCGCCTTCTTGAGTGCCTTGAACATCTCGTCCGGCGACATTCCGTACTCCCGGGCCATCTTCAGCAGCTCTGCAGTCAGGTCCTCGTTCGTGAGCTGGAGCCCCTCCTGCTCGAAGATCTTCTGCACCATGACCGCTCGGATCACGTGCAGCTTCGCCTCCTTCTTCTGCGCCTCCACGAGCGCCTCGACGGTCATGTTCTGCCTCGCCGCGAACTCCTCCAGCGTGCGTCCCTCCCGCTGCTGCTCCTGGGCGATGTCGCGGAGGCGCTGGTTCGCAACCCGCTCCCACATGGTGTCGGGGACCTCGACCTCCGAGCGCTCCATCAGCATATCGAGAAGCTGCTCGTTCACGTAGGCGGCGTAGAAGTCCTCCTTGGCGGCGGCGAGCTGCTTCCGAAGGTCCTCCCGAAGATCGGCGAGGCTCTCCATGTTGAGCGACTGGGCGAAGGCGTCGTCCAGCTCCGGCAGGCGCGGCGTTGTGAGCGAGCGGAGCGTCAGTCGGCACTCCAGGCTCTTGCCGGCCCAATCCTGCTCCTGGAAGTTCGCCGGGAAGGTGAGAGTGCAAACCCGGATGCCGTCGGCCTCCATCCCCCGCAGAGCTTCATCCAGCTCCGGGAAGGTCTGACCGACCACCACCATGAACGTGCGCCCGCCGCCCTCCTCGTCCGTCGGGACGATGTTCACCATCGCCACGTCGCCGTCCTCGGCTCCGCGACCCTCGACGGCCTCCCTGGTCGCGCGGCGCTGACGCAGCTGCTCCAGGTAGCGGTCGACCTCCTCCTCGGTCACCGTGATCGGCGGACGCTTGGCGGACAGCGACCGGTAGTCGCCCAACTCGACCTTCGGCGGGAGCGGGACCTTCAGGACGAACTCGCAGACGCTCTCGTCCTCATCCAGGCGCTTGAGATCGACCGAGGGAGCGGAATGGGCGACCAATCCGTGCTCCTCGATGGCTTTGAACCCGTGTTCACGAACGAGCGTGTCCGCGGCCGCGTCGTACAGGTCCTCCTTCTGGATGAGTCCGCGCACGACGTCCTTGGGGGCTTTGCCCGGCCGGAAGCCCGGCACCTTGATCTTCTTCGAGAGCTTGCGGTAGGCGCGCTCGAAGCCGGCGTCCACCTCTTCGGGGTCGCACGTGACGGTCAGCTGGACGGTGCACGGATTCAGGTCTTCTCGGACGGTCTTCATGGTGGGTGAACGGGAGTGGAATGGCGCCCGAAGGCGTCGCGGGATTGTACCAGAAGACGGCCCGCGGCTCCGCCCTAGACTCTCGCCCGGTCCTCGGCGAGGCGGGCGAGGCGGTCCACCACCTCCTCGATGCCCAGCCCGTCGGTCTCCACCAGCACGGCGTCTTCGGCCATCCGCAGCGGGCTGTCCACCCGGGTCTGGTCCTGAAGGTCCCTCTCCCGAAGACGCCTCAACACCTCTTCGAAGTCTGCGGAGATGCCTCGCAGCTCCAGCTCCCTGCAACGCCTACGCGCGCGCTCCTCGTCGGATGCCGTGAGGAAGACCTTGAGCTCGGCCCCGGGAGCGATGACGGTGCCAGCGTCGCGTCCCTCCAGCACGATGCCTCCCGCGCCCACGATCTCTCTCTGGCGCTCCACCAGCGCCCGGCGCACGCCCGGGATCGCGCTCACGGCGCTCGCCAGATCGCCGATCTCGGGCATTCGAATGGCCTCGGTGACGTCCCGGCCGTCGCACAGCACGCGCTGGGGCTCGCCCGCTCGGAACTCGATGCGCACCGCGCGCGCGATCTCTTCCGCCCGCTCCCGATCGGCCGCACTCCCGCCGACTTCCCGCAGCCTGAGGGCCACGCAACGGTACATCGCACCGGTGTCCAGATAGCGCAGGCCCAAGCGCTTCGCCAAGAGCCGGGCGACCGTGCTCTTGCCCGCTCCAGCCGGGCCGTCGATCGCGACGACCATCAGACGACCGCCATTCTGCATAGCTCCTCCTCGAAGGCGGGGTAGCTGGTGGCAATCGATTCCGCCCCTTCGATCACCGTCTCGCCGTCGGCGATCAGACCGGCCACCGCGAAGGCCATCGCGATCCGGTGGTCCCCGTCGGCCGAGATCCTTGCCCCCCTCAGCCGGGTCGGGCCGAACACTCTCATGCCGTCCCGAAACGTCTCGACGAGCGCCCCCATGCTGCGCAGGCCATCCGCCACCCTCTCGATGCGGTCGCTCTCCTTCACCCTGAGCTCCTCCGCGTCGCGGATCTCGGACCAGCCGTCGCACTGCGTGGCCAGCACGGCCGCGATCGGCACCTCGTCCACCATCCTCGGCACCAGGCCGCCCGCGACCTCGAAGGGCCGGTAGGGCCCGCCCGAGCCGACCGTCACGGTACCCACGGGTTCGCCCACCTCCGTCGAGGTCCGCTCTGTGGCGAAAGGAACCCCCGACTGACGGAAGACTTCCAGCAGACCCGTGCGGTGCTCGTTCAGGACCACCCCCTCGGCCGTTGCCTCGGCCTGCGGCACGACCGCGGCGGCGACCAAGAAGAAGGCCGCGCTGGAGAAATCGCCGGGAACTTCGAGCTCGAAGCCGCTCCACCGCGCTCCGCCCTCCACTCCCACCCACAGCGGGTCCTCGGGCGCGCGCAAGACGTTCACTCCCAGAGCCGCCAGCATGCGTTCGGTATGGTCGCGGCTTCGATGGGGCTCACGCACCCACGTCTCGCCGGGGGCCTGAAGTCCCGCGAACAGGACGCACGACTTCACCTGGGCGCTGGCGACCGGGCCCTCGTACCGGATCG
>CALGMO010000017.1 GCA_937961665.1 uncultured Fimbriimonadaceae bacterium
TTCTCGTAATGGGCGTGCTCTTTGAGCTCCCGGAGCAGTCCGCTCTGCTGCAGCTTCATGTTGAAGCGCTTGATGGCCGCATCGATGGACTCGCCGGGCTGCACGATCACATAAACCAAGTTGATCTGTCCTCCAGAAACCTCATTATGGTCGTTCGGGCGCGCCGTCCGCAAGGGCCTCCAGGGTCCGCTCGAGCTCTCGGCACCACGCGCCGGGCCTGCAGAGGGCGGAGTCGCGGAAGCGCTCGACCCGGCGGACCCGCTCCGAACCCCTTCCGGAGTGCAGCAGCTCCGTGGCGCGCGAGACGTACTCGGGCTGCGAGGAGGCCGCCTCTCCGCCGAAGCCGGCCCAGTGCAGAAGCGCCGCGGACATCCGGGACGCGTAGCCCCGGCCCTCCAGGGTCGCCACCGGCGTGCCCATGGCCAGCGCATCGAGCGTGGTGGTGGCGCCGGTGTAGGGGAAGGCGTCCAACACCAGGTCGGCCGCGGCGATCTCCCGGAGACACTCCGTCCGGCCTGTCCACGGCAGGAACGTCAGCCGCGACGGATCTCCGCCGGCCTCGGCGAACACGGTTCGGACACGGCGCTTGGGCAGCTCGGAGCGCCAAGAGCCGTACAGAAACCGGATCTCCAGAGACGGTTCGCGGGTGCTCAGCTCGGCCCAGCAGCGGATCGCGGTCTCGCTGATCTTGGCGGGGTTGGCCAGCACGAGCGCCGTCGGGTGGCGGGGCCGATCTGCCGGGGGTGCGGGCGGGTCCGAGTCGGGTTCGACGCACAGGAACGGCGCACCCATCCGGAGCACCGTCTCGGTGTACAGGCCGTCGTCGGAGGACGGGGCTACGTGGGCGTCCGCCAGCAGGGCGCCGATCTGCGGCAGACCGGTCGTCCCAGGGAAGCCGAGGTAGGTGGCCTGCACCCGGGCGGGTCGAAGGGCGAGGACCGGCAGACGGTTGCCCGCGGTGTGCCCGGCGAGGTCGACCAAGACGTCCAGGCCGTCGGCGGAGATCAGGCTGGCGAGCTCCCGGTCCGGCAGTCCGGCCGCGTCCCTCCACGCGTCGCTGAGCGACCGCAGCCGCTCGGTGCGGCCATCGGCCCGGGCCGACACGGAGTAGGCGAAAACCTCGAAGCGGCTTCGGTCCAACAGCCCGAAGGCCGGCTCGATGAAGCGGCCGACGGGGTGTTCGCGGAAGTCCGGGGACAGGAAGCCCACGCGGATGCGGGCTCCCCGGTTCCGCCCCGATGGTGCGGGCGCCGCGTTGGCGAACCGCCCTCCCCACAGCCGGGCCTTCTGCGGGAGCTCCTCCGGGGAGAGCGCGTCGGAGCAGGGAATGGTGAACAGCAGGTTGCTCCAGGCGGACTCCAGGAGCGGGTCCCTCTGGATCGCGGCGGAGAAGGCGTCGAGCGCGTCCTCGATGCAGCCGACGCCGCGGAGCACGCAGCCCAGAGCATCCCAGGCCGCGGCCGAGCCTGGATCCAGGCGCGTGGCGGTCTGGGCGGCCTCCAGCGCACCGTCCAGATCGTCGGAAAGCAGGCGGCTCAGAGCGAGGTTGATCCGCGCGGGGGAGAAGTCCGGATCGCACTCCGCCGCCCTCCTCAGGGCGCTCTCGGCTCCGACGGGGTCCCCACGGTCCAGGAGGACCGCCCCCAGGGCGTTCCAGCCGGCCGCCCGCCTCGGGGCCAGCTCGCAGGAGCGACGGAGCGCGCGCTCGGCCTCCTCGGCCCGTCCGGCCTGCCGCAGCAGGACGCCCAGGTTGCCCCACGCTTCTCCGTTCGCAGGCGCCAGCTCGACGCTCTTCTGGAGCATCCTCACCGCCTCGGCGAGGCTTCCGAGGCCGTACGCCGTCAGGGCGGCGCGGTGCAGCTCGTCGGCTCGGCGGGGGTCGGGTCGTGTCCTCATGGCGCCCCGTCAAGCCACGGCGCGCTTGCCGCCCGCCTTCAGGAGCGCGTCGCAGAGGTCCTGGAAGGCGCGGGCGAACCGCGGTCCGTCGGCGAACGCGGAGGCGGCGGCTCTCTCGCGCAGGTCCGCCCGCAGGGCCGCCAGGCGTCCGTCGTTCCGCGCCAGCTCCGTGGCGAGGCGCACGTACTCGCGGCGGTCCCTCGCCACCAGGCTCTCGAGCCCCACGCACCGGAGGAAGCTCTCCGAGCACCTTCCGGCGTAGCGGTCCCCCCGCAGCGTGAGGACCGGCACGCCGATCAGGAGGCTCTCGGCCGTGGTCGTCGCTCCGCCGTAGGGGAACGGGTCCAGCGCGAGGTCCACCGAGGCGTACAGCGCGAAGTGGGTCTTGCGGTCGGTGGGCCCGAGGATCTGCAGCTGCTCCACCTCCACCCCGTGTCGGCGGAACCGGCCGACGAACCAATCGGCCACCCGGGGCGAGCGGAAGGCCATCGACTTGAGGACGAGCTGACTGTGGGGCAGCATCCTCAGGATCTCCGACCAGACCTCGATGGTTTCGTCCGACAGCTTGGCGGTGTTGTTGAAGCAACCGAAGCGGAACCCTTCGCGGCCGAGCCTCGGAGGCCGCTCCGCCTCTCGAACCTCCGGCGGCACTCCCAGGCAGGCGAAAACCTCGGGCAGCAGCGCCGGGCGCTCGGTGTAGAACGGCTCGTCCTCCTCGGGCAGCACCACCCGGTCGGCGATGACGTAGTCCACCGTGTCCAAGCCCGTGGTGGCGGGGTACCCGAGCCAAGAGGCCTGCACGGGCGCGGGCCGCAGCGAGAGCAGCTGGAGGCAGGAGTGGCCCGTGTGGCCAGTGAGGTCGATCAGCAGGTCGATCCCGTCCTCCCGGATCCTCTCCGCGGCCTGCTGGGGCGTCAGGGGGTGGATGACGCTCCAGCCCGTCGCGAGGGCCTTCAGGCGGTCGGAGAGGTCGTCGTGCAGGGTGTGGTTGCTGTAGGCGTACAGCTCCGCCCGCGAGGAGTCCCAGTTCTCGAACAGCGGAAGGAGGAAGTAGCCCACCGGATGGCGCCTCAGATCCCCCGAGACGAACCCGATGCGCGGCGGACCCTCGCGGCGCGGCCCCGACGGGGGCGGCAGCGGCTCGAGGGCGAATCGGCGCGCCCACTCCCGCGACGCGGCGAGCATCTGCGCGTTGGTGGTGCCGGGCAGGTAGAGCCTGTTGAAGATGGCGTTCGAGAGGAACGCCGGGTTGTCGGGAGCCAGAGCGTCGGCCTGCTCGAAGCATCCGATCGCCTGGGCCACGTCGCTGCATCCGCTCAGGATGTTGCCCAGCGTGTTGTACGCCTCGAACGCGGTCGGGTCGAGGCGAAGGGCCGCTTGGGCCAGCGAGAGGGCCTCGTCCAGGCGGCCGTTCACCTGCAGCAGAGCCGCTAGGCCGGAGAGGGCTTTGGGGTAGTTCGGGTCGGCCGCGAGCGCGCGCCGATAGGCCTCTTCGGCGACCTCCGCTCTGCCTTGGCAGGTCAGAGCGAGCGCCTTGTTGTTCCACGCTTTGGCCTGGTTCGGGTCCAGAGCCAGCGACCGATCGATCGCCTCCAAGGCCTCCCCGGTGCGGTTGAGTTCCAACAGCGCCGCGCCGAGGTTGTTCAGGCACTCCGGCCAGTCGGGCCGCAGCTGGAGCGCCATCCGATACGCGGCGGCGGCCTCCGCCCACCTCTTCGACTCCAGCTCGGCGTTGCCCAGGTTGTACCAAGCGTCGGCGAAGTCCGGGTTGAGGCGCACGGCCTCGCGGCAGGCCTCCGCGGCGTCCTGCAGCCGCCCGAGGCGCATCAGCACTCCGCTGAGGTTGCTCCAGTACTCCGGCTGGGGACTGTGTCGGATCGCCTTGCGGATGTTCCTCTCGGCGCCCTCGAGGTCGCCCTGCTGGAGGCACGCCACGCCGAGCAGGTGCAACGCGTCGGACAGGCCTGGATGGAGACGCAGGGCCTCCCGGTAGCAGCGGGCGGCCTCCTCGGTTCGGCCCTGCTGGTGCGCTGCCAAGCCCAGGCTCAGATGGCGCTGAGCCTGGGCGCGCGCGGCGTGGTTCGGGCGGGGTGCGCTCATGACTTCCGGGCCTAGTAGAATTATCGGGCGATTCCCACGGCTTTTCAGGCGGCTTCTTCCGCGATCCGGGACGTTAACAGCGTTCTCGCCAGGCCTTCGGCGATCTCGGCGGGCCTGCAGAAGCTCGTGGAGGCCAGCGCGCCGCGGAGCCCCGCTCGCAGCTCCCGCAGGCGGCGGCCGTCTCCGGCCAGCTCGAGGGCGGCTCGGACGAACCCCGCCTCGTCGGCGCACGCCAGCTCGGGGAAACCCGCGGCCAGGAGCATCGAGGCCGACATGCGGGAGGCGTAGCGGTCGCCGATCCGCGTCACGACCGGCACACCCATCCACAGGCTCTCGATCGTGGTGGTGGCGCCGCTGTAGGGGAACGTGTCCAGCATCACGTCCACGTCCGCGAAGTCCGCGTAGCGCGCCTCTCCCGGCGACCAGGGGCGCAGATCGACGCGGCTCGGCGCCACGCCCCGCTCGGCGAACTTCTCGACCCAGGCGCGCCGAACGCCCTCGTCCGACAGGAACTTGTACTTGAGCACCATGCGGGAGTCTGGGAGGGCACGCAGCACGGCGCACCATCCGTCGAGCGTCGAGGGGCTGATCTTGCCGAGGTTGTTGAAGCTGCCGAACGTGACGAACCCGTTCCGCTCGCAGGGCGGCGGGGCCGGCGTCGGGGCGTCCTGCGGAGGGTCCCAGCACAGGAAGCTGGGCAGCGGCATCGGTTCCTCGGTGAACTCGGGGGTCCCGTCGGGAGCGACGACACGGTCGGCCAGCACGCCGTCGATCGCCGCCAGCCCGGTGGTGCCTGAGTATCCCAGCCAAGCGAGCTGGAGCGGGGCCGGCCGCAGGGCGAAGAGCGGCAGCCGGTTGCCGGCCGTGTGCCCCGAGAGGTCGATCAGCACGTCCACGCCGGTCTCGCGGACCGCTTCGGCGGCGGCCTCGTCGGGCAGGCCGGCCAGCGGCACCCAGCCGTCGCACCAAGACCGCAGGACCCGGCTGCGCTCGTCCTCGCATGTGCCGGTGGGAAACGCTACGACGCGGAACCGGCGTCGGTCGAGCTCCCGCAGAACGGGTCCGACGAACGTGCCCACCGGGTGCGACCGAAGATCCCCCGAGACGAAGCCCACCGTGATCTCGGCCTTGGACCGAGCGGGCGGCCTCGGACGCCGGGGGAAGCGCGCGCCATACCGCTCGGCCTCGCGGCGGATCTCCGCAACGGAGACGCGGTCGCTGGCGAGCATCGTGAACAGCAGGTTGCTGTGCGCCTCGACCGCGCCGGGCCGGCTCGCCGCTTCGCGCAGGAGCCGGATGGCCTCGTCGGTCTCGCCGAAGGCGGGCAGAACCGCCGCCAGGTTGATCTTCGCGTCGATCAGGCTCGGATCGGATCGCACGGCCTCGGCTGCCTGCGAGCGGGCTTCGGAGAGGCGGTCCATCGGCCGCAGGCACGCGGCCAGGTTGCTTCGGGCAACGGCGAGACCGGGGTCCAGCGCGACGGCGTTGGCGCAGGCCTCGGCGCCCTCCGCGAACCGTTCCATGAGCCGGCAGGCGTTGCCCAGGTTGCTCCAGGTCTCGGCGTCCCTCGGGTTGCGCTCCAGCGACCGGAGGAGGAGATCCGCGCCCTCCGCCAGCCGTCCGATCTGGCAGCAGAGCACGCCCAGGCCCTTCAAGGCCTCGGCGCTGGCGGGATCGCGCCGGAGCGCCGCGAGGTAGAGGTCCGAGGCCTCCGCCAGGCGGCCCTGACCGTGCGCGCGCCACGCCGAAGCCAAAAGCTGGTCCATCGGTGTTGGTATCGGTCCGCGCGCGCGGCCCCTGGACCTTTCTGGGTCCAGATTTCCATCGAAAACCCGACAATTCTGCTTGGCGCTCGCGCTGGAAAACGAGGAATCTATGGCGGCCTTCCCACACCCCGAACCCACCCCGCTCGCCCAGCGGGCGGCACAGTTCCCCTTCTGGTACCACCGGATCGAGCTTCCGGACGGCACGGTCACGCCCGGTTGGGCCCCGATGGTCCCGGACGCCTACCGCATCCCGGACGATCTGACCGGCGCCCGCGTGCTGGACGTCGGCGCTTGGGACGGCTACTGGACGTTCGAGGCGCTGAAGCGCGGCGCCCGAGAGGTCGTGGCCATCGACGACTTCAGCGACTACCTCGGCGCCCTGCAGGAGACCGACCGCCGCGCTTGGGAGACGTTCGACTTCTGCCGTGACGCGCTGGGCTATTCCGAGGAACGCTGCAAGAGAATCGAGATGAGCGTCTACAACGTGAGCGAGGAGGCGCTGGGCCGCTTCGACCACGTGTTCTTCTTCGGGACGCTCTACCACCTCCGCTACCCGCTGCTCGCGCTGGACATCCTCAGCTCGGTGTGCGACGGGGACATCTGGATCGAGACCGCCATCTGCGACGACTTTTCCGTGTACCGGGGCGGAATGGGCCGCGGCTACGCGGGCGCCCAGGCGGTGATGGAGTTCTATCCGACCAGCGAGTACGGCAACAACCCGACGAACTGGTGGGTGCCGTCGCTGGCCTGCCTGGGTCTGATGGTGCTCGCCGCCGGCTTCCAAGACTTCGAGGTGTGGAAGCTGACGGACAGCCCGCAGAGCCTGGCCGAGTGCCGCGGGTTCGCGCACGGCAGCAAGGTCGGCCGGAGGCCGGGCTAGGGCTTAGAGGAGCGGAGCGAGCAGCTCGATCGCCCGGCGGATGTCGGCGATCTGCCTCTCGCCGCCGATCTCCCGCTCGATCGTGAGGCAGCCGCGGTAGCCCATCGCCTTGGCCTTGGCGACGAACCTCGGGAAGTCGACTCTCCCCTCGCCGAGGGGCTTCTCCGGGCCGAGGTTCATCGGGTCGCTCGGGTAGTCCCCGTCCTTGGCGTGCACCCCGAACAGGTGCGGACCCAGCAGGTCCAGGGCGTCGACCGGGTTGGCCTTGCCGTACATGAGCAGGTTCGCCGGATCGAGGTTCACCCCGAGGTTGTCCGTTCCGATGTCGCGCATGGCCCGCAACAGGGTCACGGGAGTCTCCTGGCCGGTTTCGAACGCGAACCCGAGGCCCAGCTCCTTGCAGCGCCGGGCCACCTTCGCCAGCGCCTCGATCGTGCCGGCGTAGAGAGGGTCCTTCGGGTTCTCGGGGATGAACCCGGCGTGCGTGCTGGTGCAGGGCGCGCCGATCTTGGCGGCGAACTCGGCGCCGGCGACCAGGTCGCGAACCCGCTGCTCGCGGTATTCGGGAGGAACCAAACCGATCGTGGAGGGGCCGTCCACGAAGTTCCACACCGCCGGGCCCGAATAGCCGGTCCAGAGCGACGTGACCTCCACGCCGAACTCCGCGCACGCCGCGCGCACCTCGGCGGCCCGCTCGTCGGTGTACTGCGACGGGTCCCAGCAGTTCAGCTGGCAGTTGTCCAGACCGAACTCCCGCACCTTCTCGAACTCCCGTCGGACGTTCGGTCCCAGGGTCATCATCACGCCGATCCGCAGCTTCTCCGCCATGGCTCCTCCGGGCCTCTCCCGGCCCGCGCGCATTATGCCCCAGGGTCGCCATCGGGTACCTTGAGCGCCAAGAAACGGAGGATTCGCCGATGTCCCTGATGCCGTATCGCCCCGAACCGTACGTCGACTTCAGCCAACCGGGTCCGGCCGCCGCGATGAAGGCCGCGCTGGACAAGGTGCGCGGCGAGCTGGGCCGCCACTACCCGCTTTGGATCGGCGCGGACCCGATCACGACCGACGGGCGGATCGTCTCCGTCAACCCCGCCAAGCCGTCGGAGGTGGTCGGCGAGACGAGCAAGGCGGACGTCGCGCTGGCCGACCGCGCCATCCGCACCGCCGCCGAGGCCTTCAAGACCTGGAGCCGCGTGGCCCCCGAGGAGCGCGCCCGGTACCTGCTGCGCGCCGCCGCCATCCTACGCCGCCGGATCTACGAGTTCTCAGCGTGGATGTGCTTCGAGGTCAGCAAGAACTGGATCGAGGCGTACGCGGACGCCTGCGAGGCCATCGACTTCATGGAGTTCTACGCCCGCGAGATGATGCGCCTGGGCGGCTCGCACCCGGTCGTGCCCTGGCCGGGCGAGGAGGCCGAACTCCGCTACATTGCTCTGGGCGTGGGCGTGGTCATCCCGCCTTGGAACTTCCCGCTGGCGATCACCGTGGGCATGACGACGGCCGCGATCGTCACGGGGAACACGGTGGTGCTCAAGCCCGCCAGCACGTCGCCGATCATCGCCGCGAAGTTCTTCGAGCTGCTGCAGGAGGCCAGCCTGCCTCCCGGAGTGGTGAACTTCCTACCGGGCCCCGGCGGGTCGATGGGCGACGCGCTGGTGCAGCATCCCCTCACCCGGTTCATCAGCTTCACGGGCTCCAAGGAGGTCGGCATGCGGATCTTCGAGCTGGCCGCCAAGGTTCAGCCCGGCCAGAAGTGGCTCAAGCGCACCGTGCTGGAGATGGGCGGCAAGGACGCCACGTGCGTGGACTTCCCGTGCGACGTGGACCTGGCGGTGCGCGAGGCGGTCGCCGGGGCGTTCGGTTTCCAAGGCCAGAAGTGCTCGGCGGGTTCGCGTCTGATCGTCCACCAGCGCGTGTACGACGAGGTGCTGGAGCGGGTCTGCGAGGCCACCCGGAAGCTCACGACGGGCATCCCCAGCGAGACCAACCCCAACATGGGCGCCGTCATCGACGACAAGAGCCAGCGCAAGATCCTGGAGTACATCGAGATCGGCAAGACCGAGGGCAGGCTGGCGGTCCAGAGCGAGATCCCCGCGGGCGACGGCTACTTCGTCCCCGCGACGGTGATCGCCGACGTGGATCCCGACGCCCGCATCGCGCAGGAGGAGATCTTCGGGCCGGTGCTGGCCGTGATCAAGGCACGGGACTTCGACGAGATCCTGCGGATCGCCAACGGCACCGAGTACGGGCTCACGGGGGCTCTGATCTCGAACGAGCGCACGCACATCGAGCGCGCGCGGCACGAGTTCCACGTGGGCAACCTCTACTTCAACCGGAAGTGCACCGGGGCTCTGGTGGGCGTGCAGCCGTTCGGCGGGTTCAACATGTCGGGAACCGACAGCAAGGCCGGCGGCCAGGACTACCTGCAGCTGTTCCTGCAGGGCAAATCGATCACCGAGCGCTGGTGAGCCTCAGGCGCGGGGCGGCCCGCCGAGGGCCGCCCCGCGCCTTGCGCCGCCCGGTCTCTCGCGGTAGATTGGCGGCATGGCGTTCAACGGTCTCGGACTGCACCTCGGCAACCTCTCGCGGCTCTCCAACGCTCTCTCCCGCTCGATCAGCCCCGAGAACTTCGACGGCTCCAAGGGGGGCGGCGCCAAAGCCACCGAGGGCACCGGCGCGCACTGCGCCCGCGATCTCGGCCGGGGATGGAAGGTGTCGCCGAGCGTGCGCATCGAGGCCGGGCAGACGTTCACCCTCGCGGACATCGAGGGTCCCGGCGCCATCCAACAGATCTGGATGACCCCGACCGGCAATTGGCGCTTCTCGATCCTGCGATTCTATTGGGACGACCAGGAGCAGCCGAGCGTGGAGTGCCCGGTCGGCGACTTCTTCGCATGCGGATGGGGCGAGTACGCCCAGGTCTCCTCGCTGGCCGTGTGCGTGAATCCCGGCAGCGCGTTCAACTGCTACTGGGAGATGCCGTTCCGCCGGAGGTGCAGGATCACCTTGGAGAACATCGCCGACGAGGCGATGGTGCTCTACTATCAGATCAACTACACCCTCACGGAGGTCCCGGACGACGCGGCCTACTTCCACGCTCAGTTCCGCCGAACCAACCCTCTGCCCTATAAGCAGCCCTATACGATCTTGGACGGCGTGCGCGGCCAGGGCCATTACGTGGGCACCTACATGGCTTGGCAGGTGAACAACAACGGATGGTGGGGCGAGGGCGAGATCAAGTTCTTCCTGGACGGCGACGACGAGTTCCCCACGATCTGCGGCACCGGCACCGAGGACTATTTCTGCGGCTCGTACGACTTCGACACCCGCCGGCGGCACGCGCCCGGTGTGGAGACGATCGAGTACACGGAGTTCACGACGCCGTACTCCGGGCTGCCCCAGGTGATCCGGCCGGACGGCCACTACCGCGCCAACACCCGGTTCGGCCTCTACCGCTGGCACATCATGGATCCGATCCGGTTCCAGAGCGACCTGCGGGTCACCATCCAGGCCCTCGGTTGGCGGAGCGGCGGGCGCTACCTGCCGCTGCAGGACGACATCGCCAGCGTGGCCTACTGGTACCAGACCCTGCCCACGGCGCCGTTCCCGCCCCTGCCCGACCGCGACTCGCTGGAGATCGTCTAGCGCTCCGCAGAGCCCCTCTTCTTGGCGGCGACCCGCTTCACGGCCCCGCCCGCCTTGGCCTTGGGCTTGGCCTTGGGCGCGGGCCGGGCTTGGCTCAGCAGGTCGCTGAGGCTCGGGTCCTTCACGCGCAGCACCACGAGGTTGTTGAGCAGGCGACTGGGGCGGGCGACCAGCTGTCCGCGGTAGTACAGCGCCGTGCTGCCCCCGCCATCCAGGGCGACCCCCTCGCGAACCCCGGCCCTGACCATGGCGGCTCCCAGCTCGCGCAGGTGGACCCGTTGCGAGGTGGCGATGAGCACCAGCTTGCCGCTCTTGGTCACCCCCAGCCCGGTGCGCGCCGCCCTGCCCCAGATGCGCGGGTCGCGGAACCGCTGGGCCTTCGGGTCGGGCCGAATGCGCCCCTTCGTCACGACCCGCACCGCTCCCCGCAGGCCGTGCCGGAACTCGCTCCAATCCACGGGCTTGCCGAACGGCACGTCCCGGATCTGCACGGCACCGAAGAAGTCGAACCCGACAAGCGTGGCCCGGTTTCCTGAGGCCTTGAGGACGCCGTTCGAGAACACGTCCGCGACCGGCTTCTGCGAACGGGGATCGAAGAACGTGCCCGTGACCGCGGCGACCGCCCTCTGGCCGGACACGAGCCGCCAGATGGACACCAGCTTGGGCGCCGACACGACGGCGGCCTCGATCCGGGGGCTCGACAGGTCCGCCTTGACGACGTGGTAGGTTGTCCGTCCCACGCGGACCTTCTCGTAGCCGATTGGGCTCGCCGGGCGCGCCAACGCCGCCAGGCAGAGCCCCAGAAGCGCAATCCACCTCATCGCCGACCCTTGGGGAGCTCGCGATCCACCGTGGGGCTCCGGCCTCCACGGGAAGCATCGGTTGGGGATTGGACGAGCGAGACTGTCAGGAAGACCGGGTTCCGTCCCGAACGACCCAGACGTGGTAGGCCACCTCGGGCCCCACGCTGAGCTTCTCGCCACCCCGCTC
>CALGMO010000018.1 GCA_937961665.1 uncultured Fimbriimonadaceae bacterium
TCCGTCCAGAAAGACGACTGCCGGTTGAGCATCAGGCACAGCCTCTCCGGACCGTAGGTGATCTCGGCGCACACCGGGTTGCACTCGATGCCGCCCATCTGCTGGAAGAACGTGAACTGGGTGATCTCCGTTCCGTCCAGCCAGACCTCCCACCCGACTCCGCTCGCGCCGAGCGACGGTGACTCCCAGTCGTCCTCCACCAGCCGAACGTCGTTCTTCTTGGTGTCGAAGCCGAGGGCGTTCAGGGATCCCATGTACAGGTCCACCACGTCGTCCGGGCTGGGCTTCAGGATCACCTGGTACTGGTAGTAGCGCTGGCTGCGCATCGGGTTGCGGGTGTACCGGCCGTCGGCGGGTCTCCGGCTGGGCTGCACGTAAGCGACGTTCCACGGATCCGGCCCCAAGGATCGGAGAGCCGTAGCCGGATGCATGGTGCCCGCACCGACCTCCACATCGTAGGGCTGCAGAATGGCGCAGCCCTGCGAGGCCCAGTAGTCGTCCAGCCGCCGGATCAGTTCTTGGAAGGTCATCGTCCGCCGCAGTTTACTCCGCGACTCGGCACCCAGAATCCCTGAGCCCCTTTGCCGCCTCTTCGGTATTCTTACGGAGATATGGGCAGTTACCAAATCGACATCCTCTGTACCGACAGGCATCACCCGGTGTGGCCCCATCTGGACCGCTGGAGAGCGGACAAAGGAGCTTATCACGACGTGCGCCTGCTGTCCGATCCTCAGGACCTTCGATCTGGTGACGTCCTGTTTCTGATCTCCTGCACCCGCATTCTCGCTCCGAGCGTTCTGCGCAACTACCGCAAGGCGCTCGTTTGCCACGCCAGCGACCTTCCCAGAGGCCGCGGGTGGTCGCCGTGGGTCTGGGAAGTCCTCCGCGGCGCTCGGGAGATCTGCGTCACGCTCCTCGAGGCGGCCGAGGAGGTGGACAGTGGCCCGATCTGGTTCAAGGAGAGGTTCCGCCTGCAGGGCCACGAGCTCGCCGACGAGATTCAGCAGAGGCTGTTTCAGACGGAGCTGAGGCTCATGGATCGTGCTCTGGAGGAGTTCGAGACCGTTCAGCCTCAGCCGCAGCCCGCGGAGGGTGCCAGCTACTATCCCCGCCGACGGCCGGAAGACAGCCGGATCGACCCGCACTCCACCCTGGCCCAGTCGTTCGACGCGATCCGCATCGCCGACCCGGATCGCTATCCGGCCTTTTTCGACTACCGGGGCTATCGGTACCGCATCCGCCTGGAGAAGGTCGGACCCGTGCAAGCCGCTATCGAGGTGGACCCAACGCCGGCCGCGGACAGGCAGCCATCGGAGACCAAAGCCGCACCCTAGGCCGCAGCCTCCCTCGGGGTACGCTGGCGATGGGCTTCGGAGGACGATGTTCCGCGATCGTCGGCATGCGGGGGAGCTGCTCGCCGAGCGTCTGGAGGCCTCGGGGTGCCGAGCCGACCTGGTGCTCGGGGTGCCGCGGGGCGGTGTGGTGGTGGCCGAGCCCGTCGCACGACGGCTCGGTCTGCCCTTGAACGTCGTCTTGGCGAGGAAGATCGGCCACCCGGCTCAGCCGGAGTTCGGCGTGGGGGCGGTCGCGGAGGATGGAAGCTGGTGGCTGGATCCCGAATGGGCCGGGCGCCTCGGCTTGAGCGGCGAGCGCCTCCAACGAACCTTGGAGAGCCTCCGGAGCTCCATCGGGGAATCGCTGGCACGGTACCGGCGGGTTCTGCCCCCGCCTGCCTGCGGGGACCGCGCGGTCCTGGTGGTGGACGACGGCGCCGCGACGGGAGGAACCTTGGTCGCCGTGGCGCGGGCCCTGCGGGCCGCCCAAGCCCGCAGAGTCTTGGTCGCCGTGCCGGTCGCCAGCGACACCGCGCTGGACGCCCTCCAAGCCGTTGCGGACGACGTGCACGCGCTGCTGGTTCCCGAGGACTTTCGCGCCGTGGGCGAGTGGTACGACGTCTTCGGCCAAACCACCGAGGAGGAGGTGCTGGCCCTGTTGCGCTCTACCGAGCCTCCACCTCGCTGACCGCCACCCACGCGCCCGGCCTGCCCTCCACAACCACCTCGGCTTCGACGACCTCGACGGGTGTGGGCGTTACCGCGCGGTAGGGGACGGGGCGGCAGAAGGTTCCATCCTCGGGAGGTTGGGAGTCCGGGACCGCAGGGACGCGGATCCACCGCCCCTTCGAGTCGCGCAGGCCCACCTCGACCCGAGCGGGGGATCGAATGCCATGCCGCCCGCCAGCCAAGACCCACACCACGACCTCTCGAACCGCGCCGGGAGTCGGCCGGATGCGCACCGTCCGCCGGGGAACGTCCCGCCAGGCGACCAGCAGTCCCGGCTCGAAGTCCTGCGCGACCCTTCCGTCGGTCAGGCGGACGCCGTCGTCGGGGTAGACCCTCTCGGGCACGCGATCCGCAGTCGGATGGGGCAACAGGAGGTAGGGCCTCCCGCGGGCCACGTTCCGGCCCCCGCTCCATACCTCCAGCTCGTCGGCCATCAGCCATCCCGCAGCCTTCGCGGTCAGAAGGACGTACCGTCCGCGAGCGGCCGCCTCCGCCCGAAAGACCAGCGCTCCCGACTGATCGGTGTCCGAGCGCCTCGCGCGGATGGCGATCGAGGGGCTGGGCAGAACGCGCAGACCGGGATGGGCGGGGCCCAGCCCGTGCAGCTGCGACAGCCTCTCCTCCGAAACCGCCGCCGCGGCCTCTTCGGGCCAGCCGATGCCCGCAGCTCCGCCTCCGTGGCAGTGAAGCCGGATCTCTTCGACCGAAACCGAGCGACCCAGATCCACCAGGATCCGCACCGAACCGCCGAGCCACCCCACCGAAGCGCCCTTCTGGAACCCGTCTCTCGGAATGGCTCCGTCGGTCAGAAGGCCGCCCTGATCGGGGTATCGGGCCTCCCCGACGGGCGGATCAATCGTGTACGCCTCTCCCAGCCAGAGGTGGCGACGCAGATCGGACGCGCCGCCCGGCCTCGCTCCGACGCGCGCGAGCACGCCCTGCCCTTGGCCGGTCCAGCGCAACCTCAGCTCGCGGACCGGGCGTTGGATCGGCACGACGACGACTTGGTGGCTCCCGGAACTCCGATCGGAGGCCCCGCGCACGACCCAGCCGATCGGCTCCCAGCGGTCCCGCGTGCGGGCCTCCACCTCCACCAGACCGCGCCACGGTTCGACCGACTCCTCCAAGTACAGCTCCAGGTCGGCCAGGGTGGAGTCACGAGCCAAGCTCAACTCGAGGACGCCGCTCCCGCCCCAGGCTGCGGGAAGGGAGCGCGCAGGTGTCATGGGAGGGTCCGGGTCGGGCACTTTCTCGCCGGAGACGAAGTCGGCGAGGGCCTCGTAGACTCGCCGGACCTCCGCGTCCGTAGAGCGCGCCGACTGCTCGACGACGTCGGTCCCGAGGTAGTAAGCCATCGCCCCCGACTGATAGCCGCTGCGGTCCGACGACCCCTCGGCGAGGTACTGCAGGAAGGCACGGCGGTCGTCTCGGCTCGAAAGAACCTGTCCCGCCTCGATCTCGATCCCCGCGCCTGCGGCACGCGCCTCATCGGCCGCCGCAACGAGCCGATTGGCGCGGACGGAACCCTCGTGCCGACCAGCCCAGAACGCGTAGTTCGGCTGCCGGATGCACACGTCGATGCCCGCCTCTCGCCAAGCCTTCCAACCGGGAGCGTTGTGATACGGAATCCACAGCACCCTCAAACCGTGCCGGTGCACGATCTCGGCGAGGTCCCTCAGGCGCTCGCCGTCGCCGCCGTGCAGGTCCTCCCGCATCCAGTAGAAGCCCCAGAGCTCGAGGTGCCGGAAGTCCGCCTCGCGGAAGCGCCTCACGGCCTCCCCGACGTACCACCGAAGCACCGCGCGCCTGCCGTCTACAGTTCCCAAGTCCTCAGAGCGACCGTCGGCGTCCACGTCCCCGAATCCCGTCACCTGCGGGTGCGGGTAGGGTACGGACAGGATGACCTTCCGTTTCGAGGGTGGCCGACCCAGCACCTTGGTCGCGCCCTCGATCGCCTCGTCCAACGCGCGAAGGTCTCGGCCGTGGCCGAACCATTGGTCCAAGTGGTACTCCCAATCCGTCTTGCCGGTCGGATCAACCTCTGTGATCGCTCCCGAGGGAAGGTTTCGGATCAGAAACAGAAAGGCGTCGAACATCCACCGGCGGGGAGATCCGTCGCGGAACTCGGCCGCGTAGAGCTCCATGTCTCGAACGCTTCGCTCCGCCTTCCCGTAGATCAGGGCCGCATGATGAAAGCCGGCTTGGCTCGGCGAAGGGTACGAACCCGAGCCGGAGCAGCCTAGGGCGGCCAGCAGAATCGGCACCACGTCCGGAAACGATACCCATCGCCGCGATTCCCGTCGTATAGTGTAGTTGCCGTTCCGCGGAGGGCCAGCCATGGCAACGCTCTGCAACGGCATCGACGTCGGTAGCCTGCTGGGAACCTTCGACGAGATTCGAAGGGATCCGGTCAAGGGCCTCTTCACGATCCGCGTTCGCTCGGAGTGGATCGCGGGGTTTCATGCCCGACACTCCGTCCAGTCGGCCAGGTTGGCGGGGGACCAGGAGGTGCACCCGCAACACCACTCCGTCGAGACGGACTTTCCCCCCACTCTCCAGGGTCAGGATGCGGGCTTCCTTCCGATGGAGCTCCTCCTCTGCAGCCTGGGCGGCTGCCTCGCGGCGGCGTTCGTCGCCCATGCGGCCGCGATGGGCATTCGGCTGGATGCGCTCGCGGTGGAGGTGCGGGGCGAGGGGGACGTCGCAGGGTTCTTGGGCATCGGCCCCGGCCGGCCCGGGTTCTCGGCCATCCACGCGAAGGTCCTCGTCCGATCCAAGGAGCCCCGAGACAGGCTGGAGGACCTGCACAAGTTCGCCCTGACGCACTCGCCCGTCTGGTCGGCCCTCACCAGTCGGGTGGCAGCGGACAGCAGGCTGGTTCTGGATGTGGAGGACTTCGGAGCGGTGGAGATGCTGGGCTAGCCCGACTCTACGGCCACCACCGGCTGGACGAGAGGCGCGATCTGCTCGAAGGCGTCCACGACCTCCGGGTCGAACTGGGTGCCCCGGCATCGACGGATCTCTTCCAACGCGTCGAAGTCCTCCATCCACTGCTTCCAGCACGAGGGGGAAGTGAGAACGTCGTACGTCTCCGCGACGGCGATGATCCTCGCGCCGAGCGGGATCTCCTTCCCCTTGAGGCCGTCCGGGTAGCCGCGGCCGTCCCAGCGCTCGTGGTGATGGACGATCATCGGCAAGGCCGGCTCCAGCCAGGGCAGAGACTCGATCACGCGCATGGCGAGGATCGCGTGCAGCCGAATCTCGTCCATCTCGGCCTCGGTCAGTTCGCCGATCTTGTGCAAAAGGTGGCGGTTCAGCCCGAGCTTGCCCACGTCGTGCAGAGCGGCGCCGCGCCGCAGGTGGATCAGCTCCTCCGGGCCCATCCCCATGCGCTCCCCCGTCGCCACTGCGTAGACCGAGACCCGCTCGGAGTGGCCGCCCTCCCCCGGCACCGTCAGGTCGAGTGCCTTGACCAACGCCCGCACCGTGTCGTTCTGGGCCTGCAGGCGCTCCAACGCCTTATCCATCGGCTCCTTCCCTGGCGACGGCCTCGATCACCGCGGCCGCCGCAACCCCCAATTCATCTTCCTCCATGGTCCGCGGATCGAGAAGGACTTTTTCGCCACGGATGCGGCAGAAAACGGGAGGTTCTCCGAGCCTCAGGCGTTGGGCGACGGCCTGCGGATCGCCGGAGGCGACGCCGACGACCCAGGTGGGCAGAGAAACGCCGGGGAGCGAACCGCCTCCCACCTCGCTCTCCGCTCGCTCCACGGTCGCCGTTGGTCCGATCCGTCTGGCCAGCCGACGGGCCAGGCGCTTCAGCTCCAACTCGCCTCTGGCGAGGTAGCGCAGGGTCGGAATCTCCGTCTCCCGGCCCTCCCGGTACAGCCGCAGGGTGGCCTCGAGAGCCGACAGGGTCGCCTTGTCGGGTCGAACCGCCCGCGCGAGCGGGTGGCTGCGAGCGCGATCCACCCAGCGCCGCTCTCCGAAGACGATGCCAGCCTGGGGCCCGCCGAGCAGCTTGTCGCCGCTCGCGGTGGCGATGTGAGCCCAGGAGGCCACGTCGCGCATGGTCTCCACTTTCGGCAGACCCAAGCGGGAGAGGTCGGCGAGGCAGCCGGATCCCATGTCCTCCACGAGGAGCACGCCGTGCCGATCGGCCAGCTCCCGAAGCATCCTGGGGTCCGGCTCCTCCGAGAAGCCAACGATCGCGAAGTTGCTCGGGTGGCAACGCAGCAGCGCGGCGGTGTTCGGACCAAGGGCCCGCTCGTAGTCGGAGACGCGTGTCTTGTTCGTGCAGCCAACCTCGACCAAGCGGCAACCGGAAGACTGCACGATCTCCGGCATTCGGAAGGAGCCGCCGATCTCGACCATCTGCCCCCGGGACAGGACAACCTCCCGGTCCCTCGCGAGCGCGCTGAGAACCAGCAGCACGGCGGCGGCGCAGTTGTTCACCACGAACGCAGCCTCGCAGCCGACCAGCGCCCGCAGATGCGCCTCGACGTGCGCCTGGCGGTCGCCGCGGCTCCCGGTGTCCGGATCCACTTCGAGAACGGCGTGAGACGCGGTCGCCTCGAACGCCGCGCGCGAGGCCTCTCGCGCCCAGCGGGCGCGGCCGAGGCCGGTATGCAGGACGACGCCCGTCGCGTTGATCGCCGGGCGCAGCGAGGGCGTCCTCAGCCGACCCAGAACCATCCGCGCCCTCTCTCGGACGACGGATGGGTCGGCTGGCTCTCCACTCCGAAGCGCGTTGCGGGCCCACTGCTGGGCCGCTCGCGCCGCTTCGACGCGATAGGCGCGCGGCACGCTCGGATCCAGGCTCTCCGCGAGAACGTCGACGCTCGGAATGCCCCGAAGGCCCTCCATCGCCTGGAGTTTAGCCCGAAGAGCCGGAGGCGCCATCGCGTATACTCTGCGGCAGAGGTGCCTGCCCCATGAACGCCCTGAGTCCGCTCGCTCTGATCCCTCAAGGCCAAGAGCTCTGGATCATCCTGATCGTCATCCTCGTGCTCTTCGGCGGCAAGAAGATCCCGGAGCTGCTGCGGGGCGTGGGTCGCGGCGTCGGCGAGCTCCAGAAGGGCCTCGAGGAAGGCCGAAAGAACCTGGAAAAGGCCGTCCACGAGGAGACCGAGAAGAAGCCAACGAGTGAGCCTTGAGAAGCAGGCGGCGTTCCGCTGGCAGGGCTTCGAGGTCTTGCTGCCGGAGGATTGGGCCCCCGTCTCGCTGATCGGAGACCGGCGGGAGGGTTACTGCAGGTTCGGCTCGCCGGGGAGCATGGGCTTCCAGGTGCGCTGGAAAGCCACCAGACGTCCGGGCAGGCTCAAGGACTCGCTCTTCGCCTACTTCCGGATCCTTCAGAAGGAGGCCCGCAGGGCTGGCAAGGCGTTCGAATCCGAGCTGGAGGAGAGCGACGATGGGATCGCCTACCGCTGGCGGGCGCACGCGAAGGCTCAGGGGCAGCTCTTCTACTCCCCCGTCTGCGGCCGCGTCTTCTTCCTGGAACTGCTGGGAGATCGCAAGGACAGTCTGGCGCTCTATCGCCGGATCGCCTCCACGTTCCGCCCGATGGACCCGAAGGGGCCGGACCGCTGGAGCGTTCTCGGCCTGGACGTCCGCTTCCCGTCCCTCGTCCAGCTCGAGAAGCGCACCTTCCAGGCGGGACGGACGGTGCTGGAGTTTTCCGCCAAAGGGTTTCGGGCCCAAGCCAGCCGGTGGGGGTTCGGCGAGCAGCTGGCCGCGCAGCACGGCCTCGCAAGGTGGGCCGTCGCGGCGCTCTCGCTGTCCGAGCAGGGCACGCACCAGGACGGTCCCGATAGCCTCTATTGGGACGGACCGTCGCGGCTCGGTTGGCGCTCGCGGGCGCTCGTCCGACTGGATCGCGACAAGAACCGCATCCTGGCGCTGAAGGCGTCGTACCGCAAGCCACAATGGAGGCCGGAATGGGACTGGCTCGAATCCTGAGCTCCACCCTCGACCGACGGCGCCGCCTGGAGCCGGAAGAGCTCCGCAAGGCCGTGCCGATGGCCAATCCGGCGGTGAAGGTGGTTTCCGAGGGTGAGTCCGGGCTGATTCTGGAGGCGCCGCTCCAAACCTCCACCAACCGATGGATCGCGGGATTGGCCCGGATTCTGAAGCAGCCGGAGACGAAGAGGTTCGAGCTCGAGCCCGTCGGAGCCTTCGTGTGGAAATCGATCGACGGCAACACGAGTTTTGAAGGAATTTCCCGGAGGCTTCGCGAACAGTACAAGATGAGCCGCGTCGAGGCGGACGCGGCGTTGGGCGCGTTCCTTCAGATGCTCGCCCAACGCAGGCTGATCACCCTATGGATCCGAGGAGCACGGCCCTCCCGACGAAGGAGATAAAGAACACCGACCCGCCGCTGTGGGTCGCATGGCATCAGGCGCTGGCGAGCATCCGCGTCCGGTTCGTCCGCCAGGCGGTCACGTGCCTCGGCGTCGCGCTGGGCATCGCGTTCTTCGCGAGCATCCAGCTTCTGCGGGAGGCGCAGGCCGCCTCCGCGGAGCCGCAGGACGCCGCTCGCCTCAAGTGGCTGGTGGCGACGTCTCTGGTGATGTGCCTGGTCGGAGTGACGAACTCGATGTTGATGAGCGTCGCGGAGCGCTACCGCGAGATCGGCACGATCAAGTGCCTGGGCGCATCGGACGGGTTCATCGTGAAGGTGTTCTGCATCGAGGCAGCCCTGCTCGGTCTGATCGGCTCGGTCGGCGGAAGCCTGATCGGCGCGGGGTTGATGAGCATCGTCCTCGCGATCGACGGCTCCAGCGCGGGCTGGGAAGGATTCCTCAAGGTTGTCGGCTTGGGCACGCTGGTCGGCGTGCTGATGACGATCGTGGCGGCGATCGCGCCCGCCATCCAGGCCGCCCGCATGCCGGCAGCGGCGGCTCTCCGCGTCGAGGTGTGAATGGCTGACGTCGTTGTTCGAACCACCAACGTGGTCAAGGTCTACGGGATGGGCGAGGCCGAGGTCCGCGCCCTCAATGGGGTTTCGTGCGAGATCTACCGGGGCGAGTACGTGTCCATCATGGGACCCTCCGGATCCGGCAAGTCCACGCTGTTCAACATGATCGGCGGGCTGGACAAGCCCGACGAAGGCTCGGTGTTCGTGAACTCGGTGGACATCGCCCAGCTGACCGCGCGGGAGCTGGCATTCCTCCGCTGCCACACCATCGGCTACATCTTTCAGACCTTCAACCTGATCACGGTCCGAACCGCCCTGGAGAACGTGACGCTTCCGATGCTCTTCGCCGGGATGCAGCCGGACGAGGCGGACGAGCGGGGCATGATGCTCCTCGACTTGGTGGGTCTGCAGAACCGCTACCACCACCGTCCCAACGAGCTCTCCGGCGGGCAGCAGCAGCGGGTCGCGATCGCCCGCGCCCTGGCGAACAACCCGTCGATCGTGCTGGCGGACGAGCCGACGGGCAACCTGGACCTGCGGACCGGCAAGGAGATCATCGAGCTCCTCCGCAGGCTGAACAAGGAGCAGGGCGTCACGATCATCTCCGCCACCCACGACCTGAAGATGCTGGACGCGTCCGACCGGATCTTCCACATCCGCGACGGTCAGCTCGCCAAGATCGAGACCCGCGAGGAGCTCACGTTGCAGGTCGGCTCCGTCCAAGGCGAGGACTGACGGAACGGAGGGACCGGCTCGGTGGAGCCGGTCCCCGCGCGCTATCCGCCCCGCCTAGGGGGCGACCTGCTTGCCGCCCTCGTCGTTGCGGACTGGGTCGACTTTGATCTTCTCCAGCGTGGACTCGCCCGGCTTCAGGAGCGTCATCTGGCTCGTGATGTTCACGTCGACCGGGGCGACGATGCCCATCGACGCGAGGTCGAGAGTCTGCTTCCCCGCCATCTGAGCGGCGTACCGGTGCAGCCGGCCCGTCGCAGGATCCACCCAATACTCCACCTTGACCTTGAGCGGGCCATAGATCCGCGCCCCGCCGTTCGGGCCGCCGGCCATGCCCGCCTGGGACATCATCTCGGACAGGTCCGTCATGCCGTCGATCGTCCCCTCGCCCGCGAGCACCACGAGCGCCTTCCCCTCCAGCTCCTTGGTTCCCACGGCTTTGAACTGCAGCTTGGCCTCCTTGTTCGTCAGGCCGGGGGCCTTCGGCATCGTCATCTCCCAGGCGTCTCCGACCTTGACCGACTGGTCGGGATAGGCGGCCATCTGGCCCCACGCCGTGGCGGCGACGCCCAGGAACGGACCAACCGGACTCTGCGCCACAGGCTTCATGTCCGCAAGGCGGTTGCGCGGGTCGATGGTTCCCTGATAGCGCATCTCCTTGGGCATGCTCGTCAGCAAGCTCTCCATCATCGCCGCCAGGCCGTCGAACTTGAGGCGCACCTCGCTCAGCACGAGCTCAGCCCTGGCGACGCCCTTGTCCGGCACCGGCTGACCAACCTGGACCGTGCTCTTCATCACGCCCGCGATCCCGAAGGGCTGCGGGCCGCCCATCTCCGGAATGTCGATGGTCTGCTTGATCTGGAACTCGACCTTGTACTCGTCCTTGACGCCGGGATCCATCGGCCTCCGGAGAAGCACGGAGTCTTGGGCGACGACGGCACCCACGGCGAGAGCGCATCCAATGGCGAAAGTGGAAATCGGCATCGTTGTTGACCTCGCTTCCTACCTACGCTCTCCGGGGCCCGGGGTTTCGCCAGGCCGACGGATCGCGGGGCTCGCCTCGGTCGTCTCATAACATGGTGCTGCTGCTGGCCACGGTCCTGGCCCTCCCATCCTCCTGGACGCTCGTTCTAGGTGGGGACGTCATGCTGAACGGCATCCGGCCCGGCGGCAGGCCGTTGGAGGCCGTTCGAAGCCACCTGTCGCGTGCGGACGCCGCCATCGTGAACCTGGAGATCCCGCTCACCACCGCCCAGACCAAGTCGAAGCTCAAGACGCCGGAGGAGCTGCGGGCCCGCACCCAGTTCATCCTTAAGGCCGATCCCGCCCATGCGGCCCATCTCGCCGAGGTCGGAATCGACGCCGTCAGCCTCGCCTGCAACCACCAGATGGACTTCGGGCCCCAGGGGCTCTCGGAGTGCTTGGCTGCCCTAGGCCGAGCCGGGATCCGCTTCGCCGGAGCGGGTTCGGTTGCGGAGGAGGCGTTCCGCCCGGTCCGCGTGCCCCTCGCGGGGGGCGGGGCGATCGCCATGGCGTCGGTGCTGTCGTTCGTGGGCGATCGGGCGAACCGGAAGGCCGCGCCGGCTACCGAGCGGAGCCCCGGCGTCGCAGCGTGGTCCTTCGGCGGGGCGATCTCGGAGCGCGCCAGGGCGAGCATCCGACGGATCATCACGGCCGGCAAGGAGCTGGCTCCCTTCCTGGTGCTCGCGATCCACACGGGGTTGGAGAAGCGGGATACGCCCACCGCATACCAAGTCGCTCTGGCGAGGGCGTGCGTGGACGAGGGAGCCGACCTGGTGGTGATGCACCACCCGCACGTTCTGCAGGGGGCCGAGCTGTACCGCGGGCGGCCGATCCTTTACTCGGTTGGGAACCTCGTGTCTGCCCTGCCTGGCTCGACGGCGCTCTTCCATCTGAGGTTCAGCGACGAGGGACGGCTGGAGCGGTTCGCGATCACGCCCTGCTCGATCTCCCGCGGACGCGTCGCGCCGATGGCGGCGAAGGACGCCAAGGCCGCCGCGGCACGGTTCGACGACCTCTGCCGCAAACTGGCCAGACGGTTCCCCCATCCGGAATCGGCGCCGCTGGCCTCCCGCTTCGAATCGAACTCGGTGGGCTCGGCTATACTGGGCCATGCACTCTGAGGCGATCTTCGACGACGTCGTCTCGAAGTACTCCCAGCACATCAATCCCGGTCTGGCGCGGCTGGTCTCTTTCGCCGGATTCGGCGTGGAGATGGAGGCGGAGGGTTGCTACATCACCGACCACGAGGGACGTCGCTTTCTCGACTGCCTCGGCGGCTACGGCGTGTTCTCGCTGGGGCACCGCCATCCGAAGGTGGTGGAGGCCGTCCGCAACCAGCTGGACCGGATGCCCCTGAGCGGCAAGGCGTTCTTCTCCCAGCCCGCAGCCGATCTCGCAGCCGAGCTGGCGCGCGTGACGCCCCCCGGCGTGGACTTCTTCTTCTTCTGCAACAGCGGCGCCGAGGCGGTGGAGGGCGCTCTGAAGTTCGCCAAAAAGGCCACGGGCCGCCGCAAGATCGTCAGCACCGAGGGTGGCTTCCATGGCAAGACGATCGGAGCGCTGAGCACGACGGGCCGGGACAAGTACCGCCATCCTTACGAGCCGCTGATGCCGGGGGTGGAGTTCGTGCCCTACGGCAACGCCGCGGCCGCCCGCGAGGCCATCGACGAGGAGACGGCCTGCGTGATCGTCGAGGCCGTACAGGGAGAGGGTGGCATCCGCATTCCGCCGGACGGCTACCTCGCCGAGCTCAGGCGACGGTGCGACGAGGTGGGGGCGCTCCTCGTGGTGGACGAGGTGCAGACCGGGCTGGGCCGAACCGGCAGGATGTTCGGCTGCGAGCACGACGGCGTCTCTCCCGACATCCTGACGATGGCCAAGGCGCTCGGCGGTGGCGTGATGCCCATCGGCGCCATCGGTGGAACCGAGAGGGTGTGGGACGCCGTGTTCGCCGAGAACCCCCTCACTCACACCAGCACGTTCGGCGGCAACCCCATGGCCTGCGCCGCGGGTCTCGCCACGGTGCGGGTGATCCAGGAGGAGGGGCTGGTGGAGCGGTCGGCCGTGCTTGGGCAGCGCATGCTCGCAGGGCTGCGGGAGCTCCAGAGCCGCTTCCCCGAACTGATCGCGGACGTGCGGGGCCGGGGGCTTATGATCGGCGTCGAGTTCGCCATGGACGAGGTGGGCGAGCTCACGGTGGCCCAGCTTCTGATGCGCGGCATGTGCGCCGCCTACACGCTCAACAATCCCCGGGTGATGCGTCTGGAGCCGCCGCTCATCCTGAGCGAGGAAGAGTCGGACTTCGCGGTGCGAACCCTCGGCGAGTCGGTCGAGGCCGTCGCCGAGGTGTTGGCGGAGCTCACATGATCCTTCGTCCCATCCGCCAAGAGCTGGGCGTTCCGTTCGAAACGCGGGACGGGCACACCCTGCGCTTCGACGCTTTCCTGCCTGCCGGCGAGCGCGTGGCCCCGGCGGTGTTCTGCATCCATGGAGGGGGGTGGGTTGGAGGCGATCCTTCGCACATGCACCCCGTGGCCACCCCTCTGGCGTCGCGGGGGTTCGCGGCGTTCTGCATGCCGTACCGACTCGCTCCCGCCGTGCGCCATCCCGTGCCGGTGCAGGACCTGTTCGACGGGGTGGCGTCCATCCTCGGAGACCCCGGTCGCTGGGGCATCGACCCGGAGCGGCGCGCCAGCCTGGGCAACTCGGCAGGAGGCCACATGGCGGCGATGCTCGGGCTGGCCGCCCCCGAGCCTCTGCGCAGCAGGTGCGTGGTGGACCTGTGCGGAGTGTCCGACGTCAGAGACCGGGAGCTTCTGGAGCACCCCGTCTGCCAGAGCTTCCTTCCGCTGCTCTTCGGCGCCCCGATCGAGGAAGCGCCCGACCTCTATGCTGACGCGAGCCCGGTCTGCCACGTGAGGCCCACGCCTCCGCCGTTCTTCCTGGCCCACGGCTTGGCGGACTCCGTGGTGCCGCCGAGCCAGACTCGCCTCCTCGCTGAGGCTCTGCAGGCGGCCGGCGGCACCGTCGAGCTGCATCTTCTTCCGGGACAGGACCACGCCTTCACCCCGGCGGCCTGGCAACGCATCGAGCATCTGTTCACGGACTTTCTTCGGAGGAATCTGACTTGAGCGGCATCATCGATCTTCGGAGCGACACGGTCACCCGCCCGACTCCCGAGATGTACGAGGCGATGGCGCGAGCGCCCCTCGGCGACGACGTTCTCGGCGACGACCCGACCGTTCGGGAGCTGGAGGAGCTCGCCGCCCAGAAGACGGGCAAGGAGGCGGCGGTGTTCGTGCCGAGCGGCACGATGAGCAACCAGATCGCCATCGCGTGCCACTGCCAGCGCGGCGATGCGCTGATCGCCGAGCAGGAGTCGCACATCCTGTTCTACGAGGTTGGCGGGCCGGCGGTCCACGCGGGCGTCCTCACCTGGACCCTGCCCTCGGACCGCGGCGTCATGGACCCCGAGGAGATCGCGCGTCGCGTCACCGCCGCGACGATCCACACTCCAGGTACGCGCCTGCTCTGCCTCGAGAACACCCATAACCGAGCCGGAGGCACCGTCATCCCGCTGGAGAGGATGCGGGAATACCGAGCCGTCGCGGATCGGTTCGGTCTCAGGGTCCACCTGGACGGGGCGAGGGTGTTCAACGCCGCTGTGGCGTTGGGCGTCGATGTTAGGGAGATCACCCGGTGGGTGGACACCGTGAGCGTCTGCCTCAGCAAGGGCCTCCGCGCACCCGTCGGTTCGGTTCTCTGCGGCCCCGGCGACTTCATCGAGCGCGCCAGAGTCTGGCGCAAGAGGATGGGCGGCGGCATGCGCCAAGCGGGCATCCTCGCCGCGTGCGGCATCCTGAGCCTGACCCGATACGTGGATCGCCTGGCCGAGGACCATGCCAACGCCAGGCGCCTGGCGGAGGGACTCGCCGAGCTGCCGGGCTTCGAGGTGGACCTCGCCACGGTGCAGACCAACATCGTTCAGGTGGGCTTGCCCGGCGAGGCCGCCATCTGGCAGGCCCGCCTGCACGCCGAGGGCGTGTGGTGCCTGCCGACCGGCCCCCGCAGGATCCGCCTGGTGACGCATGCGGACGTGACGGGCGACGACATCGATAGGGCGCTCGGGATCTTCCGGCAGTTGGCAGGCTAGCCGAACACGGCCTTGGACAGCTTGCCGTAGGCGTAGACGGCCAGGGTCTCCAGGTTCACGACGTCCTCGCGGTTGTAGGCGATCAGCCGCCGCAGCGCATCCTCGTCGTGCCCGAGCTCGTACGCCTTCCAGAGCTGGATCGCGTCCCGCCCGCCGAGCCCCTCCACATCCTCGGCCCGCACGATCCCCAGCTCCTTCTCGATCCGCTTCAGACCGCCGGAAAGGCCGATGCGACGCAGGGTCGGGCAGAGATCCAAGTGAATCTGATCGAACCGCAACCCACGGAACCGCTGCTCCAGAAGCGGCAGGTCGAACCGCGAGCCGAAGAAGGTCACGACCATCGAGTAGTGACTGATGGCGTCCCGAAACCCCTCTAGGCCCTCGCCGCGCACCCAGTGGTGGAACTGCTCGCCGTCGTAGAGGCCGATGAGCGTGATGGACCGGCCGAACCGCCCGCCGTCGGTTTCGATGTCGAGGTACGCGCACCTTTCTCTGAAGTCCGGGTAGGCCCTCCAGGCGTGCGTCAGGCCGAGGCGCCGTGCGAAGTAGGCGTGGTCGCCCGCCTGCAGCCGGTCCATCGACTCCTGCAGCTGCTCCACGACCCGCTGGCGATCTGCCTCTCCGATGTCGAACCAGTCGGGAGAGTCCAGAAACGTCTCCCAGTCGGTGCACCCCTGGCGCCAGAGCGCCTGCTCCACCTCCGGCCCGATGCCCTCGACGTGGATGAAGGTGCGGCGAAGCAAGCGGTCAGCGCCCCTGGTTCGGCGCCGCCGAACGCTCGATCGGCTCCTGGCTATCCT
>CALGMO010000019.1 GCA_937961665.1 uncultured Fimbriimonadaceae bacterium
TCTCGCCGACCGGGCCCCGCCTCGAACCCGCGGCCGCTAGAAGCCGAGCAGTCGGAGCGGCCAGAACACCAGTCCCAGCACGGCGCTGATCTCTCCGGTGCCCGCCTTTCCGCTCTGAGGAACGAACACCACGTCGCGGTCCTGCAGCACCGGATCCACGGCGCCCGGCTTGTTCGCGATGATGTCCCGGTAGTTGATGTTGATCCTCTCCACCTTGCCCTCGGGCGTCTGGCGAATGATGGTGACGCCGTCGGTCTTGGCTCCCGGCGCGGGTCCGCCGGCGTTGGAGATCGCTTGGGACAGCGTCCACTCGCGACCGTCCGGAATGACCTGGGCGCCGGACTGCTTCACTTGGCCGACGACGGCGATCCGAGCCGTCACCTCCGGAATGATGATCGTGTCGTTGTCCTCGAGCTTCAGGTTCAGGTCCGTGCGACCCTTCTTGACGGCGGCGTACATGTCCACGGGAATCTCCTGGCCGCGGCGAACGACCTTGGCCCGAGTGAGAGCCGCACGCTCGCTCTCGCCGCCGGCCGCCGCGAGGGCCTCCACGATGCCTTGGCCCTCAAGGATCGTCACGAGACCCGGCCGACCCACCGGCCCGAGGATGTTCACCCGGATCGTGGCGTCGCTCTGAATGCTGATCACGTCGCCGGGCTGAAGGAGCAGGTTCGACTCGTTCTTTCCGTCGATGAAGATCTCGCGGAGCTCCACCACGGTCGTCTGCCCGCCGCGGATGACCAAGGCCCGCAGGCGCTCCGGCAGGTTCCCCAAGCCTCCGACGGCCGCGATGGCCTCCGTCAGCCTCCAGCCAGGACGATAGTCGATGATGCTCGGGCGTCCGACCGCGCCCAAGACGTACACGCGGTTCAAACGCATCTGCTTGACGTTGACCGTGACCTGGGGCTCCCTCAGCTCGCGCCGCAGGGCCTGCTCCAGGCGGTACTTCAGCTCCGTGACGGTGAGGCCGGCGGCCTCGACGTCGCCGATGATCGGCATGGTGAACTTGCCGTCCAGCCGAATCAGGAAGTCTCCGGACAGCTCCGGAACATCCCGCGTGACCACGGAGATGACGTCCTCCGGACCCAGCTTGTAGTCCGAAGGGATCTCCAGGGGGCGATCGCCAGGCGGCGTGCCCTGAGCCGGGGCTCCCGGAGCGAGCCACGCCATGAGGCTCAGAACGACGAACAGAATCCACGGTGACGAACGCATCGGCATGTCCTCTTATCTTCGGCAAAGGCCATCTCGGACGATAGCCCAATCGGTGAAACGCACAATCAGCACAGCCCGTGCCCCATCCATGAGAAATCGGGTCCTCAGCAGGCTCCTTCGCCGCGGAGCACGGACAGTGGAGTCTTCAGGAGGATCTTGAGATCCGTCCAGAACGACATTTCGTCGAGATACTTGTGGTCGAGGGCCATCCACTCGTCGAACGTGAGGCGGCTCCGCCCGCAGATCTGCCAGTAGCAGGTGAGCCCGGGCTTGACGGTGAGGCGCTGCCAGGCGTAGTCGTCGTACTGCTCGACCTCGCGGGGCAACGGGGGGCGCGGCCCGACCAGGCTCATGTGTCCGGTGAACACGTGGACCAGCTGCGGCAGCTCGTCCAGGCTGAACTTGCGGAGCCAACGTCCGACCTTGGTCACCCGCGGGTCGTTCGTCATCTTGAAGATCGGACCGTCCTTCTCGTTCTTGGCCACCAGCTCGGCGAGGCGCTGATCCGCATCGACGTACATCGATCGGAACTTCACGAACTTGAACCGCCGCCCATCCTTGCCGACCCGGTCGCAACAGTAGAAGATCGGTCCCGGGCTGGAGAGCTTGACAAGGAGCGCGAGCACGACGAACAGCGGGAACAGCAACAGCAACAGTGCAGCCGATACGACGAGGTCCAGCGTCCTCTTGGCGGCGAGATACCCTCGGGAAGGCGAGCGGCGCTCTCCGTTCAGAATCGGACCGGTCCGCACTTCCGTCATCATCGGTCGACTAACAGCCATCGCATCACCCGTTGCAGCCTTGGACGAACCCCAACAGGCGCTCCTTTGCCGCCCAAAAGGGCAAAGCCAACTCAATACCTTCATTGTACATTGCGGTTCCTTGCGACGATCGGGACAACACCAAACACCATCGGCCGCAAGGACCGTTCCATCCTCGGCGAGCGCTGGAGGAACCGGGAACTCTGCTGGGTCCGACGGACCTATTCGACGGTGACCGACTTCGCCAGGTTCCGCGGCTGGTCGATCTCGCAGCCCCGCCGCCGGGCGACGTGATAGGCGAGCAGCTGCATCGGGATCACACTGAGCAGCGCCGAGAAGAAGTCGAACCGGGACTTCGGCAGACGGAGCACGTGGTCCGCCACCTGGCACGTCGTCTCGTCGTCCTCGGTGGTTAGGGCGATGAGGGTTCCGCCCCGGGCCTTGATCTCCATCATGTTCGACACCGTCTTGTCGCGCACCTTGGAGTCCGTCGCTCCCACGATGGCCACCACGCCGCTCTCCACCAGCGCCAAGGGGCCGTGTTTCATCTCTCCCGCTGGAGACTCCTGGGTTGGGATGTAGGCGACCTCCTTCAGCTTGAGAGCCCCCTCGAGGGCCACGTGCGCGTCCGCCGCTCTCCCGATGAAGAACACGAGCGGCGAGGCGGCGACCTTCTCCGACAAGGGCTCCACCTGCTCCTCCAAGGCGAGCGCGGCACGCGCCATGTCCGAAAGGCGCTTCAGCTCGTCCACACCCTCTGGGACCCGGACTCCGGGGGCCTCTCGCACTTGGGCCAGGTAGAAGGCCAGGAGCGAGAGAACGACCACCTGAGCCGTGTAGGCCTTGGTGCTGGCGACGGAGATCTCCGGCCCCGCCTGCGTGAGGATGGTGCGGTCACACTCCCGGGCGATGCTGGAGCCGACCACGTTGACGATCCCCAGGGTTCGAATCCGCCTCTGCTGGCAGAGCTTCAGCGCCGCAAGCGAGTCGGCGGTCTCTCCCGACTGGGAGATGAAGATCGCCAAGGACTTCTCCGAGAGAACCGGATCGCCGTAGCGGAACTCGCTGGAGTGGAACACGTCGGTCGGCAACCGCAGGAGCCGCTCGAAGAGGTGCTTGCCCATCAGGCCGGCGTGGTAGGCGGTGCCGCAGGCGACGATGTTGATGCGGTCGATCTCCGTCCAGACGTAGTCGGAGAAGATGTTCTCGAACCGAATCCTTCCGGCTTCGTCGATCCGCCCGAGCAGGCACTGTCGAATCACGTCCGGCTGCTCGTGGATCTCCTTGATCATGAAGTGCTCGTAGCCTCCGCGCTCGGCGGCCGCCACGTCCCACTGCACTTCCATCGGCTCGATCGGCGCCGGCTTGCCCGCCGAATCCAGGAGCGAGACTCCCTCACGCCGCAGGACCGCGACCTCGCCCTCCTTCACGACGACCACCCTGCGCGTGAACGGGAGCAGCGCGGGAATGTCGCTGGCCAGGAACTGCTCGCCCTCGCCCAAGCCCACGATCAGGGGGCTGGCGTTGCGCGTGGCTACGATCTTGTCCGGCTCGCGCTTGCTGATCACCACGAACGCGTAGGCCCCCCGCAGCTTTCCGGCGGCTCGGCGGACCGCCTCCTCGAGGGGCACGCCCTCCTCGTACTCCCTTCCGATCACGTGCGCGGCCCCCTCGGTGTCCGTCTCGCTTCGGAACGAGTGACCCTCCGCCGCGAGCCGCTCCTTCAGCTCCAGGTAGTTCTCGATGATGCCGTTGTGGATGATCGCGACCTGCTGAAACTGGTCGTAGTGCGGATGGGCGTTCTCGTCCGTGGGGCCGCCGTGGGTCGCCCACCGCGAGTGCGCGATCGCGAGTCGTGCCTCCGGCATCTCCTCCGCCACGGCCTTGCCCAGCTCCGTCAGCTTGCCGGCGCGCTTCAGGATGCGGATGTCTCCGTCCTGCAGAAAGGCGATGCCCGCGCTGTCGTACCCCCTGTACTCCAGCAGCTTCAGCTGCTCAAAGACGGTCTCAACGGCGTTTCTGGGGCCGAGGTATCCGGCGATTCCGCACATCGCCTGTGATGATAACCGCGCGGGTGCAGCTCCGGCTGAGGCCATAATGCTCCTGATGTCGCCTCGCGGGTTGGTTCGGTTGGCTCGGCCCCACCACTGGACCAAGAACCTACTCGTGTTCGCCGGACTGCTTTTCACCGGCTCGTTTCGGGATCCCGCGAGTTGGGCGGCGTCCGCCACGGCCTTCGCGGCGATGTGCCTGATCAGCTCGGCCTTCTACGCTTGGAACGACGTCCGCGACGCGGATCGGGATCGCGCCCATCCGAGGAAGCGGAGCCGACCGATCCCCAGCGGCGAGGTCTCGATCGGCCAAGCCGTGGCCCTCGCCGCCGCGCTGCTGGTTGGCGGGCTTCTTCTGGCGGCCCTTCTCCGTCCTGCGGCGTGGGCGCTGCTAGCCGTGTACGCGGCCATCCAGCTGGCATACAACGCGGGCCTGAAAGCCGTTCCCGTTCTGGACGCCTGCGCCGTGGGCTCCGGCTTCGTGATCCGTGCGGCCTTGGGAGCCGCCGCGATGGGTGTCGCCGTTTCCGGTTGGCTCCTGCTCTGCACCGGCGCTCTGGCGCTGCTGGTCAGCTTCGGAAAGCGGCGCGCGGAATTCCACTCTCTGGGCGACCAGCGATCGGACGTGAGGCCGAGCCTGTCGGCCTACACCAAGGAGTCCCTGGACGGGCTGGTGACCCTCGCCGCGAGCGCCTCGGTGCTCTGCTACGGACTGTACGCCATCGAGAGCCACACCGCCCGCAGCCACCCCGGCCTCTTCCTCACCGCGCCGCTCGTGGCCTATGGGGTGATGCGCTACCTGCTGCTCGTCTTTCAGGGGGCCGATGGGATCGGCGAGCCCGACGTGCTGCTCCTCCGCGACCGACACCTCGTCGCGACCGTGGCGCTCTTCTGCCTTCTCGCCGCGCTGGCGATGGTCGACGTGCTGCCGTCCTTGGGATTCGAGAGGCTGCGATGAAGCGTTTCGAGAAAGCCGTCGTCGTGGGTGCTTCGTCGGGGTTGGGACGAGCCATCGCTCTGCAGTTGGCCCAAGCGGGCAGCACGGTGGTCGCCGTGGCCCGCCGAGAGGACCGGCTGAGAGAGCTCGCCGAGACCAGGCCCGGCCGGATCCTGCCGCTGATGCACGACGTCACTCGAACCGAGGAAGTTCCGCGGGCCTTCGAAGACGCCTGCAGGATGGCGGCAGGCTTGGACCTCATCGTCTACTCCGCAGGCGTCATGCCGCCGGTCGGACCGACGGAGTTCGACACAGCGAAGGACCTGCGCATCTTCGCCGTGAACGTCCTCGGGGCGATGGCTTGGCTGAACCAGGCGGCGGAGCGCTTCCAGCAAGCCGGCCATGGGGCGATCGTCGGCATCGGCAGCGTGGCAGGGGACCGCGGGCGACGGGGGCAGCCCGCCTACAACGCGAGCAAGGCCGCTCTGCACGCCTACCTCGAGGCGCTCCGGAACCGCCTGCACGCCCGAGGCGTCTCCGTGGCGACCTTCAAGCCGGGACCGATGCGCACGGAAATGACGGCCCACCTGAGCCTGCGCAACGCGATGGATCCCGAGGTCGCTGCGGCGAAGATCCTCGAGAAGGCCCACGTCTCGGGCGAGCACTACCTCTCTCTCGGCCATCGCCTCGCCTTCGCCGTGCTGCGCAACCTCCCATCCTCGGTCTTCCGGAGGTTGCCGGTTTGAAGGTGGAGGGCCGGCTCGCGCGGCTCTGCGGCTTCGGCATGACCGCGGCGGCGGACGCCTACCTCTTCCAGCCCACCTGTGAGGACGACCTGCGGGAGCTCCTGCGGCTCGCGAGGCGGACGGGACGGAAGGTCCTTCTGCGCGGGGCCGGAAGGAGCTACGGCGACGCCGCGATCCTGCCCGAAGCCATCGCCATCGGCCTGGAGCGGCTCAACCGCATCCTGAGCTGGGACCCCTCGACCGGCCTGCTGGTCGCAGAGGCCGGCGTGACTATCGGCGACCTCTGGCGCTTCACGCTTCAAGACGGCTGGTGGCCGCCCGTGGTCAGCGGAACCATGTATCCGACTCTGGGCGGGGCCGTGGCCATGAACATCCACGGCAAGAACGCGTTCCGGGCTGGAACCATCGGCGAGCACCTGGAGTGGCTCGACGTGATGGACACCACCGGAGTCGTCCACCGTCTGGAGCCCAGCGCGGCGGGGTTCCGCGCCGTGGTCGGAGGCGCGGGCTTGGCCGGGATCATCGTTCGGGCGGCGCTCCGCATGAAGAGGGTGCCGTCCGGCGACTTGAGGGTCTATGCCCAGGCAGTGGACAACTGGGACCAGCAGTTCGAGGTCTTCGAGCGCTTCGCCCATGACGCGGACTACCTGGTGAGCTGGGTCGACTGCTTCGCGCGCGGCCGGTCTGCGGGCAGAGGGCTGATCCACGCCGCTTGGTACGCGGAGGGCAGCTCGGCGACGTTGCGGACAGAGCATCAGGATCTGCCGGATACCGTTCTTGGCCTCGTTCCGAAGTCCGTCGTGTGGCGGGTGCTCAAGCTCCTGAACCGACGGTCCGCAATGCGTCTGCTGAACGCGACCAAGTACCGTCTCGGAACCGTCATCGGAAACGGCAAAACGGAGCATCAGAGCCTCGTCGCCTTCTCGTTCCTGCTGGACTACGTGCCCAACTGGCGGTGGGCGTACCTGCCGGGAGGCTTCATTCAGTACCAGTCGTTTGTGCCGAAAGAGACCGCACGCTGGGTGTTCGAGAACCAGATCGCCCTGCAACAGGAGCGGAGGCTCGAGTCGTTCCTCGGTGTGCTCAAGCGCCATCGGCCGGACCCGTGTCTCATCAGCCACGGCGTGGACGGGTTCTCCCTCGCCTTGGACTTCAAGGTCACGCCGTCCAACCGGGACAGGCTGTGGGAGCTCGCGCACGAGATGAACGAACTGGTCCTGGAGGCGGGCGGCCGCTTCTACCTGGCCAAGGACTCGACGCTCCGCCCCGAAGATCTCCGCAGGTGGCTCGGTCCCAACCTGGAGGAGTGGCGACTCTGGCGCCGCCGCTTCGACCCGGACGGCCTGCTCGTCTCCTCGCTCGGGCTGCGAACGGGGCTGATCGAACCATGAGGCTTGCCGTTCTGGTGATGGGCGTGAGCGGCGCGGGCAAGACGACGGTCGGAAGGCTGCTGGCGAGCCGACTTGGATGCGCCTTCCTCGACGCCGACGACTTCCATCCACCGGCGAACGTTGCGAAGATGGCCGCTGGGCAGCCCCTCACCGACGAGGATCGCGCTCCATGGCTCGACGCACTGGCCCAGCAGCTCTCGCGGCATGATCGCGTGGTGCTCGCCTGCTCGGCTCTGAAGGCTTCCTATCGCCAGCGCCTCGCCTCGGCCAGGCCGGATCTGCGCGTCGTTTGGCTCCACGGA